>RFPZ01000001.1 GCA_009925905.1 Candidatus Aquidulcis frankliniae
GAGAGGCCGGTGAGCGGGTCGCCATCAACCGCGACGAACTGGTCGCCACCAAGAATCCCTGCGGCGCGCGCTGGGGCGCCATCAATGGTTGAGGCAACCGTAAGCAAACAGTCGCTGTTGATTGCAGTGCAGAGTTCTCCAGCTGAGGTGCGCAGGTCAATTACCGCACCAATTCCGGTGAAGCTCCCAGAGAGCCCCTCCTTCATCGCAGCCATCTCCTCTGCGGTCAGGTACTGAGAATATGGATCATCGAGTGAGTCAACGAGTCCCTTGATTGCCCCGTTGACAAGCTCCTCGTCGCTCTTTGGTCCGACATGCTGCTCTTGAATGAGTGTGAGTACTTCATTGAATCGCGCGAGATCGAGGCTGCCGCTTCCCTGCGCGCTGCTGTCGCTGGAGCGCAGCCCAGCGTTGTAGGCGGCGATCGCAATGATGATGGCGAGAAGGAGTCGACCAGCTCGAGTGAAGAGCGGTGTGCCCGCTGGTGTCAGGTTCATGGTGGTGCTCCTTCTCTGCGTGTGGCGACTAGTTCAGTCGCCCTCGCAGAGAGAGTAGCGCGCCAAGCGCCCCGAGGCCGAGCCCCGCGAGGATGACCGAAATTGAGACCTGCCCCGCGAGGATCGCCGAGGTTTGTACTGGAAGGACACGGAAGAGATTGAGCATGATGGCACCAATGCTGGCACTCAAGATGCCAAAGATGAAGAGCGTTATTAGCGCCCCAGCAGCTCCGATCGCGAGGCCTTCAAGAATAAATGGGAGCCTGACCCAGGTGGCGCTCGCTCCAACAATGCGCATGATTGCGATCTCGTCGCTGCGAGCCAAGATGGCAAGCCGAATTGCGTTTACCACCACCGCGAGCACAGCGAGCGAGAAGCCGACCACGATGATCAGGCCAACGATGCGCAGCGCACCTGTGATGGCGACGAGACTCTCCGCAAGCGCCCGCCCATCGATGACGCGGCTGATCGAGGCTGCGTCTGGAATGGCGGCGAGGCCGTCGGCAACCCGTCCGGTATCAGCCGGGTTATCGAGGGAGATCTCGTAACTGGCTGGGAGCGGGTTCACGCCGAGATTCCCAGTGAGGTCTGGCTCGCCGCGCTCCTTTAGCCGCAGCTTAAACGCGGCAAGAGCTTCGTCGGCACTGACATATGTCGTCTCCTTTACCCCATCTATCGCCTCAATTTGAACCTGAATCGCTCGGGCATCACTCTCACTGATGGAACTCTTTAAGTAGGCGATGACCTCAACCTTGGAATCGGCATAGGAGAGCGCCGCATCAAGACCGGCGCGAATCACGAGTACCGAGGCGAGCACCATCAGCATCAACGTCATCGTTGTGGTCGCGGCGATCGTTGCGAGGCGGTTTCGCGAGAGACCGTTCGCTGCTGCTGACACGCTTAGCCGAATAAGGCGGCTTCGATGTGATTTGCTCTCTTTCTGCGTGTTCATCAGCCGACCCGGTGATACGTAGCATTTGCCTCGTCGCGAATCAGGCGACCGCCCTCAAGGCCGATCACTCGACGGCGCAGCGTGGTGACGATGTCAGAGTCATGCGTGGCCACAAGCACCGTGACCCCGAGGCGGTTAATGTCCATCAGTAACTCCATAATCTCCCAACTGATGAGCGGGTCGAGATTTCCGGTCGGCTCATCTGCGATGAGTAACTCTGGGTCCCCAACAATTGCTCTTGCGATCGCGGTGCGCTGCTGCTCGCCACCTGAAAGCTCAGACGGATAGCGATCAGCGAGCCGCGACAAGCCAACAATACGAAGCGCGCGTTCTGTAGCACTCGCAACCCGTTCTGGCGCCGCCCCAGTTACCTCAAGCGCGAAGGCAACGTTCTCGCGCACGGTTCGGCGCGGTAAGAGTCGGAAATCTTGAAAGACCACGCCGATGCGGCGACGCAGGTTTGGCACCTCTCCACCAGAGAGGCGATGTACTGGGAATCCAGCAACATGGACCTCGCCTGTGGTCGGAAGCACGTCACGAACCAGGAGTCCGATGAGCGTGGACTTGCCTGCACCTGATGGACCAACGAGGAAGGCGAACTCTCCACGCTGAATGGTGAGACTCACATCCCCAAGGGCGATATGGCCGCTTGGGTAAGTCACAGAGATTCCCATCAGCTCAACAACCGGTTTTTCCAGTTCGCCCATGTCGACTACATCACTCATGAGTGGATCCTACTCCTCATCAATACTGCCGCCAGCGAGCGGCGCCCCTGTGGAGACACGCTCGAGTTCAGCGAGGATGAATGCGTCAAAGTCTCCATCAAGCACGCCAGTAGTGTCAGAGGTCTGGTGGCCGGTGCGGTGGTCTTTCACCATCTGGTATGGGTGCAACACATAGCTACGAATCTGGTTCCCCCACCCTGCCGATACGGTCTCACCACGCACACGAGCCAGCTCCTCCTCACGGGCGCGAATCTTCAGTTCAATTAGTTTCCCGCGCAACATGCGCTCAGCAGTTTCACGGTTCTGCATTTGTGAGCGCTGGTTTTGGCTGGAGACCACGGAGTTTGTGGGAAGGTGGGTGAGACGCACTGCTGATTCTGTCTTGTTCACGTGCTGGCCACCGGCGCCACTGGACCGATACGTATCCACACGAATCTCATCCCAGTTGAGCGTTACCTCAGCGTCGTCTTCAACCTCTGGAATTACTTCAAACATGGCGAAGGTTGTCTGTCGTCGCTTCTGTCCGTCAAATGGTGAGATGCGCACCAGACGATGGACGCCGCGCTCCGCACGAAGCCATCCGAAAGCATTGCGGCCGCGGATCTCTAAAACGACACTGCGATAGCCAGCACCCTCACCTTCGGTGGAATCCACAATCTCGGTGGCGAAGCTATGTCGTTCCGCCCAGCGCATGTAGGCGCGCAGCAAGATGGCGGTCCAGTCACATGCTTCGGTGCCGCCGGCGCCCGCTTGGATAGTGACGATGGCATCAGCATCGGCGTACTCGCCACTAAAGAGGAGTGAGGTGCGCGCTCTTTCAAAATCGACCTCCAGAAGTGCCGCCTTGGCTGCGACCTCGTCCTGCAACCCCTGGTCGCCTTCTGACTCAGCGAGTTCGAAAAGTTCACCGAGGTCGCGAGCCGAGGTCGTGAGGTCCTTCCAGAGGGTGAGCTCCTCACGGAGGCCCTCCGCTTCGCGAGCAAGGCGCCTTGCGGCGCGCTGGTCATCCCAAAAGCCTGGCGCGAGCATTGCCGCCTCAATTTCGGCGAGCCGGGCGGCCTTCGCTACGGGGTCAAAGACGCCCCGAGGTTGCCTCGATGCGACCGAGCAGGTCCCGCAGGGAGGTGGCGTCGACGCTCACCCTGCAGCCTCACCCAGCCGAACCGCGGCGTCCACGGGGGACTCGCTGCTCACGCTATGCGCCATGGCACTTTTTGTACTTCTTCCCGGAGCCACACGGGCAGGGGTCATTCCGGCCTACACCCGCGGCGGCCACCACAGGCGCCTTGGGGGCTGGGGCCGACGTGGCACTCGCGGCGCTGGCGGCCACGATCTTGGGGCGGGGCGCTTCTTGCTGCACCACGCTGACGCGCAGGATGGAGCGGCCGATGCTGACTCGAATCAGGCCCTGGAATTCGTCGTAGAGCTTGAACGCCTCCCTCTTAAAGGCATTTAACGGATCCTCTTGTGCATATCCGCGCAGCCCGATCCCGCGACGCAAGTCATCGACCTCGGTGAGGTGCTCAACCCAGAGCTGATCGATGCTTCGCAGAATCACGGCGCGCAAGACTCGCGGCCAGATCTCTGGGCCGAACTCTGCCGCCTTCTTATTGAGCGCCTCAAGTGCCGCAACCTCAATCGCATCAATCAGAATCCCGTCTTCAACGACGTTCTCGAGCCCCTGAGGTGGCTCAATTCCTGCACGCTTCAAGTCACCCTTGAGCGCCTCAAGATTCCAGTCGCCTGGTAAGCCAGGTGGGCAGTGCGTCATCACGATGGAGCGCGCCTCTGCTCGGAGTGAATCTTCAACGGTAAGGTTGAGATCATCACCACGAAGAACGCGATCACGTTCACCATACACAGTGGCACGTTGCTTATTGATGACGTCGTCAAACTCGACGACGCGCTTACGAATGTCGAAGTTGTACCCCTCAACGCGTGTCTGCGCGCCCTCTATGGTGCGACTGACCATGGACGATTCCAGCGCCTGGGTTTCGTCAAATCCGAGACGATCCATCAGACCAACAACGCGCTCGCCAGCAAAACGCTTCATCAGATCATCTTCGAGCGAGAGGTAGAAGCGAGACGAACCCGGGTCGCCCTGTCGACCAGCGCGACCGCGGAGCTGATTATCAATACGGCGCGATTCGTGTCGCTCGGTGCCGATGATGCGAAGGCCGCCCGCGGCGAGAACAATCTCGCGATCGGCGGCGCACGATCGCTCCGCCTCTGCAAGCGCCTCGGCATACGTTGCCGCATCAACTTCGGCGGGATTCAACCCACGAACACGTAACGCCTCAGAGGCAAGCCCAGCGGGGTTGCCGCCGAGGACAATGTCGGTTCCGCGGCCGGCCATGTTGGTGGCGATCGTGACTGCGCCGCTACGCCCCGCCTGCGCAACAACGGGCGCCTCACGTTCGTGTTGTTTGGCATTCAAGACGTTGTGCGGAATACCCTCTCGTTTGAGCAGTGTTGCGAGGTGCTCTGAGCGCTCCACTGATGTGGTGCCAACCAGAACTGGCTGGCCAGCGGCGCGTCGCTCCTTAATGTGCTCAACGATGGCGCTGTCCTTTGCGCGTTCTGTCCGGTAGACAAGATCGGCTTGGTCATCGCGCACCATAGGGCGGTGCGTTGGAATCGCAGTCACTTCAAGGTTGTAGATCTTGCTGAACTCCTCCGCTTCGGTCATTGCAGTACCGGTCATGCCTGCGAGCTTTCCGTACAGACGGAAATAGTTCTGGAAGGTGATGGTTGCGAGCGTCACCGACTCGCGTTGAACGCGAAGTCCCTCCTTCGCCTCAATTGCCTGGTGGAGGCCCTCTGACCAACGTCGTCCAGGCATCTTGCGACCGGTGAACTCGTCGACGATGACGATCTCGCCACCCTCAACGATGTAATCGCGATCGCGCTTAAAGAGCGCATGTGCCCGAAGCGCTGACTCAAAGTGACGAGCCAATAGCGGATCACCGCTATAGAGATTCTCAATGCCGAGCATCTGCTCTACGTGAGCGACGCCCTCTTCGGTTGGCGAGACTGCTTTCTCCTTCTCGTCGAGGAAGTAGTCGCCGCCCGTCTCTGCGCCCGCGGCGCGCGCGCGAAGGCGCGGGACGAGCTTCGAGAACGTTGCGTAGAGATCCTGTGATTCGGCTGCCTGGCCGCTAATAATGAGCGGCGTTCGTGCCTCGTCAATCAAGATGTTGTCAACCTCGTCGACGATGGCGAAGGCGTGGCCACGCTGCACGCGCTGTTCGAGCTCAGTGACCATGTTGTCGCGCAGGTAGTCAAACCCGAACTCATTATTGGTGCCGTAGGTCACGTCAGCCGCGTACGCCTCACGTCGTGTGACCGGGCGCAACTTGGCGGTCTGTTCGTCGCTGCTGTGATATTCGGGGTCGAAGATGTATGAGCTGTCGTGGGCAATCACGCCAATCGAGAGGCCCATGAAGGCGAAGATCGGGCCCATCCAACGTGCGTCGCGACGGGCGAGATAATCGTTGACGGTAACCACGTGCACACCACGGCCACCAACGGCGTTGACGGTGGCACCGAGCGGCCCTACCAGCGTCTTTCCCTCGCCGGTGCGCATCTCCGCGATCTTTCCCTGATGCAGCACGATCGCGCCAAGGATTTGCTCGTCATATGGACGCATTCCGATAGTGCGGCGCGATGCCTCACGTGCGGCGGCGAGGATCTCAGGCAACTCTTTATCGAGCGCCGTCTTGAGCGCGTCACCTTCAAGGGTGCGTACTACCGCTGAGATCGCATCAATGCGCGAACGAATTTCGCTATCGGTTGCTGCCTCCATCTCGTTGGCGCGCGCGTTGACGGCGTCAAGGATTGGCTTAAGGCGACCGAGTTCGCGGTCGTTTGAATCTACAAGTCGGGAGAGAAAGCCGAAGACCATCGCCGGCGGAGGCCTAGCGCCAGAATCCGGCGGAGTATCCGATCACCAGGATGCCGAAGGTAAGCGCGGCGAGCACAACCCAGAAGAGGGCGCTTACCGGCCTGCTGGTCGGATTCATTTCAGGATTCTTCATTGGCGCGACGTTCCATCGCGGACTGCGCAGCGTTGCGCGCCAGTCGACGTTCTTCTCGGGAGTGCGAGTGACCATTGCACCGCGCTCATCTGGACCATGCAGCTTCAGTGTCATCGTCGTGTTCTCGTCTCGCTGGAGGGAGCTGTTGAGACCGGCCCGGTCTGGTGTTCGTCCCAGAAGAGCATCTCTTCCGCAGTTGCCGACTCTTTACCGAAGAGCGCGCCAACCGACTCACCGAGATGAATGCGGCGGATCGCCTCGCCGAAGAGCGGGGCAGAGGAGAGGCGCTTGATTTTCGTACTCTTTGCGCCGACTGGTAGCGGAATTGAGTCGGTAACCACCACCTCGCGCACATTGCAGTGTTCAATTCGTTCGATCGCTGGGCCAGAGAAGACGCCGTGTGTTGCACACGCGGTCACCTCAATCGCGCCGGCCTCCTCAATCGCACGGACAATTTCTGTGAGTGTCCCGGCAGTGTCAATTTCATCGTCGACGATGACGACGCGCTTCCCCTTCACGTCACCGATGACGTTCAACACTTCAGCATGGTCATCGTTTCCCTCGCGTCGCTTCTCTACGATCGCAAGTGGCGCGTTGAGCAGCTCGGCAAAGGTGCGCGCTCGCTTTGCGAATCCAAGGTCGGTCACAACGACAAGGTTCTCGGTACCACGCTGTCGCATGTAGTTGGAAAGGAGATGCACGGCGGTAAGTTCGTCGACAGGAACATTGAAGAAGCCCTGCAGCTGACCTTGGTGTAAGTCAAGGGTGAGGATGCGATTGGCACCGGCAACTTGCAGCATGTCGGCGACAAGTCGCGCTGTGATCGGAACGCGCGGCTGATCTTTCTTATCGGAGCGCCCATACCCGTAGTAGGGGATCACGGCGGTGATGCGGCCAGCTGACGCGCGCTTGAATGCATCAATCATAATCAGCAGCTCCATGATGGAGGTGCTGACTGGGCGCGACGTCGGCTGCACGATGAAGACATCTTTCTCGCGGGCGTTGTCGAGAATCTTGACGAAGATGTTCTCATTGGCGAAGGCGAAGACCTCAGCCTTCCCGATTTCGCGTCCGAGGTAGCGTGCGATCTTTGCAGCAAGTTCGGGGTTGGCGTTCCCCGTGTAGACGTCGATCGAATCTGCCCTCATCGCCGTCCTCCGCTCTCTGGACGGGTCACTCTTAGCGACCCGAACGCTTCTTCGGGGCTGGCTTCCCCTTTGCGACCGGCTTCGATGTTGCTGCTGGCTTCCCCTTTGCCGCTGGCTTCGACTTTGTCACCGGCTTCCCCTTTGAGGGGGTGCCACCCTTGGCGGTTGGGCGTGGTGCCTTCACGACCTTAGGGACTTCCGGAGCCATGCCAGCTTCGTCTTCATTGTCGCTTGTGCTGTTGCGCTTTGCCAGACCCGTACGGAAGGCGGCGATTCCAGCGACCTTGTCACCTTCGCGCAGGGTCATCACGCGCACGCCCTGAGCACTGCCGTCCTTGCGGGTGGCGATGCTCTCGAGTTTGGTGCGCACGACCTGACCTTCGGAGCTGATCAAGATCACCTCTTCGTCGGCCTCGCTCACCTGGCGCACGGCCACCACTGGGCCGGTCTTGCGCCCTTCGAGCGGGATCAGGCGGACGCCTTGGGTGCCGCGGTGCTTGCGGGCGAACGCCCCCACAGGGACGCGCTTGCCATGGCCGGTCTCCGTCAGGACAAGGAGGTCGGCGCCAGGTTCCGCCACGGCCATGGCAACCACAAGGTCACCCTGGCGGGCGAGTCGGATGCCGATCACGCCACCAGCGGTGCGGCCCATCGGACGCGCCTCGCGCTCGTGGAAGCGGCAGATGCGCCCCTGACGGGTGGCCATCACGAGGTCATCTTCGCCCGAGGTCTGAATCACCTGGGCGAGCTCATCGCCCTTATCGAGGGTGATAGCGATGATGCCGGTGGAGCGCACCTTCTCGAACTGCTCAATCGCCGTCTTCTTGATGATGCCTTTCTTCGTGGAGAAGGCGAGATAGCTCCCAGGCGTGAAGCCATTCAGGATGATCGTAGCCACTGGAGTTTCGCCCGACTCCACCTGCACCCCTGGAAGGTTCACGATCGGGATCCCCTTGTTCTGTCGTGAGGCGTCAGGGATCTCGTGCACCTTGGCGCTGAACCCACGACCCTTGTTGGTGAAGAAGAGTGCGTAGTCGTGGGTGTTGGCAACTTGCAGTGTGGCAACTGCGTCCTCTTCACGTGTCGTCATGCCGATCACGCCCTTGCCACCGCGATGCTGCTGGCGGTAGGTGGTGAGCGGCTGTCGCTTGATGTAGCCGCGGCCGGAGATGGTGATCACGACGTCCTCGTCGGCAATCAGGTCTTCATCCGACATCTCTCGCGTTGCATCTTGGGCAATCTTGGTGCGACGTCGGTCGGCGAACTTCTCTTTCAGTTTGGCGAATTCGTCCGAGATGATCTTCGAAATGCGAGCGGGGCGCGCCAAGATGTCTTCAAGCTCAGCAATGAACTTGATGACCTCAAGGTACTCGTCCTCGATCTTCTTGCGTTCGAGGGCGGCAAGGCGCGCAAGGCGCATGTCGAGAATGGCCTGTGCCTGCAGCTCGCTGAGCTTGAAGCGTTCCATGAGTTGCGTGCGGGCAACATCAACGTCGGCTGCGGCGCGAATTGTCTTAATGACGGCGTCGAGATTGTCGAGCGCGATCTTGAGCCCCTCGAGGATGTGGGCGCGCTCACGTGCCTTCTTGAGCTCATATTCGGTGCGACGGCGCACGATGATGCGACGGTGATCAATGTGGTGCTGCAGTACCGATTTCAGCGAGAGCGTCTGTGGCTGACCATCAACGAGTGCAAGCATGTTCATGCTGAAAGCTGAGCGCAGAGGAGTGAGTTTCAACAGTTTGTTCAGCACCTTGTGTGGATTTGCATCCTTCTTTACCTCAACGTAGATGCGCATGCCGTCGCGGTCTGACTCATCGCGTAGGTCGGCAATTCCGTCGAGGCGCTCCTCTTTGACAAGGTCCGCAATCTTCTCGACAAGCGACGACTTGTTCACCTGGTATGGGAGCTCGGTGATGATGATCGCAGTTCGATCACCACGCGACGCCTCTTCAAAGTGCGTGGCGCCGTCGACAACGACTCGGCCGCGTCCGTGCGCGTACATCTGTCGCACTGCGTCGATGCGCTCCGTTGCGCCGGTGAGCGGGTTCTTGATGGTGTCGTAGCGGTAGAGGATTCCGCCCGTTGGGAAGTCTGGCGCATTGACATATTTGCAAAGATCATCAACGGAGAGTTCTGGGTCAGCGATCAGGGCGATCGCCGCATCGGCGATTTCACCAAGGTTGATCAACGAGCGGATGACGCATGGAGAAGTCCTGTGCAAGCCGCACCAGCGCGTCGTAGAGCGCGCCGTCGCCGTGTGGATGGTACTTACCCATCACCTCGCCGACGATGGCGGCGCATTTGCGATAGGCAGAACCACCCGAGAGGCCCATCTCGCCCATGGTGTACAAGATGCGGCGGTGAACCGGCTTGAGGCCGTCACGAACGTCAGGGAGCGCGCGCGCCACGATCACGCTCATTGCGTAATCGAGATAGCTCGTGCGCATCTCGTCTTCGATGCGAATCGAACGGACGCTCTCTCGTGCCTCGTCGTTCATGTTGCCATCGCCTCCTATACGTCCAGGTTCTGGACCTTGTGGGCCTCAGCCTTAATGAAGTCGCGGCGTGGCTCAACGCGTTCACCCATCAGCATTTCGAAGATTTCGTTGGCGACCGCGGCATCTTCGATGCGCGCCTGGAGGAAGACGCGGTTCTCAGGATTCATCGCCGTCTCCCAGAGCTGCTCGGCATTCATCTCACCGAGGCCCTTGAAGCGCTGCACGCTGACGTTCTTCGTCTTGAATGAGGCGATCGCGTCGTCGCGCTCCTTCTCGGTCGCCGCGTACTTCGTCTCCTTGCCGGTGCTTACGCGGTAGAGCGGTGGCTGAGCGATGTAGAGGTAGCCCGCCTCAATGATGGCTGGCATGTAGCGATAGAAGAAGGTGAGCAGCAGCGTTCGAATGTGCGCACCATCCACGTCGGCGTCGGTCATGATGATGACGCGGTGGTAGCGCAGCTTCGTGATGTCAAAGCGGCTGTTTGAGTCTTCCATGCTGGAATCTTGAATGCCAGCGCCGAGCGCCATGATCAGCGTGCGAATGTTGTCGCTGCCAAGAATCTTGTCGATGCGCGCCTTCTCAACGTTGAGCAGCTTGCCGCGCAGCGGGAAGATTGCTTGGAAGCGGCGATCGCGACCCTGTTTTGCCGAACCACCGGCCGACTCACCCTCCACGATGTAGAGCTCTGATTTTGCTGGGTCGCGCTCTTGGCAGTCGGCAAGCTTTCCTGGAAGTGCGCTCCCTTCGAGTGCACCTTTGCGCATGACGAGCTCTTTCGCCTTGCGCGCCGCTTCGCGTCCACGCGCAGCGTTGAGCGATTGGCGAATGACCTCTTTGCCGTCGGACGGATTCTCTTCGAGGAATTGTGTGAGGCCCTTGTTGACGGCGGTTTGCACGATGCCCTTGATCTCTGCCGTACCGAGCTTCGCCTTTGTTTGGCCTTCGAACTGCGGATCAACGAGTTTCACGCTGATCACTGCGGTCAGACCTTCGCGCACATCTTCACCCGTGAGGTTTGGATCGTTGTCTTTCATGGCGCCGTTCTTGCGACCCCACTCGTTGAGCGAGCTGGTGAGTGCAGCGCGGAATCCGGTGACGTGCGTTCCGCCGTCGATGGTGTTGATGTTGTTCGCAAAGGCGAGGAGTGTTTCCGACCACGAATCACTTTGGTATTGGAAGGCGACTTCAACGCTGGTCGTCCCCTCCATCCCCTCGATGTAGACAGGTCGGTCGTGTGTGACCTTGCGTTTTCGATTGAGATGGCGAACAAACGAGACGATGCCACCTTGGAAGTAGAACGTTGCTTCGCGATCAGCACGATCGTCAATCAGCGTCATCCAGAGACCCTTGTTGAGATACGCGGATTCGCGCAAACGATTCGCAAGCGTTTCAAATGAGTACTCGGTGGTTGAGAACATTTCTGGATCGGGCAAGAAGGTAGTGGTTGTTCCGCGTCTGCCAGCTGTTGGATTTCCTTTGATCACCTTGGTGCGTGGCACACCGCGCTCATACTCTTGTGACCAAACAAAACCATCACGTGCAGATTCAACGCGTAGTTTGATACTGAGTGCGTTGACAACGGAGACACCAACGCCGTGAAGCCCGCCAGAAACTTTGTATCCGCCGCCGCCGAACTTTCCGCCGGCATGCAGGACGGTGTGCACGACTTCAAGTGCATCTTTTCCGGTGGAGTGTTTACCAACAGGAACGCCGCGACCATCATCTGCAACGGTGATCGAATTGTCTTTGTTGATGCGCACCACAATGCGTGTTGCGTGGCCGGCCATGGCTTCGTCAACTGAGTTGTCAACCACTTCATACACAAGGTGATGCAAGCCGCGCTCATCGGTCGAGCCGATGTACATTCCGGGACGCTTCCGTACCGCTTCAAGTCCTTCAAGAACTTGAATGCTGGATGCACCGTAGTCGCCGGTAGGTTTTTTCGTGCGGCTACCTGTTGCGGCTGCGGAGCCCTTTTTTTCGGTCACTCACTCACTCCCTTGATCTGCTCTACGAGCCGATGCAGTTCTTCGTTTGAGTAGTAATCGATCACGATCTGTCCGCCCTTACCTGAAGGCTTCACGCGCACCGGAGTGCCGAGATGCCCTTCAAGATCGCGCTGCAGTGCAGCGAGCTCTTCACTTGGCAGTGCGCCAGGCTTTCGCTTCGTGGTGATTGTACCGCGCGCAGCACCGCGAACCGTTGACGCGGCCGCCTCCGCGCCGCGCACTGTCACTGCATCGCGAACAAAGGTGCGCGCAAGCCATGCCTGCTCTGATTCTGGAAGACCAACGAGTGCGCGCGCATGGCCTTCACTGAGTCGCCCTGCGGCGACTTCGTTCTGTACATCGGTTGAGAGATCAAGCAGTCGCAGCGTGTTGGCAACAGTGGTGCGAGCCTTGCCCGCGATTACGGCAATCTGTTCCTGCGTGAGGCCGAATTCATCGGCGAGGCGCCGATACGCGTGCGCTGTTTCAATCGGTGACAGATCGCTGCGCTGGACGTTTTCAATGAGCGCGAGCTCGAGGCGGGATTGATTCCCAACCACGCGCACCACGGCGGGGATCGTGCTCTTACCGGCAAGTTTCGAGGCGCGGAATCGTCGCTCACCAGCAATGAGCGTGTATCCGTTCGGCCCCTCTTCGACAACGACGGGCTGCAGCACGCCATGTTCACGAATGCTCTCAGCCAGTTGTGCGAGCTCGGCGTTTGAAAACTCCGTGCGTGGCTGATACGGGTTCGGCTTGATCTTGCTGAGCGGAATCTCCAGCGCGCCAGCACGCGTGGCGCCAACAGCACTCGCCGCCTCCGGGATCAGTGCTCCGAGGCCACGCCCGAGCCCAGTCGTCTTCTTTGCCATGCTCCCCCCTTATTACTAACTGGCGCCTACAGGGGTTCCGCCGAACACCCGGGCATCGAATTCCGCGGCAGCCTGCGCATACGACTCAGCACCCGACGTGCCTGGCGCGTAGCTGCGAATGGCAATTCCGTGACTTGGCGCCTCGGCCAAGCGTACCGAACGCGGCACACGAGCTCGGTAGACCAAGTCCCCGAAGTGGCTCTCCACCTCGCGCACCACGTCGCTGCCCAGTTTCGTGCGGGGATCAAGCATGGTCAAGAGGAGGCCATTCACCTGCAGGGGAGGATTGAGACGCTCGCGCACGAGGCGAATGGTGGCCATTAGTTGCGAGAGCCCCTCGAGGGCGTAGTACTCGCACTGCACGGGAACGAGCACGCCATCGGCAACCGCGAGGGCGCTCACGGTGACGAGGCCGAGCGATGGCGGGGTGTCGACGAGGACCACTTCGGCATCACCAGCCGTGCGGAGGCCAACGGCAAGTTGGCGCTCGCCACTCTCGTCCCCTGTGGCGAGCTCAACGTCGATGCCAGCGAGGTCTGCCGAACCAGGGATGAGTGAGAGATTCGGGATGGAGGTTGGCTGGGCTAGCTCAACGGCCAGCCGGCGCCCAACCAGGAGGTCGTAGGCCGTTGGCGCACCCTCAGGAAGGGTGAATCCGAGGCCGCTGGTGAGATTTCGTTGTGGGTCGAGGTCAACGACGAGCACTCGACGCCCTGCGTGGGCGAGTTCGGCGGCGAGGTTAAGCACCGTTGTGGTCTTGCCGACCCCACCCTTCTGGTTCGCACACACGATGATTGGCGCGTGGGATCCGGCAGGGTGCTGGGTGGTATTCACGCCCGTATCGTAGCAGGAGGGGGCTACGGAGGGGTTCTGGGGCCGTGTTTCACGTGGAACACCTGCTCAGCGGCGGAGGTGCGCCAAGACGCCTGCGGGAGTATCCTCAGCGCATGACCAGACGAATAGGCTACGTGCTTGGAATCGTGCTCGCCGCCCTTATCCAGGTGCGCCTACTACCCGAGCTCGGCCTTGAACGTCTGGTGAACCTGCCAGTCGTTCTTCTAATTGTTACAGCCTCCATCGAACGCCGCACACTCGTCCTCATTGCGGCAACAACGGCAGGCCTTGTTATTGATACGACACTGCTCCGCCCACTTGGGTTCTCGAGCCTCGCAATGGTGGTTGGCGTGGTGGTCGCCAGTCAGGTCCGTGGCCCTGGAAACACCGTGCTCGCGCGGCGCACTGTGGCGCTTGGGCTCGGGCTTTTTGCGAGCAACGCCACGGTATTTATTCTCAGTGGCGGGGAGGGCGGCCAGCTCGGCGAAGGCGTAGCTGCCCTCGTGGCGAACCTCCTTGTCGGCATTGCCTTGGCGTGGGTTGGCCTCCGGCGGCGCAGTCGGTACCAATTCGACCCATCACTCCGCGGATAGGATAGTAATGTGACTAACCCTCAGGTTTATCCTGGAGGTGGCGGGCCGAGTGACCGAGAGGTTCGCCGCCGCCGACCGTTGCGGTTTTTCTCCGCAGCGCTGATCGTTCTTCTGACCTTTGGCGGGCTCGGCGGGCGGCTGATGCTCTTGCAACTTGGTGCGTCAACTTCAACAAGTTCCACGAACACTGTCGCGCGCGGGCATCGCATTGTTGAGGAGCTCATCACGCCGGCCCGCGGCCTCGTGTACGACCGCAGCGGGCGCGTCCTGGCAAAGAATGTTGCGGTATATGCAGTGCAGATCCGTCCTGGCGATCTGTCACTCACCATTCGCGCGCAGGTCGTAAAGACACTTGGTGAAATTCTCAACATCGATCCAGTGCGGATCATCACACTGCTCGATCGCAGCACCGGATCGCTCTGGGAACCGATTCGAATCGCGAACAATGTGAATGAGCGTGCGGCGCGCCTGATCGATGAAGAACGCGCGAGTTTGCCCGGTGTGGAAACGATTGTTGAGGCTCGCCGTGTATATCCGTACGGAACGCTGATCAGTCATATCGTTGGCTACGTCGGTCGCATTGATGCAGTCGAGGCGAGTGCACTTGCGCCGGCGGGATACACCGTAGTCGATTTCATTGGGCGCGCTGGTGTGGAAGCGAGCTATGAAGAGGTTCTGCGCGGCTCTCCCGGCATCCGACAAGTAGAGGTTGATGCAAAGGGCCGCCTTGTCCGAATCCTCGGCGTGACACAACCGCCTGTTGATGGCTCATCATTGACACTCACAATCGACATTGAGGCACAGCAGCGCGCAACAACTGCGTTGGAGTGGGGGCTCAAGGGCGCTCGCACTCAAGAGGGCGTTGTTGCATCAATGAATCCGCAGAACGGCGAGATCATCGCAATGGCCTCGCTTCCGACCTATGACAACAATGACTTCTCGTCCGGAATCAGCAACGCGAAGTATCAGAAATATCTTTCGAACAAATACTCGCCACTCCTTAATCACACGGTTGGCTCCTACTTCCCACCGGGAAGCACCTACAAACTGGTGACGTTTTCGTGTGCGTTGAACAACAATCTCGTCACACCAACAACGCGGTTCCAATCAACTGCATTTGTTGAAGTTGATGGCGAGAAGTTTTACGAGTGGAATCGTGCGGGATTTGGCGGTTCTTTGACGCCCGCGGAAGCCTACTCATGGAGCTCAAATGTGGTGACGTTCCAACTTGCGCGCCTGATCAAGATTGATCGTCTCGCGACATGCGGCCGCCAGTGGGGCTTCGGTGCTCCAACAGGCATTGATCTACCGAGTGAGATTGCAGGGCTCGTTCCAGATCAAACATGGGCTCGGGCAACCATCAATCGCGGCCTCTATAACGCAGAGGTACTGCAGTCGGCGCAGGGACAAGGGTACGACTTGGTCACACCAATTCAAGTCCTCAACTCATTCGCGGCACTTGCAAATAGTGGAACGCTTTGGAGGCCGCATGTTGTGCTGCACGTCACCAACCCGAATGGAACCATTACGCCCGTTGCGCCAGTCGTCAATTCTGAGGTGGGGATGCGCGAGTCAACGTATCGCGAGCTGCGCCTCGCGGGTCGAAAGATGGCACTGAACCCTGGGCCGTCGCAAGGAATTTCGCGAATGCCGCTCTACATTTCGGCCAAGAGTGGCACTGCGCAATACGGCGTGCGAGACAGCCTCGGTCGGCTACCGTTTCACAACTGGATGGGCGGCTTCGTTGCCCCATCAAATGATTGGTCCAAGAGCGATTCAACCTTCGCGTACGTCGTCTTTATGCACGGCACAAACACCACAGGAAATGCAGCGAAAGAGGTGACCAAGTATTACCTACAGCTGCAGTACGACTTGAAGCGCGACTATCGCACCCCAGCACTCTTAGCGCGCGGGAACTTCTTCGGTGAATAGACTTGATTCGCCACTCGGGTCTGCGCTTAGGCGTGTGGACTGGGTCGCTGCCGCCGCAGTGGGGCTTTTGGCACTGACCGGACTCGGCATGGCCTGGCTTAATGCCCGCAGCTATGGTCAGGAACTCTTGACGCCGAGCTCGCTGTTTATGCGATCACTGACCTGGACAGCGCTCTCCCTTGTCGTCTATAGCGTCACCACTCTTGTGAATTGGCGGTGGGTGCGCACATTCGCCTGGCCACTCTACGCCGGCAATATCCTGCTCTTGATCGTCACGTTGATATATGGCGTTGACTCTGGCGGCAACAACCGCGCCATCGCGATCTTTGGGCTAACGATTCAATCCAGTGAGCTCAGCAAGGTCCTGACGCTCGTGGCGATCTCTACGGCGCTTACGCGAGTGGATCGAGCCGGTGGTGGCCTGCAAGACTTGTTTCTCGCTGGTGCGATCGTTGCGCCACCCTTCCTACTCGTTTTGGCGCAACCCGACCTTGGTACGGCTCTGGTCCTTGTGGCGGCGCTCTTCGGCGCCCTCTATTTGTCGGGCGTTGCGACGCGTTGGATTGCCGCCCTGGCGAGCTTCATGGCCGCTGGGGGCGCAATCGCCTGGGTCGTGGTGTTGGCGGAGTATCAAAAGGAGCGCCTCCTCGCGTTCATCGACCCAAATGCCGACCCCGCAGGGCCGAAGTACCAGCTGTTACGATCCCTCGAGGCGATCGTAGGTGGCGGCCTCTTCGGCGCCGGAGCCGATGGCACCGCAGCCATAACCCCACTCCCCGTTCAAGAGAGCGATTTCGTCTTTGCGGCGCTTGTCCGAGCCTTCGGAGCGATCGGCGGGCTCTTTGTGATCACCCTCCTCGCCATTCTGGTCGCGCGGCTGATCTGGCACTCGTGGAACTCTTCAGATGAATTCGGGGTGATCTTTGCGGGCGGGATGGCGACCGTCGTCCTCTTTCAAACCTTCGTCAACATCGGCATGAACCTTGGCGTTGCTCCGATCACGGGGATCACCCTCCCCTTTGTCAGTTACGGAGGAGCCTCGGCGGTCTCGCTCGCCTTCGGGCTCGCCCTCGTGCAAAGCCATCGGGTCCATGACGGCGGCTCATCGCCGCTCATGTAACAATGGAGCGTGGTTGACGCGGGAGAGCCCTGATCGTAGACTTCCCCTCCCGCGACTGACCCGTCCGTCAGACCGCGACCGCCCAGCAGGCGCCGCCTGTACGGCGCACAGACAGTAAGGACAGGGGAACCATGTACGCAGTCATCGAGACCGGTGGAAAGCAGTATCGCGTGGAGCTCGGCAGCGAGTTGCATGTTGAACTGACCGGCGCTACCCCAGGGAGCGAGATCTCGTTCGACCGCATCCTTCTGGTCCGCACTGACTCAACCACAGAGGTTGGCACCCCAGTTGTCGCTGGCGCAAAAGTCACCGCAACGGTGCTTGGCCAGGAGCGTGGACCAAAGACGATCTCCTTCAAGTATCGACCGAAGGCGCGCAGCCGCATCACCAAGGGGCACCGCCAGGAGCTTCACCTTATTAAGGTCACCGAAGTTGCAGTGAACGGCACGAGCGCGAAGGCGCTCCATGAAGCCGGTGCTGCAGATCGCGCCAAGGCGCAGGCTGCCGCAGCCGCAGTTGCCGCCGACAAGGCGAAGGCCGACGCCGCCGTGGCCGCATCGCTGAACGTTGGCGCACCAGCCGAGGCGAAGTCAGCAAAGAAGCCAGCAGCAAAGAAGCCAGCAGCGAAGAGCGCCGACACGTCGGCTGCCGACGCCGAATAACGCAGCGAACGCTGAGAGAAGGAGACCCTCATGGCACACAAAAAGGCAGGCGGAAGTGTTCGCAACGGACGCGATAGCGCTGGTCAGCGCCTTGGCGTGAAGGTTGGCGACGGTCAGAAGATCAACGCTGGCGGCATCATCGTGCGACAGCACGGCACCACCTTCGCCGCAGGGCGCGGCGTTGGCCTGGGCAGCGACTACACCATCTATGCAACCGTCACCGGCACGGTGAAGTTCGACCACGCGTCGCGCACCAAGAAGCGCGTCAACGTTGTCGCTTCGCCAGACGCCTAGAGAGTCGCAGATGAAGCCAGAGATTCATCCGAAGTACAACACCATCGAAATTACGTGCCTCGCATGCAGCACGAAGTTCTCGATCGGCTCGACGCGAACCAGCGAGCTCAAGACGGAAGTCTGCTCCAATTGCCATCCGTTCTTTACGGGGAAGCAGCTGATTCTCGACACGGCCGGTCAGGTCGAGCGCTTCCAGAAGCGCCTCGGTCGCTCGCGCTGATCTCCATGCGGCGCCGACTCGGCGTCGCTGCGCGAATCGCGCAGGATCGCTTCGCAGACGTTTCACGAGCACTCCACACCCTCTCTCTGACCGCGCGACCGACAAGTGGCGCAGCCTACGGCGGTCAAGCGCTCATCGACGGCGTGCTGATGCGCGGCCCATCGCACATCGGCGTGGCACTCCGCGCCGTTGACGGCAGCATCGCCGTTACGTCAGAGCCGATCGCGACTGGACCAATTCGGCGTCGCCTCACACGCATCCCTGTGCTGCGTGGAGCCGTTGTTCTTTGGGAAACGCTTGCGTTAGGCAGTCGCTGGCTACTGCGAAGTGCCGATGTGTCGGCGGGTGACGAAGAGCGAACGAACAGTGGCACCGGCTCACTGGTCGCCACACTCGCCGTAACGCTGCTCATCGCAGTGGCTTTCTTCAATGTACTTCCAGCAATTGCCGCAGCGGCAATCGTGCGCGCAATCGGATCTGCGGAGCTGCTCCTTGAGCGAGCGATTGATGGACTCTTGCAGGTAGCAATTCTGCTGGGATACCTTGCCGCCGTTGGGCGTAGCAGCGATGTTGATCGCACCTATCGATATCACGGCGCAGAGCACCGCGCTATTCACGCGCTCGAGAACGGAGATGCGCTTACGCGCAACGCACTCTCGCGATGGCCAACTGCACATCCGCGTTGCGGCACAGAATTTCTTGTAGTGGTGATTCTCGTAAGCATCGTCAGCTTCTCGCTGATCGGCCGACTTGATCCGATTCCAACAGTTATTAGTCGTATCGCGGGAATTCCACTCGTCGCGGGGATTGCCTACGAGATTCTCCGTCTACTCGGTCGCTACCGAACAAACATGATCGCGCGAGCGCTGGCGGCACCAGGTATTGCAGTGCAGCGCATCACGACGCGAAAGCCTGATGACGGCATGCATGACATTGCGATCGTTGCGCTCACCGCGGTGATCGAAGCTGAGGGCGGTGTTGTACCGAGTGGCTCCGAGCGACCGGCCTCCCGCGCGCTGCAGCCAGTTACGGTGCGCTGATGGCTGACGTGGCACAGCTCAATGCACGGCTTGCGGCGGCGCTCAAGGCGCGCGCCGAACTAGAGGCACAGTTGACGCTCCCTGAAGTGCTTGCCGACCATACGGCCCTCGCTCGTATCGGTCGTGAGTTATCGCGCACCGCGCCGCTCGCTGAGGCGGGCGAGGCACTCACAGCCGCTCGCCAGCGCGTCACCGATTCACGCACGCTTGAGGCCGATCCAGGTGCGGACGCGGAGATGCGTGAACTCGCTGCAGCCGACCGCGCCGAAGCCGAAGCGATTGAGCGCGACATTCTGGAGCGACTTCCAGGGTTACTCCTTGAACCGGACCCTAACGATGGTCGAGACCTTCTGATTGAAGTGCGACCTGGAGCTGGCGGCGACGAAGCCGGCATCTTCGCCGGCGAGCTCTTCCGCGCCTATCTGCGCTACGCGGAGCGACAAGGATGGAAGGCCGAAGTTGATGCGATCAGTGAAACCGGTGTCGGCGGAATTCGTGAAGGGGTCATGGAGGTCTCTGGTGATGGCGCATGGGCCGCGTTCAAGTGGGAAGCAGGCGTGCATCGTATTCAGCGCGTTCCCGCAACCGAGTCGGCTGGGCGCATCCACACCAGCACCGCCACCGTCGTCGTGCTCCCTGTTGTCGATGCTGTTGACCTGGTGATTCCCGAGAGCGACATCCGCATTGATGTGAAACGTGCATCGGGGCATGGTGGACAGGGTGTCAACACCACCGACTCCGCTGTGCGCATCACCCACATCCCGAGCGGCATCGTCGTTGAAATGCAGGACGAGCGTAGTCAGTTGCGCAACAAAGAGAAAGGGATGGCGATTCTTCGCAGCCGCATCATCGCGGCCGAAGAGGAGCGAAAGCGCGCCGCCGACTCCAAGGCGCGTAAAGCGTTAATTGGAAGTGGCGATCGTAGCGAGAAGATTCGTACCTATAACGGTCCACAGAATCGCGTCACCGATCACCGCATTGGGTTCGACAAGTTTGATGTCCCGGGAATCCTTGGTGGTGACCTCGCGCCGTTTCATGAGGCACTCGCCGCCGCCGAGCAAGCTGCACGTCTGGCGGAATAGTGAGCGACGAGTCGATCGCCAGTCGGCCCGTCGTAGAGCGCGAGGCAGATGGACCTGCGCTCTTGCGCGAAGCAACGGCGCAGCTTGAGATCGCAGGAAGCCCAACACCGCGCCTCGATGCAGAGACGCTGCTTGCAGCACTTCTTGGCACGCGGGTCACTACGCTGCGCACCGCCGTTGCGGCAGGATTTCCACTTCCGCTCCCAACACTTATTGAGCTTCCAGAACCAGAGCCGCTTAGCGATCGACATCCGCACCTAGCAGATACGTTGCGAATTGCGCGCAGCGCACTCGCTGCTGGTGATGCACCTGCAGCCCTCGCAGCACTGGTAAAAGAGCGCGCAACCGGCCGGCCGATCAGTCATCTCACAGGACGACGCGGGTTTCGCAGACTTGAGCTTCTTGTGACGCCAGATGTGCTTGATCCGCGACCAGAGAGCGAACTGATCATTGAAACCGCACTCGCATTTCTTGCCGACCGCGTTGCCGCCGATCGCGCGCTCGGTCGGGCCCCGCACCCACTGAGCGCCGCAGAGATCGGCACTGGGAGCGGCGCACTGGCCGTTGCGCTCGCCGATGAATCGCCCGTACCGCTGCGCCTCACCGCGACTGACATCTCTGGCGATGCGCTGATGGTGGCTCGCGCAAACGCGTTGCGCTGTGGCGTTGCATCGCGCATCACCTTTATGCACGGAGATCTTGCTGAGCCGCTCCTTGCGGCGCGTGCACCTGGCGACCCCGCACACCTTGATCTCTTAATCGCGAACCTGCCATATGTGCCAACCGCGGATGTTGACCAGGCGAAGGAGGCTGCAAGCATTCGCGATCTCGCGCCGCGCAACTTGGCAAGTCTCGGCATTGCCTCAGAGCCGCGCCTTGCGCTTGATGGTGGCGGTGATGGGTTGGAGCTCATTCGGCGACTGATTGCAGAACTACCAAGGCTGTTGCGCCCAGGTGGCGCCGCACTCTTGGAATTCGGTGACGGCCAAGGTGACGACGTTGCGCGACTTGCCGACGGCCTCGGCATCGGTTGGCGCGTGGCGATTCGCGGCGACCTTTCGGGGCGCGAACGCATGGCCGAGATTCGTCGGAGCGGATAACGCACATGACGGTGAAGCCCGCACTCCCGATTCGACTTCTCGTTATGGATCTGGACGGGACACTGCTGCCACATGGCGGCGTCATTGCAGAACGCACCATCGATGCGATTCGTGCGGCGCGCGCCAAGGGGGTGATCGCCACGATCTCGTCGGGGCGCAACGTGCCCTCCATCATTGAGTACGCCCATCAGATCGGACTCGACGGCCCGCTCATTGGCATGCAGGGGGCGATTGCCCGAGAGATTCCAGCAAAGGGTGAGGCTGGATCAGGGCGCATGATCCGGCACTTCCCGTTCCCCGCCTACCTCGGGGCCAAGGCGGTCGAGTGGTGCCGCGAGAACAACCTCTGGGGCCATGCGGTGATTCGCGATGATCTTCGTTTTGATGTGCGCGACCCACATGTGCGCCAGTACGAGACCTGGCTACAAGGAGATGCACTTCGGCGCCTCGGCACAGTCCCGGACCTGAGCGCCCACCTCGCCGAGCGCAAACTGCACCTCTCTAAGGTGGTCGCCCACGCTCCCGAGGGCCATGTCGACGGGGTGCTCGATCGCGCTCGAGCCGCCTTTGCGGGCCAGCTCGACGTCACCATCAGCCACCCTGAATACCTGGAGTTCACCGCTCCGGGGGTTAACAAAGGAACGGCGCTCCGCTGGCTCGCCCGCCGCCTCAAGATCCCCCTCGGCCAGGTTATGGCCATTGGCGACCAGTACAACGATTTGGAGATGCTCGACGTCGCCGGTCATGGGGTGGCCATGGCTGGCGCGCCCGGTCCAGTGCGCGCGGTGGCTCAATATGAGGCGCCCCGTTGTGAAGAGCACGGCGCAGCGCGCATGATTGAGCGCCTGATCCTCGGATCAGCGGGAGAATAGGGGCCACGCACCCCCATTGGGGTTAAGGAGAGGGAGGGGACCATGAGCAACGCGGCACACGATCCGTTGATGAACCTGAGCCTTCGCGAGGTGGACCCCGAGCTCGACGCCATCTTTGTTAAAGAGGCTGTGCGTCAGCGTGATCACATTGAGTTGATCGCTTCAGAGAACTACACGTATGCCGCAGTGCGCGAAGCACAAGGCTCTATCCTCACCAACAAATATGCCGAAGGTCTTCCAGGGAAGCGCTACTACGCCGGTTGTGAATTTGTTGACGAGGCCGAGAACCTCGCACGAAACCGCGCACTCCAACTTTTTGTCGGCAGCGAGCACGTCAACGTGCAGCCGCACTCTGGTGCATCGGCAAACATTGCGACGTTTACCGCCGCGATGTCACCAGGTGACTCGTTTGTTGCCATGAGCCTCGACCAGGGTGGGCACCTCTCGCACGGTGCATCTGTCAACATTTCTGGAAAGTGGTTTAGGCCAACCTTCTACGGCGTACGTGCCGAAGATGGTCTGGTGGATTGGGATGCGGTACAACGCGCTGTTGATGAGGCAAAACCAAAAGTCGTGATCGCAGGCGCATCGGCATATCCGCGAGCGCTCGACTTTGCAAAGTTTGCGGGCATTGCCCATGCAGCGGGCGCAAAGCTGATGGTTGACATGGCGCACATCTCAGGGCTCGTTGCAGCTGGGCTACACCCGAGCCCATTCCCACATGCGGATTACGTCACCACGACCACGCACAAGACACTGCGCGGACCGCGCGGCGGCATGATCTTTGCGCGAGCTGACGAAGCGGCCGCGATCGACCGAGCGGTCTTCCCCGGTAATCAGGGCGGACCACTCATGCACGTGATCGCCGCCAAGGCGGTTGCGTACAAGTTGGCGTTGCAGCCTGAATGCCGTGCGTATATGCAGCGCACACTCGACAACGCCCAGGCGCTTGCAACGGCACTCGCCGCACGCGGATTTGGCGTGATCACCGGTGGCACCGACAACCACCTGATCTTGTGCGACGTGACACCACTTGGTGTGACCGGCAAGGAGGCGACCGCCGCACTCGAAGCGGTGGGCGTAACGATCAACAAGAACAGCATTCCGGGCGAGACTCGTTCGCCGATGGTGACGAGCGGCGTTCGCTACGGCACGCCAGCGGCGACCACGCGCGGCATGGGACTCGCAGAGATGGAGCAGATCGCACAGTGGTCTGTTGAGGCAATCGCCGCGCGCGAAGATGTGGCGAAGCTTGAGCAGATTCGCCGCGAAGTGACCAGGGTTGCTCGACAGTTCCCAGTGCCTGGTAACGATGCTGCGGAGCTAGCGGCACGCGAGAGCTAATGGCGAACGCTCCGCTCTATCTCGCCATCGCCGCTCTTGCAGCTACCGTAGCGCTCGTAGGCACACAACTAGTGCGCCGCGTTGCCGTCGCGTTCAATCTTGCCGACGCGCCGAATGAGCGACGTATCAACACCACGTTGATGCCACGCGCGGGAGGTTTCGCCGTCGCACTCTCCTTCTTCTTGGTCGGCGCAACAGTGACGATCCTCGCCGCACCGCTTGGTCTGACAGGCGGCACACCACTGCCAACATCCGGCGTTGCTGCGCTCCTCTTTGGCGTGGTGCTCGCGGGCGTTATCGGCCTTGTCGATGATCGATTTGACCTACGCGCACGGTGGCAGCTTGCCGGGCAGCTGGTGATTTCGGCGGTACCGATCGCCTTCGGCGTCCGGATCGCGATCCTCTCGAACCCATTCGGCACGGGCGACCTACTGATTCCTGATGTGATTGGGCTCGCTCTGACACTCTTCTGGGCCCTTGGCATGCAGAACGCCATGAACTTCATCGACGGCCTCGACGGCCTCTCCGGAGGAATCGCGCTGATTGCCGCGACCACCCTTGGCCTGATCGCCCTGCCGGCCACCCCCCTCCTCGCCGCCCTCTGCTTCGCGTTGGCGGGTGCACTTGCCGGGTTCCTGCGGCACAACTTCTACCCCGCCTCCATCTATATGGGAACGAGCGGGATCCTGGCGGTCGCCTACGCCCTCGCGGTCCTTTCGCTTCTCGGCACGTCCAAGGTTGTTGCGGCCCTCCTGATCCTGGGGGTGCCCATCATCGATGCCTTCTTCGTCATCGTGGGGCGGCTCCTCGCCGGGCGCTCTCCATATAGTGCGGACAAGACCCACATTCACCAGCGACTCATTGATGCGGGGCTCAGCCATCGCGGCGCCGTTCTCGCCCTCTACGGGGTCACCCTCCTCCTCTCATTTGGGGCGGTGGTGCTGACCGCAAGCGCCGCTCTCTATGCCTTTGCGGGGCTCCTTGTGGTGCTCGGTGGGGCGATCGTCTGGCTCTCGCGACGCGCCGAGCGTCACTCATGAGCATCTCCGACCCAGCGCCAAAAAACGAACGCGAGATTAGCAACCCTCCGCTAGAATCGCCGCAGAATCCTGATGAGGCTGTTGGCCTGATGTCCGACATGGGCAAGGGTGCGTATCTCGCCCTCTTCTCACAGATCGGAATCAGCCTCTTCATCGCGAATCTCGGTGGAGCACTCCTCGGACATTGGGTCGACGGTCAGCTCAACAGCGAACCGATCTTCCTGATCCTTGGATTCATCGGAGGTTTTACTGCTGGTGCGGTGGCCGCAGCACGGTTGGTGCAACGAACGCTGCGCCATCTTGATGCACTTGACGTAGCTGCGAAGACAGCGAAACGAGAACGTGAGGCGCGTGAACGAGACGCCGCACGATTGAAAGGGAGGGTCGAATGAGCGTCGCTCCGGCGAAGAAGAGCTCAGCGAAGCGCACCCTTCTTCTTGCCGCACTCGGCGTGATCCTCCTTGACGCAATTGCGATCATCACGTTCGGTGGTGTCGGACTGAACAACTTTCCTGGCGACGTCATCAAGCGGGCGCTGGAACCGATTGTCCCCCACACGGTCATTGATCTCGGAGGCGATCCAACACACGCCGCGTCACTCTTTGACTTCTACCCGTCAATCACCGGCTCAATCATCATGAGCTGGATCGTGATGGCGGTCGTGATTATTCCACTGACGATTGCTGCACGGCGTCTGAAGGAGATCCCAAGCGGCGTGCAGAACGTGTTGGAGTTCGCTATCGAAGGTCTCACCTCATTTGCAATGGGGATCGGCGGGCCTGGCGCAAAGCGTTTCATCACCTTCTTCCTCGCCTGCTTTCTCTTTATCGTCGTCTCTAACTGGTCTGGCCTCATTCCAGGGGTTGGCCGCGTGCATGAGTTCCGCGCGCCAACCAGTGACGTCAATGTCACCGTTGGATTAGCGCTGGTTGCGTTTGTCTACTTCCATTACCAAGGCGTTCGCGCACTTGGTGTTGGTGGATACCTTGGAAAATTTTTCGCAACCAAGGGCACCGGTCCGATCGACAAGGTCATTAATCACTTCGTTGGTGCCCTCGAGTTCCTCCTTGAAATTGTGAAGCCGATTACTTTGGCCATGCGACTCTTCGGCAACATCTACGGCGGTGAGCTTGCCCTTACCGTAATGACCACGATCACCCTCGCCTTCATCCCAGTTGCCTTGTATGGCCTCGAGCTCTTCGTCGGGCTCATGCAAGGGATCATCTTCAGCGTCCTTGTCCTCGTCTTCACCATGCTCGCCATGGAGGGGCACCACGAGGAGGGGCACGATGAGCACAGCCCGGCGGCGGCCGGGGATGGCGCGACGGCGGGAGCCGAATCGCGAGTTGCGGCACACTAGCCGCAGGCAGTAACGGAGCGTCGGACGCACGGCACGAGTCCGGGCGGCGACACAATAGGAGGTAGGAACCATGGATAAGCTTCAGGCGGGCATCGCAGCCCTCGGCGTAATTGGGCCGGCTCTCGGCGTAGGCATTGCCACAGCGGCAGCCGCTAGCGCAATTGGTCGCAACCCAGAGGCTGCGGGTGCAATCCGCGGCGTCTTCATCATCGGTGCCGCATTCGCAGAAGGCCTCGGCGTTCTCGCGATCGTGCTCGGCATCCTTTCACTCGTTCTGTAAGGCGACTGACCAACGATGCAGGTAGTCGACCTGGTCCAGGGGGCGATTGGCGCCATCCCGTTTGCTGAGGCCGCCGCTGGCGAAGCCGAAGGCGCCGGGCTGAGCTTCAACCTCTTCTGGATCCTTGTCTCAGCGGCAAACTTCGCCTTCTTCATTATTGTGCTGCGCGCAGCTGCGCTCGGACCAATCACGAAGATGCTCGATGAGCGACGCGAGCGCATTGAGCGCGGACTTCGCGAAGCGGCTGAGGCCACGATCGCCAAGAGTCGCGCCGAAGAGGCGGCGGGCGTTGCGCTCGCCGAAGCTCGACGCGAGTCAAACGAGATCCGCGCCAACGCCGAGAAGGCTGCGGCACAGATTCGTGATGAGCAGGCCGCCGCACTGAAGGCGGAACTGGATCGCATGCGAGCCGATGCCACGAAGGAGATTGAGGCGGCGCGCGTCAGCGCCCTTGCCGCAATCCGCAGTGAGGTTGCCGATCTCGCCATTGGCGCCGCCACCAAGGTGGTCGGCTCCTCAATGGACGGTGATCGTCAGCGAGCCCTCGTCGGCGAGTTCTTGGACGAGCAGTCCAAGAAGGGGAACTGATCGTGGATCGACCGCTCGGCTCTGCACGACGATACGCAGCGGCACTCCTTGGCCTGGCTAAGGATCCGTCGACGGCGGCATCGCAGGCAGACGAGCTTGACCGCCTCGCGGCGGTGGTTGCAACACCAGGTGCTCGCCAGATTCTTGATGATCCGCGCACGCCAGCAGCTGGTCGTGTAGCGGCACTGGAGAAGGCGGCAGGCGGCACGGTGAGCGCACACATTCACACGTTGATCGGCATGTTGGCGCGACGACGCACCCTTGCATCGATCCCGGCAATCGCCGAGGCAGCGCGCGACGCGCTGAATGCGCGTAACGGCGTCACCATTGCCCGCGTGGTCACCGCCCTTGAGGCGAGCCCAGCGGAGCGCACACGATTTGAATCGCAGGCTGCGACGATGGCGGGCCGTGCAGTTCAAGTGTCGTACGAAGTAGATGCAAGTCTCGTTGGTGGAGCAACGCTCCGTGTTGGCGATCGACTTGTTGATGGCAGCGTTAAGGGGCGGCTCTCGCGAATGCGTGAGCGGATCCTCTCGGTCGCCGGCTGAACCGGCAGAGCGCGTAGAGCAGCGAGGAGCGAGAGATCATGGCAATGAAGTCCGACGAAATCATCAGCATTCTGAAGGCCCAGATCGAAGGGTTCGACGGGAGCGCCGAGTCGCGCACCGTCGGCACCGTTGTCGAGGTGGGCGATGGCATTGCACAGGTCTACGGACTTTCAGGCGCGCTCTCGTCTGAACTTCTGGAGTTCCCAAACGGCGTTGCCGGTATGGCCTTGAATCTTGGTGAAGAGACTGTCGGCGCCGTGCTCCTTGGCGACGCGAAGTCCATTAAAGAAGGCGACACTGTCAAGACGACTGGCAAGGTTGTTGAGGTGCCAGTCGGCGCTGAACTAATCGGGCGTGTTGTTGACCCACTCGGCCGACCGCTCGACGGCAAGGGCCCAATCAACGCGAAGAAGTCGCGCCCAGTTGAACGCATCGCTCCGGGCGTGATCAGCCGCAAGTCCGTTACCACACCAGTGCAGACCGGCATCAAGGCCGTTGACGCACTGATTCCGATCGGCCGCGGTCAGCGCGAGTTGATCATCGGCGACCGCCAGACGGGCAAGACCGCCGTTGCTGTCGACACAATCATCAATCAGAAGGGGAAGGGCCTCGTCTGCATTTACGTTGCAATCGGCCAGAAGCTTTCGACGGTGCGCACCGTTGTGGCGCAGCTTGAGAAGCAAGGCGCAATGGCACACACCGTTGTCGTAGTCGCCGGCGCCGAAGACCCAGCACCGCTCCAGTACCTCGCACCATTCGCCGGTTGCGCCATTGGCGAAGAGATCATGGAGAACGGCGTGACGATTGACGGCGCGCTGGTGCGCGACGCACTCTGCGTCTACGACGACCTCTCAAAGCACGCGGTGGCCTATCGCGAAATGGCGCTCCTCTTGCGCCGACCACCTGGACGCGAAGCCTACCCAGGCGACGTCTTCTATCTGCACAGCCGCCTGTTGGAGCGCGCAGCGCGCCTCTCCGACGATCTTGGCGGTGGCTCACTGACGGCGCTGCCGATCATTGAGACGCAGGCGGGCGACGTGTCGGCCTATATTCCGACGAACGTGATTTCGATCACCGATGGTCAGATCTTCTTGGAGACCGACCTCTTCAACGCCGGTCAGCGACCAGCGGTGAACGTTGGTATCTCGGTATCGCGCGTGGGTTCCGCCGCGCAGACGAAGGCCATGAAGAAGGTTGCCGGTCCGTTGAAGCTCGACCTTGCGCAGTACCGCGAACTTGCGGCATTTGCACAGTTCTCGGGCGACCTCGACAAGTCGACACGCGACCAGCTGACGCGCGGCGAGAAGCTTTCGTCGATCATGCGTCAGCCGCAGTACCAGCCAGTCTCCATGGAGAAGCAGGTTGCGATTCTGTATGTCGCATCGAAGGGGAAGCTTGACGACGTACCAACGCCACGCGTTGGTGAGTTTGAGTCGGGATTCGGCACCTTCCTTGAGCGCGAGCGCGCAGCGATCTTGACGAGCATCGCCAAGGAGAACGCGATCTCTGATGAGTCGGCGAAGGGCCTCGATGAGGCCGTCGACGCATTCCGAAAGGGGTTCCTCGCCTAACGGCGAGGGGCGAGCGGCGAGGAGAGCATGCCAAGTCAGCGCGAGATTCGACGTCGAATCGGATCGGTGAAGAACATTCGCCAGATCACTCGCGCCATGCAGTTCGTTGCCGCCTCAAAGCTCAAGCGCGCCCAAGACGCCACGCTGGCGAGCCGCCCGTACGGGCACTCGATCGACGAGGTCATCGCCGACTTGGCGTCGGTGTTGGGCGAAGAGGGGCATCCACTCCTGCGTACCCCAGAGAGCGGCGCACCGCGCACGATCGTGCTCTTCACGACCGATCGCGGCCTTGCAGGCGCACTGAACAGCAACCTCATTCGCTTCGCCCTGAAGGAGCTTGAGACGGCGGGTGCGGGGAGCACGATCATCACCATCGGCAAGAAGGGGCGCGACGCCCTTGCGCGTGGCGGCTACGAGATCAGCGCCGCCTTCCCGGGCTACGGCGACAAGCCAGCATTTGGCGACGTCACCGCTCTGGTTAGCCTTCTGGTTGGCGACTTCCTCTCCGGCCGATCGGCGGGCGTCACCCTGATCCACCCAGCATTCATCTCAACGCTGACGCAGCGCCCCGAGGCGGTGCAGTTGCTTCCAATCAAGGCGTCGGCCGATACCGCCGGCATCCCTGGAAACCAGTTCCTCTTTGAGCCCGACCCAGCGGCGGTGCTTGAGGCGCTGCTCCCGCGCTACGTTGCGACACGCATCTTCCAGGGCGTGCTCGAGACCACAGCGTGCGAGCAGTCGAGCCGCGAACGCAACCGCAGCAAAGGCAGGAGCCGTAGGAACCGTAGTTTCGATTACGGGGCCAGTCGTTGACATTGAGTTCGCCGCACGCGAGCTGCCAGCGATTTATAACGCCGTACGCATTGATCGAACCGATGGTTCGCTCGTCGTTGAGGTGCAGCAGCACCTTGGCAATAATCGCGTGCGCACCGTTGCCATGACCACCACCGACGGACTCGCCCGCGGCGCAAAGGCGACCGACCTTGGCGCGCCGATCTCGGTGCCCGTTGGTGCCGGAACACTCGGCCGTGTGTTTAACGTGCTCGGTGAGCCAATCGACCAGGCTGGTGACGCGAAGGTTGATCAATACCTGCCAATTCACCGCTCCGCACCGCCGTACGAAGACCTCACCACCGAAACCGAACTCTTTGAGACTGGCATCAAGGTGATCGACCTTGTCTGCCCGTTCAAGAAGGGCGGAAAGATCGGCATCTTCGGCGGCGCCGGCGTCGGCAAGACCGTCGTGATCCAAGAGCTGATTCGCAACGTTGCACAAGAGCACTCCGGCTACTCCGTGTTTGCGGGCGTCGGTGAGCGTTCACGCGAAGGGAACGACCTGATCGGCGAAATGCGCGACTCAGGCGTCATCGACAAGACGGTGATGGTGTTCGGCCAGATGAACGAGCCGCCTGGAGCACGACTTCGCGTCGCACTCTCGGGCTTGACGATGGCCGAGTACTTCCGCGATGCGGAAGGACGCGACGTGCTGCTCTTCATCGACAACATCTTCCGCTTCACCCAGGCGGGCTCTGAAGTTTCCGCGTTGCTCGGCCGCATGCCAAGCGCCGTGGGCTATCAGCCAAACCTGGCGACGGAGATGGCGGCGCTCCAGGAGCGCATTACGTCGACGAAGAAGGGTTCGATTACCTCGCTGCAGGCCGTGTATGTGCCAGCAGACGACTACACCGACCCAGCACCGGCAACCACCTTCGGACACCTTGACTCGACGATTCGCCTTGAGCGATCGATCACCGAGCTTGGTATCTATCCGGCGGTGGATCCGTTGACGTCGACGTCGCGCGTGCTCGATCCGCTCGTGGTTGGTGTGAACCACTACGAGACGGCGCGAGAGGTGCAGCGAGTGCTGCAGCGCTATCGCGACTTGCAGGACATCATCGCCATCCTTGGTCAGGACGAGCTTTCGCCTGATGACAAGCTGTTGGTGAACCGTGCCCGCAAGTTGCAGCGCTTCATGAGCCAGCCGTTCTTCGTGGCCGAGGTATTCACCGGCCGCCCCGGCAAGTTCGTGAAGATTGCCGACACGATCGCCTCGTTCCGCGAGATCCTTGAAGGGAAGGCTGACGAACTGCCAGAGCAGGCGTTCTTCCTTGCAGGAACTCTCGATGACGTTCGGGCGAACGCCGTCGCGCTGAACAAGTAAGGGTTCTGACCAACATGCCATTTACGTTGGAGATCGTGACGCCGGAGCGCCTCGCCTGGAAGGGCGAGGCCTCCGCGTTGGTCTTGCCAACGATCGATGGCGAGGTCGGCATTCTGCCGAAGCACGAGCCGTACGTCACAGTGCTCGGCGCAGGCGAGGGGCGTATCACCGCACTCGACGGTTCCATTGAGTACATCGCCATCATTGGTGGCTTCGTGCAGGTGCGACCCGACCGCGTGGTGGTACTTGCCGAGTCGGCTGACCTGTCGGGCGAGCTCGACACCGCCGCTATCGAGAAGGCCAAGTCCGCCGCCGAGGCAGCAATCTCTGGCGCTGGAACACAGGATCCTGCTTCGCTCGCAACCGCCCGGGCCTCGCTGAGCCGAGCCCTCCTGCACCTTCGCGTCGCCGAGCGCCGTCGCAAGCGCTAGTGCACGCCGCCGCCCGTGCGGGTGGCCCAAGAAAGTGAGCCCCTGTTGGACGCTTCTGCTGCAAACGGCGAGAATCCGCCCATGACCGCCGTGAAGCCGTTCTCTTGGGAGTACCGTCCGATCCCCTTGGCCAAGGAGGAGTTCCGCATTCAGGGCGGGCAGCCGCTCGCTGGTCGCGTGCGGGTAAGCGGCGCGAAGAACGCAGCCCTCAAGGTCATGGCCGCCGCGGTCCTCACCGGCGACCGAGTGAACCTCGAGAACATTCCAGGGATCCTCGACATCGATGTACTCGCCGACACCCTCCGCGACATTGGCGTCGCCATTGATCGACCAACCCCCGAAACCATGGGCCTGCAGGCGGCGAATGCCGAATGGCTCTTCGTGCCGCTGGAAGCCGCCGCCAAGATGCGCGCTAGTTTCATGCTCCTTGGCCCACTCTTGGCTCGGTTCGGCCGCGTGATCATCAGCAATCCTGGCGGTGACCGCATCGGGCGTCGCCCCGTGAACCTGCACGTAGATGCCATGCGTGCACTTGGCGCAGAGATTGATTACCGCGATGGCTACTACTTTGCAAAGAGCGACGGTCGCCTGAAGGGGGCAACCATCACCTTCCCGCAGATCACCGTGATGGGCACCGAAAACGCGATCCTTGCGGCGGTGCTGGCAAAGGGGACAACGGTCATCACCCCTGCGGCGCAAGAGCCTGAAGTTGACGATCTCATCGCCCTGCTCAACGCCATGGGTGCGCAGGTCGCGCGCACGCAGCCAGATCGCATTGAAATTCAGGGCGTAGATGCACTGCACGGTGCAACCCATCGCATCATGCCTGACCGCATTGAAGCTGGAACGTTTGCCGCCGCCGCCGCAGTCGTCGGCGGAACGATTAACGTTGACGGTGTTGAGCCATCGCACATGAAGGCGTTCATTGACCTGCTTGATCAGCTCGGTGTCGACTACAAGATTGAAGCTGATCCAGTTGATGGAACACGCAAGAGCTTACGTGTAAGCGGGCTACCGGCCGGCGGTGCGTACAAGCCCACAAACATTCGCACGCAACCGTTTCCAGGACTCGCAACCGACCTGCAGCCATCGGCCGGTTTGATGCTGACGCGCGCGGCTGGAACGAGCACCATTGAAGAGACGATCTTTGAGGATCGATTGGAGTGGCTCGTTGGGCTTCGCGGATTTGGTGCGCAGGTTGAGATCGTGGATCCACGCACCGCACGCGTCACCGGACCGACGACATTCGTACCTGCGGAGGCGGAGATTCCAGATCTGCGCGCCGGTGCCACACTGATGCTCGCGGCGTTGGCCGCATCAGGGACGAGCCGCATTCACGGCGCGCACCATGTCCGCCGCGGCTATGCGAACATTGAGGAGAAGTTCCGAGGTCTCGGCGCGGAGCTCACCCACGTTAGCGAAGAGGGAGTGGCGGGATGAAGATTGGCATCGATCTAGGAACCGCAAATGTCCTTGTTTTCGTGCAGGGGAGTGGCATCACGGTGCGCGAGCCGAGCGTTGTCGCCATTAACGACCGCGACCAGATTGTTGCCGTTGGTAATGAGGCGAAGGAGATGCTCGGTCGTACGCCTGGCTCAATCAGCGCGATCCGCCCGCTCCGCGACGGTGTGATTGCCGATTACGTCGTGACAGAGGCAATGCTGCGTTACTTCATTAAGAAGGGAACCACTGGGAGATTCGCGTTCGGTCGACCAGATGTGCTGGTGAGCGTACCGGCCGGCTCGACGTCGGTAGAAAAGCGCTACGTGCTCGACGCGGCCCGTCAGGCTGGCGCTGGAAAAGCCTTCCTTATCGAAGAGCCGATGGCGGCGGCGATCGGTGCAGAGCTGCCGATCAGTGGCCCGTCGGGCAACATGATCGTGAACATTGGTGGCGGCACCGCTGAGATCGCGGTGATCTCACTCTCCGAAATCGTCGTGAGCAAGTCCCATCGTGTCGGCGGCAACCGCTTTGATGAAGCGATCGCCCTCTACATTCGCCGCAAGTACAACCTGATGATCGGCGATCGAACCGCCGAGCAGGTGAAGATTGAGATCGGCAGCGCTATGCCGCTAGAAGATGAGCTCACGATGAGCGTGAAGGGGCGCGACATGATCGCCGGTCTGCCACGTGAGGTGAAGATCACGTCGACAGAAGTTACCGAGGCGCTGGAAGTGCCGCTGCGCAACCTGACTGACGCCATTCGAGCGGTGTTGGAGCAGACGCCACCTGAGCTGAGCGCTGACATTATTGACAAGGGGATCGTGATCTCTGGTGGTGGTGCGCTGCTTCGCAACATTGATCGCCTAGTGACGACCGTCACTGGGGTTGCGGCGCACATCGCTCCGGACCCGCTGAGCTGCGTTGCGAAGGGGACGGGCATTGCGCTCGAACACTTCGACCAGTTCGCGAAGTCCATGACCAGCGAGGCCTAACCCTATGGCGGCCCGCGCCGTCGTCGACCTGCACTGCCACACCAGCGCAAGCTTCGACTCCCTGAGCGACCCGGTTGCCGTTGCCCGCACCGCAGCGTCACGAGGGATCACGCACCTCGCCATTACCGATCATGACCGCATTGACGGCGCCCTGCGTGCCCGCGACGCCGCCACCCCTGGGCTGACGGTGATTGTTGGTTCCGAGGTACGCACCGCACAGGGAGACCTGATCGCCCTCTTCCTTGAGCGACCGATTACTGCCGGACTCCCTGCCAGCGAAGCTATCGCTGCGATTCGTGACCAGGGCGGGCTAGTGGGAATCCCACACCCGTTCGACGGCTGGCGGGGTTCGCTCCTTCGCGACGAGGCAGCTCTGGCCCTGGTGAACGAAGTCGACTGGATCGAAGGTTGGAACGCCCGACTCGTTGCACCGGGTGGCAACCAGCGCGCGGCTGAACTCGCCGAGTCACGAGGTCTCCCATCAGTAGCCGCGAGTGATGCCCACACCCTCCTTGAAATCGGTGGTGCCGCCACCATCATGACCGGCGACCTGAGCACTCCCGCTGGATTTCGATCAGCGCTGCACGGTGACCTCACGCGCATCACCGGTCGCGGCGCACTCGTCGCGCGACTCTTCACACCGATCGCAAAGCTCGTCAACGCCACACGCGGCAATCGACGCATTCATCCAGGCGTGACTTTCGGCGAGCGCTAGGCCACGAGATGCTGCTCGCTCGACTCACGCGACGCTCCACGATCTTCGCACTCCTGCTTACGATCATCCTTGTTGTCGGAGTGGTGCGCGCTGCAGCATCCTTTGACCTCACCGAGGTTGCCGCCTCACTTAACCGTGCAAACGTGGCATGGCTCCTCGTTGCGTTTGCCGCTAGCTGGGCCACCTTCCCACTACGCGGGTTGCGTTGGCGACTGATCCTCTCCGCATCAGGACTCACCATCTCGCGCCGCGCTGCTACCGAGATTCTGACCCTCTCGTTCTGGGTGAACTGCGTATTGCCCGCGAAGATGGGCGATGTTTATCGCGGCTGGTTGTTGAAGCGCAACGGCGCAACGTCGTTCGGCAACGCGGTTGGGACGGTTGTCGCCGAACGACTCGTTGACCTTGCAACGGTTGCGCTGCTTGGTGCTGCGTCGACCTTTGTTGCGTTTGGCGGGAAGCTTCCACCAACCGCGCTGGCACTTACGGCAATCGCCCTCGGTGTTGCCGCCGCAACAACACTCCTTCTGCTCGTTGCACGAGGCTTCGCCGCTGCGCTTATCTACGCGCTGCCCATCCCCGATGCTATCAAGAGCGGCTTCACAAACGCCGCAGCGTCACTGCGTGCAGGGAGCGGTGGACGAGTGATTCGCACCGCCCTGCCGTTCTCTCTTGCGATTTGGATCGGCGAGTCAGTGCGACTCGCCGCGGTCGCTATGGCGCTGGGGCTCTTTATGGTGAATCCTTCCGCCGGCCAGATTGGCATTGCGAGCACCGTCTTTGTTGCACTTGTTTCGGCGGTGCTGACCGTCGTGCCATTTACGCCAGCGGGGATCGGCATTGTTGAGGCGGGGATGGTGGGCATCCTCGTTGCGCTCTTCGGCTTCACGCCCGAGTCGGCAATCGCACTTGCGCTCCTTGATCGTCTCGTTGGTGTTGGTAGTTTGGTTCTTGTTGGTGGCGCACTCTTTGCGCTCTCGCCGTATCGGCGCGGAGTTGGCTCGCTGCGCTAGCGCCTCTTCTTTGTAGGTTGCTTCTTCGCAACCGCTACACGCTTCGCTGGGGGCTCTTTCACCTTCTTGACCTTCGGCTCCTCTGCAGGGAGCGGCTTCAACTTGAGCGTTCCTTCGGAGAGCTGCAGGCTGCGTTCGATGTTGAGCTTGTCCCAACCCTCTTCCATCCCCGGCGTCTCAAGGTAGTAGTTCACATGTGCGAGGCGCGGATGGCGAATGAGCGCCGCAAGGCCGCGGGTGCCAACCTCACCGCCACCAATGTGCTGGTGTCGATCGAGCTTTGATCCGTGCGCCGCTTTGCTGTCGTTGTAATGAATCATTACCAACTTCTCGAGGCCGATCTTCTTGTCGAACTGTTCAACGAGTCGGTCAACCTCGTCGTCACCCTTCATCTCAACGCCGGCACCCCAGAGGTGCGCGGAGTCGAGGCAGTAGGCCACGCGCGACATGTTGATGCCGCGGGCGGCCATGCATTCATGGATGTCGATCAGCTCATCGAGGCTTTCGCCGATCCCGTTGCCGCCACCGGCACTGTTCTCGAGCACCAGGAGTGCCGAGTCGTCGGCGAGCGGGACGCCGTCCAAGATGCGCTCCACCGCCTCGGCGACGCGTGCAACACCGGCCTCAATGCCGGTACCCATGTGCGAGCCGATATGGACGTTGACGAACGATGCGCCGTATTCGGGCGCCACGCGAAGCTCGTGGCGAAGCAGCTCCACCGTCTTTTCACGGAAGACTGGGTTTGGCCCAGCGAGGTTGGCGAGATACGCGGCGTGCACAGCGAGTGGACCGAAGCCGTGCTCCTTCATGCGGGCTCGGAAGGCGGGGAGCTCCTTGGGGAGTTCGGCGCGGCGCGCCCAGCCCGTTGGGTTGCCAGTGAAGATCTGCAGCCCCATCGCACCAACGGCTGCGGCGCGATCGGCAGCCTTGACGAGCCCAGGCCCTGCGGCGAGATGAGCGCCGAGCATGCGGTCGAGTCGCCCAGCCGCTGCGGCTGGTGCGCTGCTCTTGAGTTTTGGTCGCTTGGCTGCCATGAGGAGAGAGTGCCACGCCACGCCAGAGACCGCTCGCCACCTTACGCACCGTGTGCGAGCGCCTCCCGCGCCACGGCAACTACGCCGATCGACGTGCACCCAGCGGCTCGAAGGGTTGCTGCTGCCGCCTCAAAGGTTGCTCCACTCGTCCAGATATCGTCAATCAGAATCACCCGCTCGGGCAACGCTTCGCCGGCGCGTACTGCGAAGACGCGATCCATGACCCGTCGTCGTTCTGCACGACCAAGGGCGTGCAGTGCGGGAACCGCTCGCGTTCGCTCAAGGAGTGGGGCGAACGCGTATGGAAGCGTGCGTGCAGCAGCTGAAGCAATGAGCGCGGCGTGATCAAAGCCCCGATCTCGAAGGCGCGCTGGATCGGTGGGAATCGGCACGAGTGTGGCGTGACCACCAATCTCCTGCTGAACGGCACGAATCGCACGTTGCAACCCAAGGCCGAGTGGCTCAGACAGTGCGGGGACACTGTGAAACTTCAGGGTGCGCACCAGTTCGCCGAGGCCGCCCTCATACGGACCGATCCATGCCCCAGCGTCACAGCCGAGAGGTGCGGCACCCCGCTCCACACGACCGTCACCAGTAAGGCCAAGCTCGTCGCTGCACTCGGCACAGAGGAGCGCTCCTTCAATGCCACATGCGCCACATCGTTGGGGGGCGAGGAGCGCCAACACTGGTGCAGCGGCGCGCTGCAACTCGGCGAGTGCATCGCGGGCACGTTCGGGGAACTGCATCCCAGCAGGATCGTGCGTCGCACGTACCCCCTGCGTATCGGGCGGTACGATAGGCATATGACCTCCACCTCCGCTTGGACCGTACGACTCCTGCCGCTCGCCGAACTGCCGGCAGGTGAGTGGGAGCGACTTCTTGCAACCAATCCAACGGCCAGCGCGTTCAGTCATCGCGCTGTGCATGAGGCATGGTGGATCGGGTACGGCGCAGGGGCGACCGACATCTCACTTGCGGTCTACAACACTACCGGCGCACTCTGCGCGTATCTGCCGCTCATGCTGCGACCCGATGGTGTGCGCTATCTCGGTGCCACCTATCACATCGATTACGCCACGGTGTTGATTGATCTCAGCGAAACAGAGCGAGCAACTGCAGCAGCAGAGGCGCTCGTTGCACACCTCTACGCAGATGCAACGGCACTCGACCTTCGACGCTTG
>RFPZ01000002.1 GCA_009925905.1 Candidatus Aquidulcis frankliniae
TCCTCCCCTTCCGTTCCATCGACTCAGCGAAGTCGCGCATGGCGCCACTATTCAGTGACGAAGAGCGCAGCGAGTTCTCGGCGCGTCTCCTTGAGCGCACCCTGCTTGCACTCGGTCGCGCCACACGCATTTCCAACGTGGTCTTAGTCTCACCTGATCCACTCGCTCGGGCGTTGGCGCGCAGCGGTGGCCACGAGGCGCTCGATGACGGCGGTGTCGATTTGAATGCAGCGATTGGACTGGGCGTAGCTCAGGCAGCAGCGAGCGGCGCATCTGCGGTGCTGATTTTGCCCGTAGACCTTGCCGAGGTTTCAGCGGCAAACATCGATGCGCTGCTGAACAGTTGGTCGGGGTCGCAGCCTGGTCTTCTGGTATCACCAGACGGAGGCACTTCGGCACTCATCGTTCCACTCCCGCGCAACTTCACGCCGCGCTTCGGAGTGAGCAGTGCAGCGGCGCATCGCACCGAGCTGAGTCGTGATGGTGCGCTGGTCGAGGAACTTACCTCACCGCTCGCCACCGACATTGATACCCCCGACGACCTAAGGGACGCCATGCAGCGCGATCAGGGTGTGATCACGCCCACACCGGTTGAGGGCCTTCTGGCCATCGCAATTGAAGGCCTCGGGGAAATTGTCCCCGGCGATGACCTTCCCGCGATGATCGCTAACTGTGTGGCAACGATCGCAGCGACGAGTTCAATTGGCGGCCTGCGAAGCGATGATGTGATCGCGGTCACGCAAAAGATCGTCTCGAAGGCGGAGGGGGCTATCGTCGAATTGACGACTATCACGCCTCGACCGGAGGCAGTGGAATACGCGACCAAGTGGGGTCGAGACGCACGCCAAGTTGAAGTGGTGCTGCAAGAGGCGGTGCGCGTTGTGCGCATGGATCGCGGTGTAATCATCACCGAAACCGCGCATGGTTTCGTTCTTGCAAACTCAGGAGTAGATGCCAGCAATGTTGGCCCACGCAGCGGCGAAGTGGTGACGCTCTTGCCGCGCGATCCTGACGGTTCCGCCCGTGCGATTCGTGAGGCGATTCGTCTCCGTACTGGCGTGGCGCCAGGTGTGATCATCACCGACTCCTTTGGTCGCCCGTGGCGCCTCGGTATCACCGACGTAGCGATCGGCGTCGCAGGCATTGCTGCACTTGAAGATCTGCGCGGCAAACCCGACGCAGATGGACGCACGATGGCTGCAACTGTCCGCGCCGTCGCAGATCAGATTGCCGCTACCGCTGAGCTCGCCCTTGGGAAGACAGCCCGACGACCGCTCGCCCTAATCCGTGGCGCGCACCCTCAGGTTGCAGAGAATGGGAGTGCCCAGTCCAGCCTGATGCCCCCTGATTGGGACCTTTTCCGTTAAGCGACGAGCCCATAACTGCGGGGGGCGTAGAATCCACCCATGACGAGTGGAGAGGCCCCCAAGGGATTCGGGATGGCGATCGATTTCGGCGCGCCCGCCCCAACTGCTGACCCCGCAGCCTCCACGACAAGCGCACCCGCCGCTCCAACGGAGGCGCGACTACTCATCCTCGGCTCTGGACCCGCTGGGCTGACCGCAGCGATTTACGCCGCACGAGCCGGTCTCGCTCCGATCGTGATCGGGGGCTACGCACCTGGTGGCCAGTTGATGCTGACCAGCGAAGTTGAGAACTTCCCCGGATTCCCCGACGGCATTGACGGCCCAGAGCTCATGGCAAAAATGCGTGCCCAGGCGGAGCGCTTCGGGACCGTCATGGTCGACCAGGATGTTGACCGAGTAGACCTAAGTGCAGAGCCCCACCGCGTGTGGAGTGCTGGCCGTGAATTCCACGCCGAAGCGATCATCGTCGCAACGGGCGCATCAGCGCTCTGGCTAGGCCTTGAATCTGAAACTCGCCTTCGCGGACGCGGCGTAAGCGCTTGCGCAACCTGCGATGGCTTCTTCTTCAAGGGGCAAGAGGTGGTTGTCGTTGGTGGCGGAGATACCGCGCTGGAGGAGGCGCTCTTCCTGACACGCTTCGCAACCAAAGTTCACCTCGTCCATCGCCGCGACACCTTCCGCGCAAGCAAGATCATGATCTCGCGTGTACAGGCGCATCCATCCATTCAGCTCCATATGAATCGTGAGGTGATTGAGGTACTTGGCGAGAAGAGCACAGAGGCCGTGATGCTGCGTGACACCACCCCTGGTGCAACGAGAGCACCCGAGCGACTCCCTGCAGGTGGACTCTTCGTTGCCATCGGCCATAAGCCGAACACCGCACTGCTTGGTGGTGCGCTTCCAGTTGATGCTGCGGGTTACCTACAACTTGATAGCGATACAACAGCCTCACAAATTGATGGCGTCTTCATTGCCGGAGATGTGCATGATCACCGGTACCGTCAGGCGGTCACCGCCGCAGGCGATGGCTGTCGCGCCGCCCTTGACGCGGAGCGCTGGCTCGCGGAGCGCGACGCCGCGAAGTCGTAAATGCCGCACCGCGAAGATGAGATTGCGCTCATCGACACCGCGCGTGCCGAACTCCTCTCTCTCGTCACCCATGAGCTGCGCACACCACTCGCCGTCCTTAGTGCCTACGTCGAACTGCTCTCTGACGCGGCCACTGGTGCATCCCCCGCGAAGCCCGCAGATCTCGCCGCGTGGCGCGAAGCTGCCATGCAGCAGGTCGGTCGACTGAACTTGCAGATCGACTCCATTCTCACCGCCGCACGACCAGGCTCAAGCCTGCCCCTGCACTGCGCGCCGATGAACCTCGGTGCAATCACCGGCGCAGTGATTCGAGAGATGGCGCCACTCCTTCGCAACCACTCGCTTCGATGGGAGGAGCCAGAGCCTGAAATCATGGTCCTTGCCGACGAGAGTCGGTTTCGCCAGGTGCTCGGCCACCTCCTCGAAAACGAGGCGAAGTACGCGCCTGTGGGCGAGCCGGTATCGATCGGCTGCTGGGTACGCGATGGTCGAGCCGAGCTCTACCTCACCGACGACGGGGTGGGGATCCCCCGCGAAGACTGGGAGGAGGTCTTCGAGGCCTTCGTTCGCCGCACGCAGCGCCCCTCCACGAGCGGGTCAGGCATCGGACTCTACGCCGCGCGGCGGCTCATGGGCGCAATGGGCGGCGAGATCAGAATTGAACCGAATGGATTTGGCGGAAGCCGCTTCCTTTTAACACTCCCACTCGCCTCAGAAGCCCACGGCATACTTGCCAGATGAACGCTGCCGCCCCAACTACTCCCCTTGCGATCCTAGTTGTCGATGACGACCCCGCGCTCGTTGGCGCGATCTCTGCACTTCTGACCGCCGGTGACTATACGGTGCACGCCGCCTACAACGGCGTCGAGGCAGTTGAAGTCTTCGATTCCACGAGGCCGGCGCTGGTCCTGCTCGACCTCGCCATGCCTGGCCGCGATGGACTCAATGTGATCCACGAGATTCGAACCCGAAGTGCTACTCCAATTATCGTGCTGACGGGCGAGGCAGACGAGACCGCGAAGGTTGATGCTCTCGATGCTGGTGCCGATGATTACGTCACCAAACCATTCGGACGCCAAGAGCTTCTCGCCCGCGTCCGCGCAGCGTTGCGACGCGGCGGTGAGCCATCCGACGGCTCCGCACGAGATCGCACCATCGTTGGTGCCGCGGGGCTCCGCATCGACATCAGTCGACATGAGGTGCACGTCGGATCAACGCTTCTCGCCCTCACCAAGACGGAATTCAATATCTTGGAGGCACTAGCTTCCGTGAAAGGTCGCGTTGTGACGCAACAGCGTCTCCTCGCCGCAGCCTGGCCTAACAAGGCCACCCCTGATCCGCTCCTCCTGAAGCCGCACGTCGCACGACTGCGCAGCAAGCTGGAAGAGGCCGGTGGTCCGCTGCCTGAATCGGTGCGCGGGGTTGGCTACCGACTAGGAGCGAGCTAACTACTCCTCGCCGACACCAATCAGGAGTGCGCTCGCGGTAGCGAGTGGCATTGCCACGAGCACACCAGCGGTCCCTGCAAGCGCGCGCACCACTTCGACCGCAACGGTCTCCGTGCTGAGGCGGCTTGCGATGCCACCTGGGGCGATCAGCGCGGCCACGACGAGTGGCAGAGATGCCGCGAAATAGGCGAGCGGGAGGGTATTGATCACTGCACCAACATGCGATCGCCCGATTGCAATCGCTCGACTACCTACATCAAGCGTGCCGGCACGCACATCTGTTCGGCGAATCTGCTCAACTGCCGCAACCTGTGTGGCGGCCACGTCGTCCACGATGCCGAGCGTACCGATCATTGCTGCTGCCAGACCAATGCCACGCAAATCAACGTTGCCGCCCAGGATCGGAATCAGATTGACGAGGTCAGGATCTCCTGCAAATGGCGTAAAGGCGAGGAGGCGATCAAGCAGAATCGAGATGAGCGCAACGGCGATGAGGCTCCCGCCGATGCCAAGAATGGTGGCGGTCGCACGGCGATTAAGCCCTTCGGTAATCACTACAGAGGTGACGCCCACCACCAAGGCGATAAGCCCGGCTACGGCGAGCGGCGAGGCGCCAGAGAGAAGGGCCGGGATACCGAAGCGAACGAGCACGACGCCTGTGACGACAAGCCCAAGGAGTGATCGCGCCCCGACTGCGCCCGCAATACCAACGACAGCAACAGCAAACATTGCAAGCGCGATGAGGAGTGCCCCGCCCCGGGATCGATCCGCAACGGCAAAGACCTCCCCCCCGCCCGCATCAGTGAGCTGCGTGAGAAGCACCTCGTCGCCCTTGCTGTATGGAATAGAGCCCGCAATTTCGCTCGCCTGATCGACGGAGGCGATTAAGCGCTCTCCAAGCCTCGGTCCTTCAAGAAGTTCGACGGTTGCGGTACCAGAAGAGCCACTCGCGCCCGGGAGTGGCTGGGAGACGATCACGGCCCGCACGAGCACGGGCGCGTTGGTGTCGGTCGGGAGCGTCCAAGGGCTTGGTGCGACGAGGAGCACGAGGAGCAGCAGTGCTGCGCCGCCAAGGCGGGCAACGGGGGCAAGCCACGCTCGGTTCATGCGGGGCGCCCGTCGGGTGCTGGTGCGCGATTCTGGCATCGATACCCCCACTTATTTGCATCATCGTAGCCGCTCATCTGGCGTTTACCTGCGAACCCTAGAATCGTCCAATGCAGGAACCATCACACGGAGCACCCGTCGCAATCCGTATTCTCCGCGAACAGCAGCGCCTTGAGCTGGATTGGCGCGATGGACATGTGAGCGTCTACGAGGCGATCCCGCTGCGATGGCTCTGCCCCTGCGCCTACTGCCGTGGCGAGGCTGGTCTCCCAGGCTGGCTTGATGCCAATCCCACCCTCAGTCCAAGCCAAACGAAGCTTGAGGGCGGCGAAATGGTGGGAAGCTACGCGCTCTGCCTCTTTTGGGGCGACGGACACCGCACCGGCTACTACACCTGGTCGCTGCTTCGCCAGCGCTGCTCTTGCGCCAGTTGCATGAGTGCCCCACGATGACGGTTGGCGTAAGTCGTGAACTCTCACTTCTCGCATTCAACGCTCGAGTCTTGAGCGAGGCCTCAAACCAAAAGAGGCCTCTCCTCGATCGGTTCAGATTCCTCGGCATCGTCGCTTCAAACATTGACGAGTTCTACGGCGTACGCGTCGCTGGTATCCAAGATCAGTTGATTGCTGGTGTACGTACCCCTGGGCCCGACGGTCGAACCCCTGACGTGCAGTTGGCTCTGATTCGCGAGGCAACCAACCTCCTGGCGGGATCAGCACAAGGGAGCTGGAGCGAACTCATTGAAGAGCTGCGAGTGGTGGGGCTGCCGCACCGAAGCTGGATCCAACTTGATTCGGCCGAACAATCGCTGCTGACAGAGCGGTTCACGCGCGAGATCTTTCCCGTGCTCACACCCCTCGCAGTGGATCCGGGCCACCCGTTTCCACTCATCAGTACTCTCAGCCTCTCCCTTGCAATCCGGATTCGTTCGCAAGGTTCGGGGGAGATCTCCCTCGCACGCGTCAAGGTTCCGACAATTCTTGGTCGTATGGTGCAGTTTGGGAAGGGTGACTGGATCCTCATGGAGGAGCTGATCGCAGCTCACCTAGATCTTCTCTTCCCTGGCACTGAGATCCTTGATGCCCATCTCTTTCGAGTCACACGCGATGCCGATCTCGACACCGTTGAAGATGAGGCAGATGACCTCCTTGAGGCGATTGAGGAGGGGCTTCGCCAGCGCCGATTTGGCAGTGTCGTTCGTCTAGAGGTTGGAGCCGAAATGCCTCGCGCGCTCCTAGACATGCTCTTGGTGGGGCTTGAGATCACCGAGAACGAGGTTCAGGTTGTGGAGGGGATCCTTGATCTAACAGTCGCGCTACAGGTGGCGGGCCTCCCCCGACCAGACCTGCGAGCCCCACGTTGGCAGCCCATCACACCGGCGCGGATCGCCGCAGGCACATCCGCCGATGCGCCCAAGGGCGACATGTTTAAGGTGATCGCCGAAGGTGACCTACTTGTTCATCACCCGTACGAGAGCTTTGAGGCGAGCGTTGATCAGCTGTTCGCCCAAGCAGCCGATGATCCCGATGTTCTCTCGGTTCGCTCAACGCTCTATCGGACTGGTGCAACCTCCAGCATCCCGGCACACCTCATTCGTGCAGTGCATGCGGGCAAAGAGGTAGTAGTGCTCGTCGAGCTGAAGGCCCGCTTTGACGAGGCGGCCAACATTGAGTGGGCGCGACGTCTTGAAGAGGCCGGCGCACATGTGGTCTACGGTGTGATGGGGCTGAAGACGCACTGCAAGGCGACGCTGATCGCCCGACGAGAGGGATCCTCGATTCGCCGATACGTACACCTCTCCACGGGCAACTACAACCCGAAGACGGCGCGTGGTTACACCGATATTGGCCTCTTTACGATGAACGATGCAATCGCGACCGATGTGGGGGTCCTCTTTAACTTCCTCACGGGTGCCACCCGTTCATCTGCATATTCGCGCCTTCTCGTTGCACCCGACCACTTGCGCAGTGAGCTGAAGAGCCGAATCGAGCGCCTCGCGGAGCAGGCACGAGAAGGCGCAAAGACCTCCATCACGATCAAGGTAAACGCGCTCATCGATCCAGAGATGATCAAGTCCCTCGATCGCGCTGCAGAGGCGGGGGTCTCTATAGATCTAATCGTACGGGGAATGTGCGGGCTCCTGCCATACCCCGCGAGGCATGCCGGACGCCTACGCATCCGCTCCGTCATCGGCGACTACCTTGAGCACAGCCGCATCTATCGGTTCGTAGGGCCCGACGGCGTTGAGATCTTTGCTGGAAGTGCGGATCTGATGGAGCGGAATCTCGACCGTCGCGTTGAGGTGCTCTTCCCTCTCGAAGATCGTGAGGTGCGCCGTAGGACGGAAGAAATTCTCGCTGCGCTGCTTGCCGATACCTCGAACGCGTGGGCACTTCAGCCAGACGGAGCCTGGGAGCGCCTTGCCGATACTGGAGTTTCATCATTCGAAACGCTGCGCAGGGCAGCGATCAGCGCGGCTCAGGCATAATCTCGCCATGGAGCGAGAGTTGAAATTCCTACTCGCGAGCCCCCATCTCCCTGCACTCCCACACGGGTACGTCGCGGGCGCAGCTCAGCCGACCCTGCATGTGCTTGATGAGTACCTCGACTATCGTGGCCAAATTCTCGGCGCTGGCTGGCGACTACGACGCCGTCGATCCGATGGCGAAGCGGTGCGATACACCCTCAAATCCGAGCGAAATCCAGGAGCATCTGGTCCCCTCAGTGAACGGATTGAGATTGAGCGCACGCCAGGGGCACAGGAAGAGCTTCCAGGTGAGATCTCGGCGATGCTGACGCGAGCTGGAGTAAACATGCCCCAACTACTCAGTCACCTGCAGTCGTATCTCACCCTTCGACAGGAGCGCCAACCGATCGCTCTCTCACACGGTGCCGAAGAGATTGCACTCCTAAGCGTCGACACCGTTCGGGCAAGCGGGTCGGCTACCGAAGAGGAGTGTCGTTGGTCTGAACTTGAAATCGAGTTTCTTGACACCGTCTCGTCTGAGACCCGCAATCGTGCAGCGTCTGAACTCGCTGAGTGGCTCGCGACGCAAGCAGGAGTTACGCCCGCAGGCCAATCGAAGGCTGCACGCGCGGCGGAGTTACTTTCAATCCCCCTTTAGTGTAGGGAGCTTGATCGCGTCTCCATCACCAACGTTGGAAGCGCATCGCGCCAACCATCGCCCGCACGTGCAACAGCAACGACAAGGCCTTCACGAATGCCGCCGTGGTCAACAGTTACGATCCGAGCAGTCGTTCGCTGCAAGAGTGCCTCCACAATTGCAATCCCTGCTGGGAGGAGTCTGGCTCGCCGCTGTGAAATTACGAAGCGCTCTGCAATCTCCTTTGCGGTGAGCGCCATGAGGAGCTCCCCCATCGCGGCAAGGTCTTCGCGATGAATGGTGCGATTGATCAGCGTGGCTGGAACGAGCTTGAGGAGTCGAGTGGCAGTACCACCCACCAAGATGAGGCGGTGAACATCAGCGACGGTAAGGTCAGCGAGCGCAATTTGGGCATGTCGACGAAGCTCCTGCCACTCGCGCGCACGCGGTGGATCCTGATAGGAGACGCGCGCAAGGAGTCGCGCAGATCCAATCGAGACACCGATTGCTCGTGGCAACTCCCCAGGGTGAAGCTCCACAGCTTCGGTTGATCCGCCACCAATATCGACCACGAGCTGTGGCACTGAGTGGTCGTGCCCATGCTGAAGTCCCAAGACAGTGAGGAGTCCCTCCTCCTCGTGTGTTAGCACAACGGGGGCGCCGAACTTTGCTCCTTGGAGTGCTTTGAGGACGCCATCCTGGTCGCGCGCACGTCGGAATGGCTCCGTGGCAACAACAAACATCTGCTCAGCGCCCAACGTTGATGCTCGGCTTCGGAACGAAGAGAGGGCATCGCTGATCGCAGCGGTGGCCTTTCGCCCAATTGCCCGATCCTGCTCCACGAGCCGGCCGAGTTCAATGGGCATCGACTCGTCGGCAATCACCTCTTGGCGCACTCCGTCTGAAACCGCCACATACAGGTGGGTGGAGTTGGAACCGATATCAACCACGGCACACACCTGTGGGATTCCGGCCCGTGAGCTCCCCACTCGTCCAGAGCGCGGCTTCGGGGTCCGAGGGGCGCCCGCCGAACGCGGCCGCGCCGCGTGAACACTGCGTAAACGCTTCCCTGCCACCATTCGCGCATCCTAGCCGTGAACAGAGATTCCCTCTTGGCGGGGCTGGGGCGGTAGGATGAGAGCCAATTACTCAAGGAGTTCGGAGGGGAAATGCCTACTGGAGACGAGCAGGGTCGAATTGAGAGCGAGATCCAAGAGATCCTCGCGCGCAGTGCAACAGACGGCGCTACCGCAGCGCCACAGGGTGCCAGAGAGCCACTCGACCGCGAACTTCGAATCATCAAAGAGACAGTTGTTCGCATGGGGAGCATGGCGGAGGCGGCGATCCGTGATGCCCTTGATGCCCTCGTCACTCACAATGCCGAGAAGGCACACGCCGTAATCATCGGCGACCGGAAGATTAATGATATGCAGCACGAGGTGATCACCGCGATCACCACTACGATTGCAACCCAGAGCCCAGTCGCCCGCGACCTGCGAAATCTCCTGATGATGAACCACGTTGTCTACGAGCTGGAGCGGATCGGCGACCATGCCGCCTCCGTCGCCAAGATCGCTGTACAGCTCGCCCCTGAGCCGGCGCTCCAGCGCTACCTCCACCTGCCTGAAATCGGTGAACTCGCAGCGACGCAGTTGCACGGGATCTTGATGGCGCTCGTTGACGTTGACCCCGCACGGGCTCGGGCTGTCGCGGTGAGCGACGACCAGATTGACTCCCTCTATCGTCAGTCCTTCGATGAGTGTGTTCGCCTAATGGAGGCTGACAAGTCAAACGTTGCCCGAGGAACTCGCCTCCTCTTTGCTGCGCACTATTTAGAGCGCATCGGCGATCGCACCACCAACATTGCCGAAGATATTGTCTACCTCGCCTCGGGAGAGGTTGAGGATCTCAATCCTTGAGCCCAGATCGCACCTCCTCGGAGAACGAGACGAAGCGGCTCTATATCGTTCGTCACGCCGACGCCGGCGATCCAGCGGAATGGATCGGTCCCGATGCAGAGCGCCCGCTCAGTTCTAAGGGGGTGAAACAGGCCGCGCGTCTAGCGGCGGCGCTTGTCGCTGCTGGTACGAACGTTGGCACACTCCGGACATCACCCTCGCGGCGCTGCACCGAAACCTGCGCCGTGATTGCTGCTGCGCTGGGGACGACCGCCACAATCGATGAGAACCTCGCCGAAGGGCCAACTGCGACGCACGTTGCAAAGCTCCTCGCTCGACGCGGTAACGACGCTCTCCTCCTTGTTGGGCACCAACCACACCTTGGCAACCTGATCGCCGAACTCACAGGTATCTCCTCGATCCCCGTTGAGAAGGGGTCCCTGATTCGCATCGACATTGCCGCCCCATACACACCAGGGAGCGGCCGCCTGATCGCGCTCGTTCCACCCTCGATCTTCCGCGCCCCGAAGAGCGAGCGCTAACGCTTCGCCGCGCGAGCGGCGGTGAAGCCTTCACCCTCAACGCAGAGAGCGGTAAGGCGCGGATCGCTCGCCCATGCGGCACCCTGCACGTCTCGTATGGTCCATACAGCAACCTCAAGCCCTGCGTCGCGCCAGCGGCCGAGGCTCGCATCGCTCAACAGATCCATGGAGACTGAGAGGCCGACACAGCCAAGCGCATTCGCCTTATCCGCCTCAAGGGGGTCCTCAGCATTGAGCCAACGCGACCAGGTCGGGGCACACTCTTCGACGCGCCGCAGGACTGCCGGCTGAAAGCTCGAGAGCACGATCCCATCCGCCGTTGCGCCACGCGCTTCGGAAATGGTGGCGAACAGGGCATCCGTTGGTAGTTCCTTAAGCTCAAGGTCGATCAACGTATTGGCGGGCATGGCGGCAAGGGCCTCACTAAGCGTTGGCACGCCAATCTCCGCCAGTTCCTGCACCGAGAGTTCAGAGACAGATCGTGGTATCCCGAAGAGCCGATCGAGCGTCTCGTCGTGCACGATGACCGCTGCACCCTCAGCACTGAATCGAACATCAAACTCAACGCCATCACACTCTCTCGCGCCCGCCACGAGTGCGGCAAGGCTGTTCTCGCGGAGCGTGGCATCATGCGCCCCACGATGCGCGAGAAGGAGTGGGCGATTGAGTACGTCACGCGCGCGACCGATCGCGCTGGGTTGAAGACTCAGGAGGTTGCTCCAGCGGCAGGTAGGGTCATCGTGAACGTGGTGCCGACGCCAGGCGTAGACGTAACGCTGATATCGCCACCGTGTCGAAGTACTGCATGTCGGGCAATCGCCAGGCCGAGACCGGTTCCACCACCGCCGACGGCGCCAGCGCCACCATCAACTCGCTCCACCGTATAGAAGCGTTCAAAGATACGCGAGAGATACGCACGATCAATGCCAATTCCGTGGTCAATTACGGCGATCTGTGATCCACCATCATCGAGTCGGTCAATTTGCAACTCCACGCGCCCGCCCTCACGGCTGTACTTCACGGCGTTATGGACGAGGTTCGCGACTGCCTGCCGGAGGCGATCACGGTCACCCGTAATCAGCAGTGGGCTTGTGCCGATGACATCGATGCCTCCACCATGCTGTGCCGCGACGGGGGCAAATCGCTGCGCAACCTCTTGGGCCAAGGCGACCAGGTCAAACTCCGCCTTCCGGAGGGGGATCTCACCAGCCTCAAGGGTGGCAAGGTCCAACATCTCGTCAGCCATCTGTACGAGGTGGAGAACCTCGACCTCAATCTTCGCACTCCGGCTCGCTACACCTGCAACATCGCCCTTCGCGGCGGAACTGCCAATCGTTTCGGCGAGGAGGCGAATCGTTGAGAGCGGTGTACGCAACTCGTGCGAGAGGTTGTCAACGAACTCGGTTCTGATTTGCCGTAATCGACGAACCTCAGTAAGGTCCCGCAACACGAGCCATGCTCCCCCGTCACCATCGGGTGCCGCCACGACCGAGACGTAGCGGGCCTCATCGGAGTGCCCGAGTCGGCCGTCGCGGATGTCAATCTCACCGCGATGAACCTCTCCGGCAATCGCCTTTCGTGCAAGCTCCTCAAGCCGGAAGTCAACAGTCGCCTCAATCAGCGGCATGCCGCGGAACTGCACATCGCCACGGGCCAAAATCTCACCAGTGACTGGGCTTGCTGCACGAATAACCAGATCTGAGCCAACGCGAAGGATGGCGTCATCGGTCGCCTCCAAGAGGGCGTTCAGACGCTCTGAGCGCCGATCGGCGCGATCCCAGGCAACGTCGGCCCGACTGCTCTCTCGTGCTGCGCGGTCGGCCTCGGTTGCAACATCTTGCGCCGTGAAGCGGCGAGCGATGAGATAGGTTACCCCTGCGGAGATAAGTACCGTTGCGAGCCCGATGATGAAATCGGGCATCAGACAGCTGGATGGGGGTCGCGTGCCGCGTGCCGCGGTGGATAGCCGCGCTTGAGCAGCTCCGCCTCGATGGCGGCACGGTCGCTCGCCTGCGCGGCAAGAATTGCGTCGAGCACTTCCGCGATCGGAAGCACGTGGCGCTCCCCTGTTGCGCGACGGGTGACCTCTGCGCCGCCCGCCTCCAACGAGCGGGGCGAGATCGTAATCATCCAAGGGGCCCCGATCAGTTCCGCATCGGCAAACTTCACGCCAGGTGTCTCGGTTCGATCGTCGACGAGCAGCTCGATGCCAGCAGCCTCCGCCTCCGCCTCAAGGGCGAACGCAATCTCGGTCACCTTCGGATCCTTGTTCGCGCCAACGATCGCAACCTGCGCGTCAAACGGACTAATGGAGATCGGCCAGGAGAGGCCCTTTTCGTCGTGATGCGCTTCGGCAATACAGGCCACGGCCCGTCCAACGCCAATCCCGTACGAGCCCATCACGATTGGATGCGAAACGCCAGCCTCATCGGCGTAGGTTGCGCCGAGCGCGCCGGTGTATCGCGTGCCGAGCTTGAAGATGTTTCCTACTTCGATGCCGTTCTCAATGCGCAACATGCCGCCGCAGGCGAGGCAGGCATCGCCGACCTTTGCAGAAGCGATGTCGGCGACAGCGGTCGGTGTGTAGTCACGGCCAACATTGACCCCAGTGAGGTGATAGCCCGCCTTGTTTGCACCAGCCACCATGTTGGAGGTTGAGGCAACCAGCTCATCCACGACCACGGTAGCGCCCGTGATACCGACGGGCGATGCGTACCCTGGCTCCATGCCGGCTGCACGGATCTCCTCTTCGCGTGCGGGTCGCAAGTCGCGAGCACCGATGGCATTCGTCAGCTTCGTCTCTTCGACCTCGTCGTCACCTCGCACGATCGCAACGATCAAGCGCCCATCACGATCAGCAAAGAAGACCGCCTTGGCGCATGTTGATGCGGGTACCTTGAGCTGCGCTGCGAGTTCGTCAATGGTTGAGGCACCTGGCGTGGCGATCTCCTTGAGTGGCTCATGGGGTGCGCTCACTCCAGCTTCGCGCTTCACCACCGCAACCTGACGGTTTGCTGCGGCACCGCAACCATCACAGAGCACGAGGCTATCTTCACCAAACGGACTGAAGGCCATGAATTCGTGAGCGAGCGAGCCACCCATCATGCCAACGTCACTCGCGACCGCGATCGCCTTGAGTCCAAGACGCGCAAAGATTCGCGTATATGCGTGGTAGTAGAGCTTGTAGGAGCGATCGAGGCCGGCCTCATCGCGGTCGGCGCTGTAGGCATCTTTCATGGTGAACTCGCGAACGCGAATTAGCCCGCCGCGCGCTCGTGGCTCGTCACGCCACTTTGTTTGGAAGTGGTACATCTGTTGTGGCAGCTGACGCCACGAGTTGATCAGCTTCCGAAGTAGATCGGTCACCACCTCTTCGTGCGTCATCGCCAAGACCATGTCGCGGCCGCCCCGGTCATTGAAGCGACCCATCTCTGGACCAATCTGGTCGTAGCGGCCCGTCTCGCGCCAGAGGTCGGCTGGGTGCACGACCGGCATCAGCATCTCCTGCGCACCGATGGCGTTCATCTCTTCGCGAATCACCTGGGTGACGCGCATATTCACGCGCATGCCGAGCGGCAGGAGCGAGTAGATCCCGGCACCAAGCGGTCGGATGTACCCAGCTCGGAGCAGGAGGCGATGGGAGGGCATCTCCGCGTCGGCGGGATCCTCTCGGAGGGTCGTAAAGAAGAGTTCGCTCATGCGCATGAGGACAATCCTACCCGCGCGCGAGGCTCTCGTTCAGGAGGGCGTGCGGATCAGGCTGGGCGACGAAGGACATAGCCGATCCCGCGAACGGTCTGGAGGGCGACCGGCTCGGCTGGAATCGCCTCCATGGCCTGGCGCAGGGCATGCATGTGCACGTCAACGGTGCGTGTCTCGCCGGCGTAGTCATAGCCCCACACCTTGTCGAGGAGCTGCTCACGGGTGTACACGCGGCCCGCATTCTCAATAAGGAATGCGAGGAGCTGGAAGGCCTTCGGCTTCAAGTGCACCACGACACCATCTCGTAGCACTCGCTGGCCTTCGAGGTCCACCTCCGCCTCGGCAATGCGGAGACGAGAGCCCACCGCTCCCGGGCTGGCCCCCACGTCGGCCCGGCGGAGTACCGCCTTAATCCGCGCAATAAGCTCTCGCGAAGAGAAGGGCTTGGTCACATAGTCATCAGCGCCGAGATCGAGACCGCTGATGCGATCGGTCTCGGATGCTTTGGCCGTCACCATGATGATCGGCACTCGGGAGCTTCGACGAATCGATCGACAGACATCAATGCCACCCATCTCGGGGAGCATGAGATCGAGCAAAATCAGGTCGGGTGTTGCCGTGCGAAACGCTTCCAGCCCTGCCGCTCCGGTCTCGGCTTGGGTGACCAAAAATCCTTCGCTCGTCAGCGCATCGGCGAGCGCCTCGCGAAGGGCTCGCTCATCTTCGACCAGTAGGACCTTGATCAATCGCTCGGACACCGCGTCACTCTGAGGGAGCGGTGTTATCGGCATGTAAACGTTATTTGCCGCTCACCAGTGCAACGGCGGCATCGAGATGGGCTAGCACACGCGCACGACCGAGAAGGCGCATGCTGTCGAAGAGGGGCGGTGTCGCCGTTCGCCCGGTCACCGCAACGCGAAGCGCCATGAACAGGTCGCCCGACTTCCAGCCCGAAGCCTCAGCGAGCGACCGAAGCTGCGCCTCGAGTGGATCTTCCGCGTCGAGAAGCGGTGCGTCTCCCTCACCAATCGCATCCGCGACCAGCGGACGCGCTGCGGTAAGTGCTTGCAGCGTGGTGAGGGCATCCCACCGCTTTGGCACCAACGCAGCACGATCGTGCTCGAGCTTCGTCGCAAACAGGAAATCCGTAAGCGTGACCGCCGAAGAGAGAAGCGGGATGCGATCGCGAATGAGCGGGATAAGCGCAGCAACCTCCGCATCGGTCGCAGCCCGCTGCAGTGCGCCGCTTTCCGCTGCAGCCTGGTAGAAGGGGCGGAGCCTTACCAGCAGCTCTTCGTTGCTGAGACGTCGAATCCACTGACCGTTGAGCCACTCCAATCGGGTGCGGTCAAACACCGCGCCAGCCTTCTGCACATGCTCAAGGTTGAATCGCTCTTGCAGTTCGTCCATAGAGAGGACCTCATCTTCGCTCCCCGTTGACCAGCCGAGCAGCGCCAAGAAGTTCACGAGCGCCTCAACGAGGAATCCCTCGGCGCGATAGTCGGCGAGGGCGGTTTGGCTCTTGCGCTTGCTCATCTTGGTGCGATCTGGGTTCAGGATGAGCGGGAGGTGGGCAAACTTTGGAAGCGGCACGCCGAGCGCCTCAAAGAGAAGGATATGCTTCGGTGTGTTGGAGAGGTGGTCCTCGCCGCGAATGACGTGGGTGATTCCCATGTCAGCATCGTCAACCACCACGGTGAAGTGATAGAGCGGCGTGCCGTCGGCGCGTAGGATCACCAGGTCTCCGCCCAGGGCCTCGCTGTCAATCTCCACCCGCCCACGCACAAGGTCGTCGATCACCACCACGCCTGGCTTGATGCGGAAACGGAGCGCTGCCGACTCGCCTGCAGCGATTCGGGCAGCTGACGTCTCAGCAGGGATCTCAGCACAGCGACCTGAGTAGCGCGGTGGGAGTTTTGCCGCCTCGCGTGCTTTGCGCTCTGCCTCGAGATCGGCTGGTGTGCAGAAGCAGGGGTAGGTCAACCCTTTCGCGCGCAGCTCGTTTGCGACGGCGGTGTAGCGCTCGCTCCGTTCTGATTGTCGGTACGGACCCCGATCGCCGCGCTCCCCCTCTGCGACCACTCCCTCGTCGGCGGCGAGGCCGAGCCAGGCAAGCCCCGCAAGAATATCGGCCTCAAACTCCTTTGTGGAGCGTGCCGTGTCAGTGTCTTCGACGCGCACAATGTACGTGCCGCCATGGCGACGAGCAAAGAGCAGATTGAAGAGCGCGGTGCGTGCCGTACCAATGTGGAACGGCCCAGTTGGGCTCGGCGCAATTCGAACTCGCACGGCATCACTCATGATCGCGCCGGAATCTGGTGAAAGAGTGCGACATCTACAGCGCCGCGCAGGACCTGAACGAGCGCCGCAGGACGAAGGCCGAGCGACGCTTTACCGATCGGTCCATCCAACGTGAGTGAATCGAGTGAGGTGCTGCGTGACAAGACGGTGATCTTGGCACCAGGAACCAGCCCACGTGCCTCGAGATATCCGAGCAGCGCGCCGTCGGCCTCCGCAGCTTCGGTGACGCGATAGATCGTTGCAGCCTCACCAGCCTCAAGTGCCGCGAGCGGCTCCCCCTTTGGCCGGCGAGCTTCGGTCGCTCGATCGATCGGATTCCCGTGCGGGCAAGTTTGCGGACGCCCCAGCAGTTCATCAAGTCGGGCTTCAAATTCTGGTGAAATCGAAGCGTGCAGTCGCCGCGCCTCTACATCAGCCGCGGCCCATGGCATACCAACCACACCCGTCAGCAGCCATTCTAGGAGAGCGTGCCGACGGAAGACCGCGTCTGCGGCACTCTCGCCCGAGGCGGTGAGCTTCCAGAGACGTGCATGCCCGCTACATGGAGCAATGAGTCGGTCGTCGGCGAGTCGCCGGAACATCTCCGCAGCGGCCTGCTTGCTGACCTCAAGGTCTTTGGCGACAAGCGATGGAGTGACTCCCTCAGCGTCATTGTGGCTGCGGAAGGCGAGGAGATACTCCTGCGCCGCCGCCGTGAGAGCCGCTCGACGTGTAGTTGTCATAGCCCTGATCCTACCTGCGACGCCAACTCAAGGCCGCAAAGGCCAGAAGTGCGCAGAGGGCCGCGGCTGCGAGCAGGCGGAGTGAGCCGCTCACCAGCACCGTGATGAGTACGAGTGCGGCGGCACCCACGGCGAGCGAGGTGGATCGGGGAACACTCGCTGATGCAGCTGTCTGAGGTTGCGCAGCGGGCTGCGCCTCCGTTCGCTCTCGTGTTGTGCGACGAACCGGACGTCGCCCACGGGCTCGATATTCGGGCCCATGCTTTCGCGGGTCGGCGTACTCGCGCGGATTCACCGTCCAATAGGTACCAGAGTCTGCGCCAACCCAGGCAGCACCATCCCAAACTGGCTCTTCCTCGGTTGCGCCGTCATAGGTGGTGGAGCCTGGATGCGCGCTTGGCGCGGCATTGGCGCCAGGCTGTGGGCGAGCCGGTTGCGGCGTTGGACGAGGTGAAGGCGCGGGGCGCACTGGCGGCGCCTCGCGGCGAGACGCACCAACTCGCCCTGCTGCGATTGCGTCAGCAAGTGCGACTTCATAGGCCTCGGTGATCCTTGCAAACTTCGAGGTAGCCGTGCTCCCACCAATCGCGTCTGGGTGCGTTGACTTGGCGAGTCGGCGAAATGCAGACTTAACCTCGCGTGTTGATGGTTGTGCGGGAAGACCAAGTATGCGCCACGCTTCTTCGCGACGAATCTTTGGCGTTGGCACGGTCTAGGAAACCTTGAGTGTCGCTAGCGACTCTCCAGGTTGCACCGTGGCGAGTGCTGCGCCGCCGCGCGGATCAGCAAGGCTGACCGTGCGATGCGAATCGAGCGAGCTTGCGGTGGCGACTGGCGCACCAATTGCGGCAAGCACTGCAACGCTGGCGACGCGTCCAGAGCGCGCCGCTGCGTCGCCATCTTCCGTGCGCACGGCGATCCCGTAACCAGGAACTCCAACGAGGCAGAGCCCCTCGGCCCCCTGCTTGGCTACCACTACACCTTCACCGCCACGGATGAGGTCGGTATCTAGAAAGCCGGCTCCGGAGATCAGGCGCGGGTGGCTGACGGCTGCGAAGCGAACGCGCTCAAGCAGCGCTTGAAAGCGCTCTGGGACCAGTGCATCGTGCGGGGTGGCCCAGCGACGCGCCCCCTCCGCAGCCACGCGAAGTGGAACTGCCGATGTAGGAATTCCACAGCCATCGACCCCCCACGGCGCGGCATGCAGATTCGCACTCAGCAGCGCACCGACAACGGTGCGCAGCTCGTGTTGCACCGGGTGATCGAAGTTGTCGTAACCGATCGGATCAAACCCACGTGCCTTTGCCAGGATGAGTAGGGAGAGGTGCTGCCCAGAGCACATGTGCGCGAGCAAGTCACCACTGCCACCGCGCGCGCTCTGCGGTCGACCGTGCACGAGATGCGCTGGGTCAAGCCCGAAGGTGTCAATCATCCGCTGCGCCACCGCAGTGTGCTCGTCCGCACCCGCATGGCTCGCGGAGGCGAGTGCAATCATCTCGTCGTCGAGCGCGAGGCCCGCTTCGTGTGCCGCGGCGAGGACCGCCACTGCGGTGAAGGGCTTGACGGAACTTCGGAGTGAGATCAGCCGATCTGCTTCACCCAGGCTTGCCGCAAGACGACCCCCCGCGGCCACGACCGCCACGTCGCCACGATGTACCGACTCGGTGATTTGGCCACGTTGCACCACCGTGATCACGGGTGGTGGCAGGCGATCGCCGACGCGAACGCCGCTCATGCCAGGCCGAGGGCCTTGTCAACCTCTGTCAAACCGCGATCGATCACATCAAACGCAAAGTCGAGCTCTTCGTTTGTGATGATTAGTGGTGGATTCGTGAAGAATCCATTCCAGCGCACGATCGTGTAGAGGCCGTTCTTACGGAAGAAAGCGCCAAGCGCAAGCATCTCTGGTGCACTCGTGTTGAACGCCGCGATTGGCTCTTGCGTCTTCGGGTCGCGCACCAACTCAATGATGCCGAACAGGCCAATGTTCCGAATCGGACCAACGCAAGGGTGCTTCGCCTTCATGCGCTCGTGATGCGCGCGGAGCGTTTTCCCCATCATTGCGGCACGGGTGATCAGGTCGTCCTCCTCATACACCTCAATGGTGGCCAGAGCCGTGGCGCAGGCGAGCGGATGGCTGTTGTAGGTCAACCCGCCACCGAACACCTTCTCAGCGAAGTGATCGGCAATCGGTCGCCGCATGCCAAGGGCACCGAGCTGCACGTAAGCGCTGGTGAGGCCTTTCGCCATGGTGATCATGTCGGGCACGACCCCCGAATGCTCAATGGCGAACCACTTCCCCGTGCGGCCGAATCCGGCCATCACCTCGTCGGCGATCAGCAGGATGCCGTGGCGATCACAGATGTCACGAAGCCCCTGCATGTAGCCGTCGGGTGGAATGAGGATTCCGTTGGTTCCCACAACAGATTCAACGATCATCGCTGCGACGGTCTGTGGACCTTCAAAACGAATGATCTTCTCCGTCTCCGCAAGCACCTCTGCGACTGGGCGTGGCTCAGCAGCGCCAAATTCGTGGAAGTCGGGGATGCGGAAGATGCCAGGCATGCCGGGCTCGGCGAACCAGCGGCGTGGGTCGCCCGTTGCGCTGAGTGCTCCCGAAGTTCCGCCGTGATATGAGCGATACCGTGCTGCGACCTTGTGTCGACCCGTGTAGAGGCGAGCGATGCGGAAGGCATTCTCTACCGCTTCAGCTCCACCATTGGTGAAGAAGAAGGCGTCGATGTCGCCGGGGCAAATCTCAGCGAGCTTCGCACCAAGTCGGGCGCGCGGCTCCGTCGCCATGAAGGGGTTCGCGTAAGCGAGCGTCGCCGCCTGATCGGTGATCGCCTTCAGCACACGCTCATCGCCGTGGCCGATGTTGGTGCACATGAGTTGGCTATTGAAATCGAGGAACTTCTCCTCTTCAGGTGTCCAGAACCACGAGCCCTTCGCGCGAGCGATCGGAATCGGGTTCGCTGCAGCCTGGGCGGACCATTCGGTCATGGTGTGGCGCTTGGAGAGGGCGACCATCTCTGGTCCGCTCAGTGGGGCTCGCTTGGCTGCGCTCATGGACCCTCCCAGTGATGAGGCGCAGGCGCGCCCTCGTGCCGCTGAGGATACCCCCCTTCGCATGGTGCGTGGCGCGAGACAATCACGCTATGCGCCGCGCTCGGGGCGCCGATCAGCGAGAATCTCGCCATGGCAACAACCTTTGAAAGCTTGGCCGCGCAAAGCGCCCCAGCCACCCTAAAGAACTACATCAATGGGCACTGGGTCGCCTCCGCTTCGAGCGAGCGGCTTGTGGTGCCGAACCCAGCGACCGAGGCACCCCTCGCCTACGTGCCGCTCTCCAACGCGAGCGACGTGCAGGCCGCCGTTGAGGCGGCGCGGGCTGCCGCTCACGAATGGGGCGAGATGCCACCGCCTGAGCGCGCCGGCTACCTCTTTAAGCTGCGCGAGGCGATGCTTGATAACCGCGACGCATTGGCCAAGCTCGTCACCACCGAGAACGGCAAAGTACTGAGCGATGCAACGGGTGAGGTTCGCCGTGGTATCGAGGTCGTTGATTTTGCGTGCGGCGCGCCAACGCTCCTCATGGGCCAGAACCTTGATCAGGTTTCCCGTGGCATTGACTCCGAGATGGTGCGCTTCCCCGTCGGTGTCGTCGCCGGCATCACCCCGTTCAACTTCCCCTTTATGGTGCCGATGTGGATGTTGCCACTCGCAATCGCCTGTGGGAACTCGTTTATCCTGAAGCCATCTGAGCGCACGCCGCTCTCGTCGCAACGCATTATGGAGATCTGCGAAGAGGCGGGCATTCCAGCCGGCGTTGTCGGCTTGGTGCACGGTGCTGTGGAGACGGTCACCGGCCTCATCACGAACCCAGGCGTCGATGCCATTAGCTTCGTTGGCTCTGAGCGCGTCGCACGCATCGTCTATGAGACTGCGGCCAAGAGCGGCAAGCGCGTGCAGGCGCTCGGTGGCGCAAAGAATCACATCATCGCCATGCCCGACGCGGTGCTCGACCAGAGCGTGCCCAACATCGCAGAGTCTGCCTTCGGCAATGCGGGGCAGCGCTGCCTCGCAGGCTCCGTGCTCACCCTCGTTGGCGAGGCGCGCGAGCGCATGTTGCCACGACTCCTCGAGCATGCCGACACCATCAAGATGGGATTCGGCCTCGACGCGGGTGTCTCGCTCGGCCCCGTCATTCGTAGCGAGGCGCGCGAGCGCATTCACACCCTTGTCGATCAGGGCGTCGCTTCAGGCGCGAAGATGCTGCGTGACGGACGCGGCACCGGCCCCGAGAAGGGCTACTTCGTTGGCCCTACGCTGCTCGAGATCGCACCAACGTCGCCACTGGCACGCGAGGAGGTCTTCGGGCCGGTCCTATCCGTGCTCTACGCCAAGGATCTTGATGAAGCGCTCCGCCTCATGGCCGAGACGAACGAGTACGGGAATGCTGCCAGCATCTACACGGCATCGGGCTCTGCGGCGCGCGAGTTCAAGCGCAAGGCAACCTCAGGCATGCTCGGTGTGAACGTTGGTGTTGCTGCGCCGATGGCCTTCTTCCCGTTCAGTGGGCGCCGCAAAAGTTTCTTCGGCGATCTGCACGCGACCGGTCGCGACGGGGTGGAGTTCTACACCACGAAAAAGGTTGTTACCGCTCGCTGGTTCTAAATCTACGGCGCCGCAGTCGCTAAAGCAGATCGACGAGCTCTTTTACCGCATCAGCCGAGCGTTTGAATGCCGCAGCCTCGTCACTCGTCAAGGTGATCTCAACGATTTTCTCGATCCCGTTTCCACCGACCACCACAGGGACCCCAACATAGAGCCCCTTCACTCCGTATTCGCCCTCAAGGAGTGCGGCGCATGGAATCAGGCGACGGCGATCGAGCAGGATGCTCTCCACCACTTCAAAGGTGGCGGCCGCGGGCGCGTAGTAGGCCGAGCCGGTTTTCAGCAGCTCGACAATCTCTGCGCCACCACTGCGGGTTCGCTTGACGATCGCCTCAATGCGATCTGCGGGGAGGAATTCAGGCAGCGGAATGCCGCCTATAGATGAGTAGCGCGGCAACGGAACCATCGTGTCGCCATGGCCGCCGAGCACAAAGGCTCGCACATCCTCAACGCTCACACCTGCCTCTTGCGCGATGAAGGTGCGATAGCGCGCGGAATCGAGCGTGCCAGCCATGCCGATGACTCGCTGCTTCGGGAACCCCGACGCTTTGAGGGCAACGTGGCACATCGCATCGAGCGGATTGGTGACGACAACCAAGATGGCGTCAGGTGAGCGCTTCGTTGACTCGGTCACCACGCTACGAACAATGCCGGCATTGGTATTGAGCAGATCGTCGCGGCTCATCCCCGGCTTGCGGGCAATACCGCTGGTCACGACGATTACATCGGAGTTCGCCGTGTCGTCGTAGCTATTGGTGCCGATGATGTGGGCGTCGTGACCTACAACTGGAGCCGCCTCGGCAAGGTCGAGCCCCTTCCCTTGCGGGAGCCCCTCAACGATGTCGATGAGGACGACATCGGCAAGTCCGGATTCAGCGATTCGCTGCGCTGTCGTTGCGCCCACGTTCCCTGCGCCGATGACGGTGACCTTGCGACGCTGAATCTTTGCCATGAGCCCTCCTCTCTCGGCGGGATCGCCGAGCACGCTGATCCTACCGCTGGCGCCGCTTCTTGGCGGTGGTTGCCGCACGCAAGCGCACGGTGGCGACGGCCAGCGTGGCGAACAGCACCGCTCCCATGACGAAGTAGGCGGTCGCAATGCCACCCACCTGCCAGTTCTCTAAGCGAAGCCCCTCAAGGGCGATGCGGGTGACGCTGTACCAGGCGACGGCGCCAAGGCCGATCATGCCGGGAAGGAGATGCTCCTTGAGTCGCTGTCCGAGCGCGGGAAGGATGAGTGCGCCCGCGAGGCCCGAGAGTGACTCGTAGAGGAAGAGGGGGTGGAACCGTGTCGCATCACCAACGGCTGCACACGAGACGCTGACGGCACGATGGGCGCAGTCGATCGCGAGCCCCCAGGGTAGATCGGTTGGAGCGCCGTAGAGCTCCTGGTTGAACCAGTTCCCCCAGCGGGCGATGGCCTGCATCACCAAGATCGCCGGACCGGCAACGTCAACCCAGCCCCATGGCTCTTGGTGCCAGCGTCGCAAGATCACCACGAGTGCGATCGTCCCCGTAATGAGGCCACCTGGGGCGCCGAGCCCCTCATACGGTGGAATGATCGCGGAGATTGGGTTCGCTGCGTATAGACGATCCCACGCATCAATCACATGATAGAGGCGGCCACCCGCCAGCGCGGCAATGGAGATGATGATCAACCCATCGAGGATGAGCTTCTCGTTTAGAGAGCGGCGACGGGCCTCCCGCACCATAAAGCGATACGCGACCAGTAATCCAACGGCGTAGAGCAGTCCATACCACCGAATAACCAACGGACCAATCTCGATCAGGATCGAGTCTGGTGGAGTTGGAAACATTTAAACGTTGACTCCGATCAGCGAACCAACAGCGTACGTAATTGCGGCTGCTGCGGCACCGATGGCAAGCTGTCGCAGCCCTGTATAGATTGCCGACTTTCCCGTTAGCAGGCTTACTGCGGCGCCAACGCTAAAGAGCGCGATCGCTGTGACGGCAATGCTTGCGAGCAACGCGGTTGAGCCTGTGAGCAGAATGAACGGCAGCAGCGGCAGGAATGCACCGATGGCGAATGCGATGAACGATCCCGCTGCGGCTCCCCACGGAGATCCGAGCTCTTCGGGGTCAAGTCCGAGCTCTTCGCGGACAAGGGTTTCGAGTGCGACCGAAGGATTGGACATCAGCCGCTGAGCAATTGACCGTGCCTCTTCTTCAGGGAAGCCGCGTGCGCGATAGATTCCGGCAATCTCTGCCTCCTCCTCTTCTGGCATCGCTTCAAGCTCCGCGCGTTCTAGCTCAATCTGCCGTTCAAGGAGTTCGGTCTGGCTGCGCATGGAAACGTACTCACCCGCCGCCATGCTAAATGCGCCGGCGAGGAGCCCAGCGATGCCGGCAAGGACAACGAAGCCACCTTGGCCACTAGCCGTGGTTGCGCCAGCGATACCCATCACCAAGGCGGCATTTGAGACAAGGCCATCGGAAACTCCAAAGATCGTCGCGCGTAGTGTGCCGCTGCTCCCCGAGCGGTGCCACGGCTCGCGTGCCTTCGTCTCGGCAAGCGCAGCGCGATGTGCGCCGCCACTCTTCTCCCCATCGAGTTCGCGCCAGATGTCGGCGTGCTTCGCCTCATCGGCGGCAATATCGGTGACTTCGGGTACGTCGCCATGCGCGCCGTACACTTCCTCTTCGTACCCCTCAAGCGCTTTCACCATGTCGCTCACCGCACGCGTGCCGAAGAGTCGCGCGAGCAACGTGATCTGGCGCACGCGCCAACTTGGGCGCTTCGTGGCGGGTACCTGCTCGCCGAGGCTTAAGAGCTTCGCCTCCCAGATGGCGGCGTGGCGGCGCTCGCTCGTTGCGATGCGCTCGAAGGCGCTGCGGCGCGCGGGATCTTTCTCAATTCTGGCGAGAGCGTCATACAAGAAGATCGCGTCGCGCTCGAGCGCTAGTCCGGCAAGGCTTGCGGCGCGGTCTTTGATCGCTTGCATTGGGGCTCCCCTCTTGCGCAGGTGTTGCGCATCGCCCCCATCCTAGCGCTCTGTGCAAGGCTAGGTTTGAAGTACCACCCAGCCCTGATCGTCAACGCTCACCACGTGAACCCCGAGCGGAATCTCTGCGGGTGGATCAAGTGGCTCCCCGCTCTCCAGGTCAAATCGCGAGAGATGTAACGGGCAGGTCACCGTAGGCCGATCCACGGTGGCTGACGAAAGAAAGCCGCGATCGAGCTCACAGTACTCGTGGGTACAGACGCCGTCGACTGCCAAGAGCTTGCCGCCGCGATTCACCACCAGGATGGCACTGCCTCCTGGCCAGGCGAGACGCATGGTGCCGTCTGGAAGCTCGGCTGCTGGAAAGAGTCGCTCGGCGGGCATGCTTCGCGATTAGGAGGCGAGTGCGGCGGGCTGCTTCACCAGCGCAGCGTCAAGTTTTGCGGCAAGCACCTCGCGCAGTCGCTCTGCCTCGGCATTGAGTGGGAGCGCAGCAACAACAGGCTCCAAGAAGCCCATCACGATCGTGCGACGCGCTTCGGCATCCGTTAGCCCTCGTGAACGCAGATAGAAGATCTGAGCTGGATCAATTGGTCCGACAGAGCTGCCATGCGCCGCGCGCTCGCAGTCCGGCTGGTCAATCCATAGCGATGGAATCGCCACGCTGCGCGCCGTCTTTGAGAGAAGCATCCCGAACTCACCGAGATACGAGTTCGTGCCCCGTCCGCTGCGCGGAATCGTCGTGACCCCCTTGATGTACCCGCGTGCGTTTCCGGCGAACACACCCTTGGCCAACAGATCTCCGACCGTCTTCTGGCCAGAATGGAGGCTATAGGTGGTGAGGTCGTGGATCTGATCGCCTGCACCAAAGACGACTTCAACCTGGCGAACGCCAGATCCGTCGCCTGCAAGCAGGTGATCAATGCGACCGCGCACAAGCCGCGCGCCCACCTGCGCGACTGCGAGCTGCAGCTGCGCCTTCTCGCCAAAGGTGTGTCGGCGTACCGTCACATAGGCGCGATCCTCGGGGAGGTCTTGGATCGAAGAGAGGGCGAGCGATGCGCGGGCGCCGAGCGTGATCTCGCTGCTCGTTGCCAAGAGTGAGGTTGCAGCGCCAGCAGCTGCAGCACTCCCGTTTATCTCTTCCACAATCGAGGCCTCTGCGCCATCGCCAAGTGCCACCGCAATCCGGGCAATCAATGAAGTGCCCACCTCGGGGGCAAGGATGCGAATCACGATCGGTGCGGCGAGTCGGCCAGCGCCGAGACTGATGGAGACGCCTGTATTCCAGAGCGCGGCGATTAGCGCAGCGGTGCGATCCTCGGCGGCACCGGCCATCGGCGTTGCGGCATTGAGTGGCGCGATTTTTAGGCCAGCCGCTGAGGCCTCCGCACCGATGTATGCGCCAACGCCAGCGCTTGAGATCTCAATGAGCGCAGCGGCACCCTCCGGAAGTGCAGCGTCGGAAAGCGTTCGAATCTCCTGCGATAGAACCGCCGGGGCGGCGCGCTCCACCTCAGCCGCTCGCAGGTCAACGTACCCGGTGAAGAGTAGGTTTGACTCTGTTGGAAGGGCGTGAAACGCGGCGAGTGCCGCTGCACGCTCAGAGAGCCCAGGGCCGCCTGCGCTGAGCTTGGTGATCGTTTCGGTGGTTGCCCACTCAAGTGGAAGGTCAGCGAGTGCGCGGCGGGTCACCCGAGGGCCCCCTCCATCTCCAGTCGAATCAGACGATTGAACTCAAGCGCGTACTCCATCGGCAACTCCTTGGTGAAAACTTCAAGGAAGCCCTGAACGATGAGATTCGTTGCCTCATTCTCCGTCATTCCGCGGCTCATCAGGTAGAAGATTTGATCATCAGAGACGCGACCCACCGTGGCCTCGTGGCTCATTGAGGTGTCGTCCTCTTGGATATCGATGTATGGGTACGTCTCGGAGCGGCTCCCTTCATCGAGAATTAGCGCATCACAGCGAACGCTGGTTGTGACACCCGTTGCGCCGGGGGCCACGCGCACCGTACCGCGATACGTTGCCACGCCGCCGTCCTTACAGACAGACTTACCTACGATGCGGCTGGTGGTATTTGGTGCAAGGTGCACCGCCTTCGCACCAGTGTCTTGGTGCTGCCCCTTTGAGGCCACGGCAACGGAGACGATTTCAGCGTGTGCTTTCTCGCCCAGAAGGTAGATGCCTGGGTACTTCATAGTGAGTTGTGCACCCGTGTTTGCGTCAATCCACTCAACGGTGGCTCCAGCGTGCGCATGGGCTCGCTTCGTAACGAGGTTGTAGACATCATTCGACCAGTTCTGAATGGTGGTGTAGCGAACCTTTGCGCCTGGAAGCGCAATCACCTCGACAACGGCAACGTGAAGCGAGTCGGTTGCCCAGTTTGGCGCGGTGCAGCCCTCGATGTAATGCAGGCTTGCTCCCTCATCGACAACAATGAGCGTGCGCTCAAATTGCCCGGTGTTCTGGCCATTGATACGGAAGTAGGCCTGCAGCGGGAGTGGTACATCGACTCCCTTCGGCACGTAGACGAATGAACCACCCGACCAGACTGCCGAGTTCAGGGCTGCAAATTTGTTGTCCTCTGCTGGCACAACGGTACCGAAGTACTTCTTGAAGATCTCTGGGTACTCTTTCATCCCCTGGTCGGTGCCCATGAAGACGACGCCAAGCTTCTCAAGATCTTCGCGTACAGAGTGATAAACAACTTCAGAGTCGTATTGCGCGCCAACGCCGGAGAGGAACTTGCGCTCCGCCTCTGGAATACCAAGGCGCTCGAACGTCTTCTTGATCTGGTCAGGGACGTCGTCCCATGACTTCTCTTCGCGCTCGGATGGCTTGCGGTAGTAGACGATCTTCGAGAAGTCGAGCTTCGTCAGGTCACCGCCCCACATCGGCATCGCCCGCGCCTCAAAGTGCTTGTATGCGCGCAGGCGGTACTCCAGCATCCAAGCTGGCTCTTCCTTCGTCTCCGAGATCTCCCGGACCGTCGCCTCAGTGAGGCCAGCCTTCGTCTCGCGCAGGTAGGCGATGTCGTCGTGGAAGGCGTACTGCTCCCGTTCGTCGCGAACCGTCTCCTTAGCGACCGTCATGGAGCCTCCTCTTCCCTGTTGGACCGTTCGGGGTAATCCCGACTGATCGTATCAGGATTGGGCAGTTGCCCCGATTAGGCAGCCTTGACCTTATTGCCGCGCGAGAGCCCCTGCTTGAGGCCGTCAATCAAGCTGTACACCACTGGCACCACGAGCAGGGTAAGGAGCGTGGACGAGAGGAGTCCACCAATCACCACCGTGCCGAGCTCGGCGGCAATGATCGAACCCTCGCTCGGCCCCGCCGCGAGCGGCAAGAGCGCCAGGATCGTTGCGACCGCCGTCATCAAGATCGGACGTACCCGTGTTGCGCCAGCGCGCAGAAGGGCCTCCTTCGTCGGAACCCCCTCATGGCGCAGCTGTTCAACGCGGTCGAGCAGCACGATGGCGTTCGTCACCACGATCCCAATCAACATTAGGAACCCAATGAGGGCCGAGATGCCGATAGGACGATTCGTGATCAAGAGTGCCGGGAATGCGCCGATCACGGCGAGTGGCAGGCTGAACATGATGACCAGTGGATCCACCAGCGAGTTGAAGACCAGCACCATGGTCAGGTACACCAGCAAGATTGCAACGGCCATCGCCGTGAAGAGGCCACTGAACGACTCGTTCTGCTGTTCCGTCACGCCGGCAAGCCGAACATCAACCTTGCTCAGCTTCCCTGCATCCTGAAGTTCGGTGACTGCGGTCTTCACCGCGGTATTCACGGCTCCTGTGTCTGCTACAGCGATCTCGCCGCTCACATTGGCGGCCAGCGACTGGTCGATGCGCGTAATGCTTGATGGGACAGAGAGCTCCTCAATTGTTGCGATGCTGCTCAGCGGTACCTTCTTTGCACCGCCAACCAGATACGCACCCAGCTGCGTGATGTCGCTGACAGAGCTGCTATCAATCTTGAGCGAGAGGCTTACCTTCGCGCCGTCGATCGTGATCTGCCCGAGCTGCGAACCAACCAAGAGATTGCGCACCTCCCCGGCCACTTGCGCCGCCGAGAGACCGGCCATCGCAGCAGCAGATGGATTGACCGTGATCTCAATCTGACGCCCCGCCTTCACAAGATCACTCTTCACGTTTGCGAGATTGCTATTCGCGGCGAGCGTCGTAACGATGAGATCAGACGCCGCTTCAACATCCGCGGCGCGCTCACCAGTGACTATCACCGAGATAGCATTGGAGCCGGCAGCAAAGCCGATCTCTTCGACCGTCACGGTCCATCCCTGCGTGCCCACCTCAGCGAGCGATTCCGCCAAGCGAGTTTTTGCTTCGGCGAGATCGGTATCAGCATTGAGGACAACCGTCATGCGCGCGGCATTCGGCGCTCGCCCTGTAGTTGCGGCGACTAGCGTTTGCGTCCCAGTGGCATCCGCACTTGGGATCGAGGTCGTCACGAGTTCAACGGTTTCGTCCTTGGCAAGAATCTCGTAAGCGACACGGCTGCGCGTCAGAACGCGTTCGGTAGAGGTGCCGAGCGGCGGATTCACCGTCACTGTCAGGACCTTCTCACTTCCGCTATTCAGGAACTGGGTCGGAATTGAGCCTGCGAGGGAGGTTGCCCCGATGAAGAGGCTGAAGGCGATCAGCAGGGTGGCAAACTTTGTAGCGCGACGTCGCAGCGCAAGCCCAAGCACTGGAAGATAGAGGCGTCCCCAGATGGAGACCTCTTCGTGGTCGGTGTCGACCGCATACGGAATCGTTGCCTTGGAACCCTTCACCTTGACCAGGAAGTAGGCGAGGACTGGGATGACGGTCAGTGCCACGACCAGCGACGCCAGCAGCGCGTAGGTTACCGTCAGCGCAAATGGAAGGAAGAACTGACTAATCAAGCCGCCCACAACGCCGAGGGGCAAGAAGACGGCAATGGTTGTGATGGTTGAGCTGGTGATCGCCGAGGAGACCTCACGTGTGCCGTTCAGCACTGCTTCACCAATCGGCTCACCTTGGCTGCGGTGTCGGTAGATGTTTTCGAGCACCACAATGGAGTCGTCAACGACCCGGCCAACCGCTACGGCGAGACCGCCAAGGGTCATGATGTTGATGGTGATGCCAGTCGTTGACATCAGGATGATCGCCGCCAAGACACTCAGCGGAATGCTCACCGCGGCAACAATTGTGGAACGCAGGTTGAGCAAGAAGACAAAGATGACAACTACGGCGAAGGCTGCCCCGAGGCCGCCCTCTTTTACGAGCGCATCAATTGATTCGAGGATGAAGATTGATGAGTCGGTCACGATCGAGTGCTTGACCTGCGCATCGTGCGCGGCTGCAAACTCTTCAATTGCGGCGATGGAGTCCTGAGCTGTAGAGACGGTATTCGCATCGGCTGACTTGCTGACGCTAATGGTCAGGCCAGGGGTCCCGTTCGTCTCGGACCAGCCGGTGGTGTGCACCTCTGCGAGCGAAACAGTCGCAACGTCTTTCAAGAAGATCGGGTACGGCTGGCCCGTTGGGGTGACGCCGCCGCCGACAATGAGGTTTTCAAGATCAGCAACTGACGTGAAGCGACCGGTTGCCGAGACGGGCACCAGGCTGGTGCCGACTGGGAGTTGGCCGCCCGGATAGGTCAGGTTGTTCGCCTGAATGAGACCTTGCACCTGCGACATGGTCACGCCGGTCGCGGCGGCCTTGGCTGCGTCAAGTTGAATAAACGCCTGGGTCTCAACGCCACCCGAGAGATCGGCGGCGGAGATGCCGCTGATGCCACGAATGCTCGGCATCAGCTCGCTCTGCGTGAGAGCCGCAAGTTCGGTCAGTGTTGTATTGCCCTTTGGGGTCAGGGTAGCGATGACTACAGCAGATGAGTTGATATTGAAGTTGCGAACAACTGGCGTAACCCCCGAGGGGAGCCGGGAAGTTGCGATGGCCGATTCAATCTGACGAAGGATCTCCTTGACGTCGCTCCCGTAGGCGAACTGCGCAGAGACGAATCCGAGCCCAGTCGTCGAGACGGAGCGGAGCGACTCAACCCCAGCGACTGAGGCGACGGCGGCCTCAATCGGCGCGGCCACCTGCTCGGCCACATCGGCGGTGCCTGCCCCGGGGTATGGGGCAATAATCGTGACGATTGGGAAATCGATGTTTGGAAGCAGCTCCTGCTTCAGGCTCCCCCAGCTCGCCACGCCCCCGCCGAAGATTGCGAGTGCGATCAGAATGGTCACGCTGCGTCGAGCGACCGCGAGCTTGGTCAAGAAAAACATGGAACCCCCTCTTTTCGCCGATTGAAGTGGGCAGCAGAGCCCAGCAGGCGTAGTATCGCGGAATCCCGCCGAGGATGCTGCGGGGCTGAAGAATCGTTAAGGGGGGTTAATCATGACCACACGAACCGCGACCGCCACTTGGAACGGAACGCTTCTCGAGGGTTCGGGGGCAATCACCTCGTTTGAGAGTGGTGCGATCGGCACACTTCCAGTGAGTTGGCCCCGTCGATCTGAGGAGCATGGTGGTTCCACCTCTCCTGAAGAGTTGCTTGCAGCGGCGCACGCCTCCTGTTTCGCCATGGCGCTCTCGGGCGGCCTCGCGCGCAATAACACACCGGCGAAGCACCTCGACGTTTCAGCAACTGTGACGTTTGAGAAGGTCGAAGCGGGCTGGCGCGTCACGAAGTCGGCGCTCACCCTGAGAGGTGAAGTGCCGGGTCTGGATTACGACAAATTTGCAGAGATTGCCGAAGGGGCGAAGGGCGGCTGCCCAATCTCCGCAGCGCTGGCGGGGAATGTCGAGATCACCCTTTCGATTCCCGACTAGGCCTCGTCGCGCACCGAGCGTATCGCCGCGGCGGTCCCGCGCGCGATGCGCGCAATCTCCTCGTCGCCAATGACGAACGGTGGGCCGATCACGAGCTGGTCGCCATCTACCCCGTTGGCTTGCCCTGTCGCGCTATAGAGAAGGAGTCCGACATCAGCCGCGTTCTTGGCATGCGCCAACACACGCTCGGTAACGCGCGTGGCTCGTGCATGTGGCGCCTTGCTCGTACGGTCGGCAACCAGCTCAATTCCGAGGAGGAGTCCGCGCCCGCGAATCTCGCCAACCCACGGATCGTTGGCGAGCTCCGCGCTGAGCGCTGCGCGAAGCTGGTCGCCTCGTGCTGTAGCAGTCTCGACCAGGTTCTCGTCGCGCAGGATCTTCAGCACGGAACGTGCGACTGCGGCGCCAGGAATCGAGTGGCTGTAGGTGAAGCCGTGGACAAATCCGCTCGCCAAGATCGGCTCAGCTACATGACCAGCCGCGGCAACAAAGCCGAATGGCCAATAGCCACTCGTGACCCCCTTAGCGGCGAGCAGAAGGTCTGGCTGCAGGTTCCAATGATTTACACCGAACCAGGTTCCCGTTCTGCCGAACCCAGTCATCACTTCATCGGCAATGAGTAACACCCTGTTTCGCGCACACCAGGCGCTCACTGCGGGCCAGTAGTCGTCGGGTGGCACGGCGGCGGCGAGCGTCGCACCGGCGATCGGTTCCGCAACAAAGGCAGCGATGCGTCCTGGGCCAACACGCGTGAGTAGCGCATCAAGTTCAGCGATGGCTTCTGCGCCACTGCCAATCGCGTTCGCGCCGTCAAGGCCTGCGCGATAGGCATACGGGGCCGAAACATGTTCAAAGCGCCCGAGCCACGGCTCATATGGTCGGCGTAAGCCAGTTCGACCGGAGAGGTCAAGTGCCCCCAACGTGTTGCCGTGATAACTCCCCCACCGGCTCACCACGACGGTGCGATCGGGCTCACCCTTTGCGAGCCAGTAGGCGCGCACCATTTTGAGTGCGGTCTCCGCCGCCTCTGATCCGCCCGAGACCGGGTAAAGCGACGGGTCACTCATCGGCAGCAGAGGGCCAACCTCACTCGCCCACGCTTCGAGCGCCTCGGCGGTGAAGGCGCTCCCGTGTGCGTACGCGATCTTCGCCATCTGCGCGGCGGCGGCATCGGCAACGGCACGTCGCCCGTGACCAATCCCCACAACAATCGCGCCGCCAGCGGCATCAAGGTAGCGACGCCCAGTGCTGTCCGCGATATAGGCGCCATCGCTCGTTGCGGCGAATGGGAGCGCGGAGCCACCGCGACTAAAGATCCTGCCGCTACTCACGAAACGTACGCACCAGTTGGATCAAGCTCCTCACGAATCAGTCGCAGCTCTTCGTCGGTTGGCGTCGGCGTCGCCGGAACGTTCGGTGGGATGCGGATCTCCCAGCCAATGGATGCACGAATCTCATCAATGGTTGCGCCAGGATGCAGGCTACGCAGCACCATCTCTCCATCATCATCAAACCCGTAGACGCCAAGGTCGGTGATCACGCCCGACGGTCCGCTCCCGCCCCACCCTTGCGCCGCACGAGTTTTTGCGGCCGTGACAGCACCGCCGAGGTTCCCGGGAGAGGTGCGGAAGTCGAGTTCCTTCACAAAGCTCCGCGTGCTCTGGCGCATGATCACCAGAATCTCTTTGGCGTTAATCGCGATCTCACATGCGCCGCCTGACCCTGGGAGACGCGTCTTCGGCGCAGCGTAGTCACCGATCACTGTCGTGTTTAGGTTGCCGAAACGGTCGATCTGAGCGCCACCGAGGAACCCTACATCGATGCGGCCCCCCTGCAAATAAAGGCCGAAGAGGTCGTGCATGGAGACTGTTGCAGTGGAGCCAGTCACGATCGTTGGATCACCAATTGAAAGTGGGAGTCGTGCAGGATTTGCCCCGAAGACGCCCGCCTCGTAGACCAGCTCCATCTCTGGTGCGACGGTCCGCTTCGCCAAGTTCACCGCGATGTTTGGGAGGCCGACCCCCACAAAGCAGATGCGCTTTCCGGTCAGGGCGTGCGCCGATGCGACGACCATCAGTTCGCTCTTGCTGGCTGGGCGCTGGCCGCTCATCGATAGTCTCCGTAGTCGACCGAACCCGATGGGGCGCTCATCGGCGTGAGCCCCTTGAAGTACTCAGCGCCAAACTTCGCCACATAGGCGGCGCGATCCGGAAGGCCGTAGACCCACTCCTGCAGCCACGCCTCGGTGGCGGCTGCATCGCGGCTGATGGTGTCCCACTCGCGGTAGAAGGCGTTGTCGCGATCGTACGAACCTTGCACGTACGACGGGTGCGCGCCGAACGGTTCACAGACCACAGCGTTGACGATGAGCCCCGGAATGATCGTGCGATTCGGATCGGCGCGAATCACACTGGCTGGCACGATCTCTTCGACGACGGCGATGACGCGCTTCGCCGCGAAGGCCGCCTCCTTCTGGCAACCGAGCAGGCCCCACATCTGTACGTTTCCTTCAGCGTCGGCACGCTGCGCATGAATGATCGTGACGTCGGGGTTGAGCGGCGGCACGGCGTAGACCTCTTCGCCACCGAACGGGCTTTGTACGGTGCGAATGAGGGGGTTCACTTTTGGTAGGTCACTTTCGGAGTAACTGCGCAGCGGGTAGAACGGGAGACGATGCGCACCAGCCACATAGCGACCGACCATGCCGTGGTGGCTGTACTCCTCAATCTCAAGCAGTGACTCGCCGGGTGCGAGCGCAGCCGGCTCCGTGCGTCGGCGAATTGCGTGAAGCGAGCCAACGCCAGGGTTGCCGAGCCAGCTGAAGATCAACTTCGTGGCGCAACCGGCGGCAACCATCTGGTCATACACCAAGTCGGGGGTCATGCGGGCCAAGGTCAGGTTGCGACGCTTCTGTCGAATGATCTCGTGACCGGCTGCAAACGAGATGCAGTGGGTGAACCCTTCAATCGCAACGGTATCGCCGTCGTGTACATGCGCCGCAATTGCTGTGCGCATGTCGACGAGTTTTGAGGTGCTCATTCAGTCACTCCTGCGCAAGCTGAGTGCGGCCCGCGCATGGGCGCCCGCTCAGTGCCGCGCGGCGACTGCCGCTGCGGCCTCGCAGAAGATGCGAACGGCGGTCTCCATCTCGGCCTCGTTCACGACGAGTGGCGGGCTCATGCGCACGCCGCGATCGCCGCAGGTCAGAACCAAGAGGCCACGCTCAAACGCCTCCACCTCAACCTCGCCGGCAATGTCGCCATCAGTGAAGTCAACGCCGATCATCAAGCCAATGCCACGAACGTCGGTGACGTGCTTGTTCCCCTTGAGGCCGGCGCGAAGTCCCGTCAACGCCTGTGCGCCCCGATCAACCGCGTTCTGCATCAGGTTCTCGTCGCGGATCACATCAAGGGTGGCGATAGCAGCCGCCGCCGCGACTGGGTTGCCGCCGAACGTCGAGCCGTGTGAGCCGGGCTTCCAGCGCATCCAATGCTCTTTGGCAATCACGGCGCCGATCGGCATACCGGAGCCGAGGCCCTTCGCCGCAGCGACGATGTCAGGCTCGATGCCGAAGTTTTCAATTGCCCACATCTTGCCGGTGCGGCCGGCGCCAGACTGCACCTCATCGACCACGATGGCGATGCAGTACTTGTCAGCGATCGCCTTCAGTCGCGGGAAGAAATCTTTATCTGGAACGATGTAGCCGCCCTCGCCCTGTACGGGCTCAACCACAAATGCGGCAATCTCATCACCAGGGATGGTGCGCGCAATGATGCGCTGCTCCAGTTCGTCGAGGCCCTCACTGCCAAATGGCACGTGGAGGAAGCCTGGCGCAAGTGGGCCAAAGTGGGCGTGGTACTTCGCCTTGGAATTTGTCAGGGTGAGCGAGCCAAGCGTTCGTCCGTGGAAGCCGCCAACGAATCCGACAATCCACTGGCGACCGCTCATATATCGCGCCAACTTAATGGAGGCCTCTACCGCCTCGGTTCCCGAGTTCTGAAGCAGGACCTTTGAAGGCCCCTTCCATGGTGCCGACGCGGCAAGTGCGGACGCCAGCTCCTGGTAACGCTGCTCATAAAAATCGGAGGCGCTGTAGTGCAAGAGACGCTGCGCCTGCTCCACGATCGCATCAACGACACGCGGGTGGCAGTGACCGGTGGAGTTCACAGCAATACCTGCGCAAAAGTCGAGGAAAACATTGCCGTCTTGATCTTCTACGCCCATACCGAAACCGCGGACTGGGGCAAATGGATAGGCGCGCGGCAAGCTTCCGGAGACGACCGCCTGGTCGGCGGCCACCTGAGCAAGCGCCTTCGGGCCTGGCACCTTCGTCACAAGGTGCGGCAGCGTGGCGGGCCAGGCTGCAGGCTTCTCAGCGATCGTCATGGTGCCCCTCCTATGGATGCTTTGTATGCGGAGTGTATACGAGGGGAACCCCCGCTTAGCGGACGATTGTCTGACTCTGCTCGCGCAGGTACTGCTGCACGTAATAGAGGCCGCCGCCCGACTTTCCCGTCGTGCCGGACTTCTTCCAGCCTCCAAACGGCTGAACCATTGGCCACGCGCCCGTCGTAGCGCCGGCACGGCGGTTCACATAGATCACGCCGCCATCGATGGTGTCGAGGAAGGTTTTGATCTCAGCCTCGTCCTCGGTGTAGCAACCGGCGGTCAGGGCGTACTCGCTCTCGTTGGCGAGAGCGATCCCCTCTTCAAATGAGGCAACTTTTGCGACGACGACGAACGGTGTGAAGAGCTCCTCTTTGAAGAGGCGGTGTGTTGCTGGGAGACCAGTCACCACTGTAGGCGCAACATAGAAGCCCTTAGCGAGATCGCCATCGGTCAGTTGCCCACCGCCAACAGCAATCGTGCCGTCGCGCTTCGCCTCGTCGCACGCCTTCAAGAAGGTGTCGACAGAACGCTGGTTGATGATTGGTCCAAGGAAGACGCCGCGCACCGTTGGGTCACCAACCTTCAGCACCTTCGTCTTCTCGACAAGGTGCTTCACAAATTCGTCATGCACCGCGGCTTCAACATAGACGCGGCTATTCGCGGAGCACTTCTGCCCACCGAGCCCGAACGCCGAACGGAGCACACCTTCGGCCGCCTTCTCAAGGTCAGCCTTCTTCGAGATGATTGTTGGATTCTTTCCGCCCATCTCCACGATGACGGGCTTTGGATAACTCTTTGCAAATGAGCGGTATACCTGCATACCAACTTCAGAAGAGCCAGTGAAGGTGATTCCTGCAACGTCGTGGCTCTCCTGGAGTTCTGCACCGACGCTTTCACCTGGCCCCATGACCATGTTGAAGACACCAGCAGGAATGCCTGCGTCACTGATCGCTTGCGACAGCAACACCGCGGAGAGCGGCGCGTCAGACGACGGCTTCAGCACGACCGAGTTGCCGGCAACGAGTGCTGCGCCAACAGGCCCACCCATGAGGGCAAACGGGAAGTTGAAGGGGCTGATCACCGCCCAGACCCCGTACGGCTTCAGAATGGTCGTTGTTTCAACCTTAGCGTCACCAAGGTTCCCCATGGTGTGGACGTAGCCCTTATTGCGCTCAACCTCACTCGCATAGATGCGGAAGAAGTCGGCGGTCTCCTCAACGTCGCCGAGCGCCTCGAGGCGGTTCTTCCCTACTTCGATAGAGAGGAGTGCGGAATAGAGGAACTGTCGCTCGCTGATCAGCTCGGCAGCCGCGCGAATTAGCGCGACACGCTCCTGCCACGGTCGCGTCGACCAGGCTGGGTATGCGGCCTTCGCCGCTGCGATCGCGGCCTTCGCGGTAGTGCGATCACCCTTACTAAAGGTGCCAACAACGCTGCCATCGATTGGAGACTTCTTGACGAAGGTGTCGCCCGCGGTAGACCAGCTGCCATTGATGAAGTTGCCGTGCGCACCGCCCATGAGCGCGCGAGCCTGCGCGAGTCCAGCCTCATACCCAATATGGATCTCCTCGTTGGAGTCGTTCAGGGTGGCGTACGTAATCTTCAACTTCTCAGCCATTGGTCCATCCTTACTTGTGCGGCGCACATGCGGTACGCCATCTCGCAGAGTCTACCGCGCGGCGGCGGCCCGGCACGAGGGGCAGCGGCCCTGCAGGGAGAGGTGATCAAGGTCGGCGGCGTAGCCGGTGACGCGCTCAATCGCGGCGAGGATCGGCTTCGCCGCCTCTGCGTCAAGCTCAACCTCGGCACCGCAGCCATGACAGTGCACGTGGCCATGCGCGACCACCTCTTCTAGGTGGTACGTCTCACGCCCATCGACCCCATGGTGGTGCGTGGCGAACCCGAGCTCTTCGAGGAGATCAAGCGTGCGGTAGACCGTCGACGGGGTGGCCGAGGGATCAGCAGCCCGCACGCGCTCAACCAATTCAGCCCCGGTCGCATGACCGTCGGAGGCGGCGAGCACG
>RFPZ01000011.1 GCA_009925905.1 Candidatus Aquidulcis frankliniae
TCCCCAGATCGAGGGCTGCTTCGATCGAATGCTTACCCACCGACCGTGCCCGATCACGAGGTGGTCGAGGAACTCGATGTCAAGGAGTCGGGCTGCGGCGAGGAGTTCACTTGTCAACCGGAGATCCTCGTCTGAGGGTTCGGGGTCACCACTTGGATGGTTATGAACAGCGGCGAACCCAACACCGTGCGCTTGGAGCACCGGTCGCAGGAGCTCACCAATGCGCACGCTCGTGCCTGTGGCAGTACCCGTATACACATGACGCAGATCGAGAAGCCCATTGCGACCGTCGACGATCGCGATGTGTAGCTGCTCCTGTGCCGACCGACCGAAGATCGGCTGGGCGATGGCGGCGAGGTCGGCTGGTGATTGCACCCGAACTCTCTCTGCGGGCCACCATGCGGTGATCGCAGCCGATGCGGCGAGGGTACGCGCCACAAGTTCGGCGGTATGACGAGGAACACCCGCCTGTAGAAGCTTGTCGATCGCGTTGCCTTGGAGGAGCCCCGCTGGTCCATCTGCGAGCATGACGAGGTCGACTGCGGAATGCGTTGAGCCGCTATGTACAAGCAACACCTCAAGTGCGCGAGTGAACCGTTCATCGCGATCGCGCTGCTCCAGGCTCGTATCACCCGATACGGCCGCCACCAGAGCGAGACTCATCGAACCTCCACGGCGAAGATCTAGCGGCCGAAGTTGGCACCCTCGGCAGAGCGGCGAGCCCGCCGTTTTCCCGCCGCCCTACCGAAGGCAGGCGTATCCTCTCGCGTCCCGCGTATCAGGCGCGTATGGGTCAGCCCGCGCTACGAGAGAGCTGTGATGGCAACGATGACGAGGTTATAGGCCGCGTGCAGTGCGATCGTCGCAACCAGCGAGCGTCGACGAATCCAAAGCCAGCCTAAGGCGATACCGAGCGGCAATCGAACGATAAATGCAACGAAGGCGACACTCAGGGCATCGACGACAGACGTTCCCCCAACGGTGAGCGTGTGTGCGAAGGCGAACAGGATGGCGGAGAAGAGAATCGCCCGACGTGCAGTGGACTGCCGAGCCCAAGCCTGCGCGATCACTCCACGATAGAGGAGCTCCTCACCGATCGGTGCAATGAGACCGGCAGTCAACAAGTTCGCAGCTAGATCTATCGCACTCATCGCGGGGGGCAAGACGATTGGGGCGCTGAGACCTGTACCGCTCATTACTAGCGTGGCAAAGAGACCTGCAGCGGTGAGAATCGGCACGGCAAGGGCAATACCCCAGAAAAGATCACCAGCAAACCCGCCACGACGATCGGGTTGTGGCAGCGTGCTCGGTGAAGCCGGCGGAGTCGCGAACACAAGATCACGCCACTGCACCGCACCGCTTCCAACCACCACAAGTCCAATGATCAGCACTGATGCACCGTTGGATGCGGCCGCCAGGGCAAGTGTGCCGAGTGGCGTGGTGAGAGAGGCCACAGCGCCAATTGCGGTTACTAGCGCAGCGACAAGAACCTGTGCAAGTAGTGCCCACGGGATCGTTGTCCAGAAGATTGCGAGCGGACCAGGGCCGCGCCATCCAGCAACGGGCGTATCGACACGCCGCTGCAGCGCAGAGGCACCGGAGAGTGCAATACCGCCCGCTCCGAGGAACACGAGCGCGAGGAGCGCGAGGCCCACCCCAGCGCCAGCAACGCCAGCCACCAGCCCACCTGCACCTATGACCGCAAAGAGCAGGCCGATCACATAGAGCGCCGGGGCCTCACGCCCCGCAAGTTGGAGCAACCCGAGGCGCGGCACGGTGTTCATTCGTCCGCCTCTACGGCTTCGTGCTCTCCGTCAGCGCCGAAAGTTCTTTCAGTACCGCCTGCAGTTCACTGATGCGGACGCCATACGTTGCAAAGTCTCCCGCCTTCAGCGCGGTCTGCGCTTGCGCGAAGAGCTCTGAGGCCTTCGATACCAGTCCTGCTACGTCCGTTGGGTTGGTTCCACCACCTGGATCAATGACACCGCCACCGACCAGCAGGTTCAGCGCTTCGGAGAGCGTATCTCCCCACACCACCTTGGTAGAGGTCGCGGCCACGATCTTCTGGAATTCAGGGAAGGCGCTTGACGTCGACTGCAGATACACGGGCTGCAGGTAGACGACTGTGCCGCCAATTGGCGTCACGATCAGATTTCCGCGCGTAACGGTCGAACCCGACTGATCCCAGAGGGTGGTCTGTGCCGAGATGATTGGGTCCGCATCAATACGAGCGCCCACCTGGCTTGGACCAAAGACTGAGGTGTCCTTCGGGAAGCGGTACGCGACAATTTGGCCGTACGCGTCGCCATCGTTGCGCGCAGCAACCCACGCAATCATGTTTGGTCGACTGGTTGGTACGAGCGGTTGAATAAGGGTGAATTCTGTGCCCGTTTCGCCTGGAAGGCGAACCCGCACGTAGTACGACTCCCCCGGGAGTGACTGTGAGCCGGCCGATGACTCTGGAACGGTCCAGACATCATCCTGACGGTAGAAGGTTTGCGGGTCGGTCACGTGATACCGCGCATAGATGCGTGTTGCAACATCAAATCCGTTGGCCCCAACGCGCAGATGAGAACGAAGGTCGGCCGGCATGGTCTCGAGTGGACGAAGCAGTCCTGGAAAGACCTTTGACCAGGCGAGGGCGATTGGATCCTTTGCGTCTGCGAGGTAGAGCGCCGTATCGCCGGTGTAGAGGTCTACCGTTGCCTTCACGCTGTTGCGCAGGTAGTTGACCCGACTCCCCTCCGCTGCTTCAGCATTCGGGAATCGATCACTGGTGGTGTAGCCGTCAATAACGTAGCTCAAACCGCCATCTTCACGGATCACCAGGTACGGATCGGAATCCCAGGTGACGAATGGCGCAAGTGCGGTCACCCGCTCGCTGATGGTTCGGCGCCAGAGCAGTTGGCTTTCGGCCGTGATCTGATCGCTGATCAGAAGGTTCAGATCACCGAGCCGTGCAGCGAAGAGGAGTCGATCGAAGAAGGTATTCAGCGCAATTCCTGAGGTGCCGCTCCACTTCGTGGTCGCGTCCCCTGAGCCGCCTGAGCCGGTGGTGTCATCACCAACCGGGTAATCAAACTCTTCGGTCTTGGCGCCAACGATCACCCAATCATCATCGAGTTCGCCGAAGTAGATGCGGGGCTCAGTTACCACTGGCGCGCCGCCACTGGAGACCGGCGGAATGTCGCGAATGATTAGTTGGGGGAGTCCTCCGCTTGCTACGCCAGCGACTGGAACCATCGCCACGCCGATGCCGTGCGTGAAGGCGATGCGACGATTGACCCAAGTGGCAGACTGAAGAGCCCGCTGGGGATTTAATTCTCGCGCCGAAAGCATCACCAGCCGCTGCTTTCCATCGATCATGTAACGATCAACGTCCACGTCAGAGAAGTTGTAGTACTGACGAACCGTCTGAAGCTGATCAAGTGTTTGCTGCAGTGGGCGGTAATCCCAGAGGCGTGCATCGGCAAAGGTTTCAGCGTTTTCGGCAATCGCCTCGGTCGTTAGCTCGTCAGCGCCGTCGTACTGACGCTCGGTCCAGCCATCGAGACCGAAGGCCAACCTCGTCATTCTGATGTTATTGGCGATGTACGGCTCCTCAAGCGCATACTCGTTTGGAGTCACCTGGAAGCGCTGCACAAATTCCGGGTAAAGGCCGGTGAGCACTGCCGATGCGCCAAACCAGACGGTCACCGTGAGCACGAGTGGCCAGGTTGAACGCGTGACGGCTGCGCCAATCAGAAATGCCGCGGCGAGCGCTGCGATGACCGTCAGCGCATCGAGGCCAGGGATGCGTGCTGTGGCGTCGGTGTACGAGACGCCCGTGGCAACGCCGTTCTGCGAATAGACAAGATCAAGCTTGTCGAGCTGATACCCGTAGGCGGTAACCAGCAAGATCGCGCCAGCAAGCAGCGCAAGGTGAAGGCGCGGCAGGGTGCCGACACCGCCGAGGCCACGGGCACCGATCGCCGGCAAATAGCGAAGCGCGGCCAGCGCCGTGGCGCCGCCGAGTAGCAAGATCCCAAGACCCTGAGCGAGGCGAAGGATCGGGAGAGTGAAGAGGTAGAAGGAGATATCGCGACCAAAGATTGGATCGACGGCTGAGCCGTCGGCGGCATACGGAACAGCGTTCTGCCAGAGGGCGATCTGTTCCCAATTGGCGGCTACTTGCGCACCAACGAGGAGGGCGACTACGACAGCGCCGATTCGCAGGGCACCGTTGCCGATTGTTGCGCCAGCGCTACGCGCCGACCCGTCGCCATCAGCACCAAACAGTCCTCGGAGAGCATCGACAATGCCGTCAGGCTGCAAGTTGCCACGGTCGTCCATGAGAGGAGTTCGCGGTTCGCGAGGTGAGTCGGAGTTCGAAGGGGTACCACCAAGGCGGCGGGCAATGAGTCCAGCGGCAGCGAGGCTGATCATGAGCAACGCGAGTGCGGCAAGAGTTCCGCCAACGAAGAGGCCGCCCTGCAGCTGCAAACGCTGCCAATAAAGGGCGCCTGCGCCGAGAGATTCAAACCAGCGCGCATCGGTGAGGAGCGCAATGATCGGTCCCCCAACCAAAACGAGCACAAGAAGGATCGGTAGGAATAGGGACCGGAAGCCTAGCTTGAAGGTTGGTCGTGGCTCGCGTGGAGCGGCGCCGCCGGGGCGACGGGCGCGGGTGCGCGACGTTGGGGCATCATCGGTAGGATCGGATTCAGGGGTCTCTGGCGTGCCGTTGCCACGGCGTCGCTCGAGCTCTTCAAGGAAATCCTTAAACGGATCGCTCATGATTGAACCCCCTCCTGCTGCGGTGCGTCAGGGTCGATGCGCGACCTCGATCGCACGTGTGAAAGCGTCAAGTGCCGCCTCGGCAACTTTCGCCTCTGTCATCGTAGCGATTCGCATCGGATCCCACTTGGCCGCAACCTGGAGTACGAGAGGGCGTCGCCACGGCTCGTTTACATCGGCAAGATCGCCCAGGAGACGTAACTTGAGGCATGAGCGCCCCTCTTCCACCGCAAGGAGATCGCCAAGACCATTCGTCATCAGCTCGCCAAGTCGCTGCAGCGGCGGCGTTGGTGGCGGGCCCGCGACGGGCGCAACCTCACGGCAACTGACGACTCCTGCTTCGTCCTCCGCCCACATCATGCCGATCCACCATCCATCGGGCATCGTTGCTGGCGTGCTCATCCCCGTATGAACCGTGGCATCTGGTCGACCTTCAAGAAGGATCGGCTTCACCTTCAGGTAGCTCGCCCCCGGTGAGGGGAGGCGCTCAGGGCTGCTCGTCACTCCCACTCAATCGTGGCGGGCGGCTTTGAGGTGACGTCGTACACGACTCGCGTCACACCCGGAACCTCATTGACGATGCGCGCGGAGATGCGTTCGATGAGGTCGTACGGAAGGCGAGCCCAATCGGCGGTCATGCCGTCTTCGCTGGTTACCGCACGCATCGCAAGAACATTCCCGTAGGTTCGACCATCGCCCATGACGCCGACAGAACGCATCGGCGTGAGTACCGCGAACGATTGCCAGATGCTGCGATAGAGTCCGGCCTTCTTGATCTCATCAACCACAATCCAATCTGCCTCACGCAGGGTGTCGAGCCGCTCCTTTGTGACATCACCAAGAATGCGGATCGCGAGCCCTGGCCCTGGGAACGGTTGTCGCAACACGACGGACTCTGGAAGACCAAGTTCGAGACCAACCGCGCGCACTTCATCTTTAAAGAGGGCTCGCAACGGCTCGACGAGTTCAAATTTCAGGTCATCAGGGAGACCGCCGACGTTGTGGTGGGTCTTAATCTTCTGGGCGGCTTTTGTCTCCTTCGAGGTGGACTCAATCACATCTGGGTAGAGCGTCCCCTGAGCCAAGAACTTGAAGTCGCCAAGCTTTGCAGACTCCTCCTCAAAGACCCGAATAAACTCGCGACCGATGATCTTGCGCTTCTCTTCTGGATCTTCGACACCACTCAGCGCGGCGAGAAAGCGTGCCTCCGCGTCAACCATATGAATAGTCATTCCGAGTGTGTTGGCAAAGACTTCGCGAAGCAGATCCGATTCTCGCTTTCGCATCAGGCCGTGATCGACGTAGACACAGACGAGCCGATTACCGATCGCGCGATGAGCGAGGGCGGCCGCGACCGCGGAGTCGACGCCGCCCGAAAGGGCACAAAGCACGCGATCGGTTGGGCCAACCTGGGCGGCGATGGCAGCGATGGCATCTTCGGCAACGCGCCCAGGGGTCCAATTTGCCGGTGCCTTCGCAATGTCGTAGACAAAGTTGCGCAGCAGGCGCTTCCCACCAGGCGTGTGGACCACCTCAGGGTGGAATTGGATCCCCCAGAGGTTTCGTGACACGTCAGCGAGTGCGGCGAACGGGGTGGAGTCAGTGTCGGCGATCGGCGCGAAGCCAATTGGTGCCTTGGTGATGGAGTCGCCGTGGCTCATCCAGACGCGGGCGCTTCCCCCTTCGCTTGCGACGCCAGCGAGCAGCAGATTGGACTCGTCACCGATGCGAATATCAGCGGGGCCGTACTCACGCCGGGCCGAAGGGCCAACCTCACCACCGAGCTGCTGCGCCATCAGTTGCACGCCGTAGCAGATGCCCAGAATTGGCAGTCCGCTCGACCAGAGCGCGGGGTCTGGCTTGGGACCGTCGACATCGTAGACGGAGCTTGGGCTGCCGCTCAAGATGATTCCGGCAGGGTTGCGTGCAAGGATCTCGTTCAGCGGGGTGTCAAAGGCGATGAGTTCCGAATGCACGTTGAGTTCGCGCACACGGCGTGCAATGAGCTGCGCAAATTGGCTGCCGAAATCGAGAACGAGGATGCCCCCCTGAGTTGGGGCCGTAGCGCCGTTAGCGGCCACGCTGCCAGCTCTTCCCTTCAGTTGCTGCGGCCGGGGCATAGATCACCTCAACGTTGCGGAAGCCGCGCACGTTCTGTACGCCGAGTGCTGCAGCCGATTGGCGCACTGCGCCAGCAAGGTTCTCGCTGCCGTCGGTGACCCGCGATGGTCCGTGAAGGATCTGCTCCATGCTCCCCACCGTGCCCACGCTGATTCGCGTGCCACGAGGGAGTGTTGGTGATGGCGCCGCCATTCCCCAGTTAAATCCGCCGCCTGGTGCCTCACTGCCGCGAGCGAGTGGCGAGCCGATCATGACGGCATCGGCGCCGACGGCGAGCGCCTTCGCGATCTCGCCACCCTTACGAATACCGCCGTCGGCGACCACCGGCACATAGCGACCAGTCGCGGCAAAGAAGGCGTCGCGGGCGGCGGCGACGTCACTGACGGCGGTCACCTGTGGCACGCCGATCCCAAGGACCTCGCGCGTCGTGCAGGCGTTCCCTGGTCCCACACCAACGAAGACCGCGGCGGCCCCCTGCTCCATCAGTGCGTAGGCGGCCTCGGCGTTCGTGGTGTTGCCGATTGCCACGGGCATACCAGCGCGCTTCACAAACTCTGAAAGCTCAAGTGGTGAGTAGCCGGACGCGATATGTCGCGCTGAGGAGACCTGGCTCTGAATGAGGAGTAGATCAACATCCGCGCCGATGAGTGCGTCGGCATACTTCCCCACCGCCTGTGGTGTTGCCGCAATCGCAACAGGTGCGCCGACGGCACGAATCTCAGCGATGCGACGAGCAATAAGCTCTGGGCGAATCGGTGCGGCATATATCTCGGCAAAGGTGCTCTGGACCTTGTCGGCGGTCGCCGAGATGATGGTGGCGTACTGGACGGCCGGATCGTCGTAGCGAAACCAGAGGCCCTCAAGATTGATGAAGGCAAGCGAGCCCAGCCCGCGAAGCACACCCGCTGTTGCGGGCGAAACAACCGCATCCATCGCCGACGCGATGATTGGCTCAGCGAGTGGAATACCGCAAAACTCTTGGGTCAGGTCGACGTCGGCAGGATCAATGGTGTCCGTTCCTGGAGCGAGCGAGATGTCATCAAACCCATACGCGGGTCGCAAGGTATCGATCTTGGAGATGAATGGGCCACTCATTGACGGAGTGTAGCGAGGCCGACGGCAGAGGCGATTTCCTCTGCCAGCTCGCCCTTTGGACGGCGGGCATCAAAGGTTCGCCAGCGTGCAGGCTCCGCGGCGGCCAATGCACGAAAGCCGTCCGCAACACGCGAATGGAATGCGGCGTCGAACCCCTCCTCAAACCGCGTGCGGCCGTCGCCCGACTTGCGGGCGAGCCCCTCCTCTGCAGGAAGGTCCAAGAGCACGGTGAGGTCCGGGGTTAGCCCCGCGGTGGCAAAGCTAATTGCGGCACGTAGCTCGTCAAGCGGTAGTCCACTCCCGTATCCCTGGTACGCCAAGGTGGAATCGGCGAAGCGATCGGCAATGACGGTCGCGCCACGCTCCAGCGCGGGACGGATTATTTCGGTAACGAGTTGCGATCGAGAGGCGTTAAAGAGCAGGGCGTCGGCGCGCGGATTGATCTCCACACTGCCGCCCTCGCCGAGCAGAAGTGCACGGATGCGCTCCCCCGCCGGTGTGCCACCCGGCTCTCGGACGGTAAGCACCTCACGACCCGCAGCGCGGAGGCGTTCAGCCAAGAGGGCGATCTGCGTCGACTTTCCCGAGCCGTCTGGGCCTTCGAAGGTAATGAACATCGCGCGCTAGCGGCGGCGACGCGGGGTGCTCGATGAGCGACCCTGTGGTTCAAGTCGAACACGTCGATGCGGATCGCGGCCACGTGAGCTGCTCGTGACCCCAGCGTCTCCTGCAAGTTGATGCTGTAGACGTCGGATGTAGGCGTTTTGTGGCGCAAGCTCAACGGGATGTTGCGTGCGTTGCACCTCTTCGATCCCCACCTTCGCCTCGCGCATCGCGATCTCTCGCGGGTCATGTGGCAACTGATAGATATCAAGGAGGGCGCGCTCCATCTGCTCGGAGGCATTGCTCTTCAGCACATGGACAGGCACGCCACGGCGCTCGGCATCTACTATTGGCGCGCCGCGCTGTTTGAACTCATTCCGAATTGTCACCACGGCGTCTGCCTCATCAGCGGTACGTGCGGTGGTTGCTGGGAGTCCGAGCTCGCGAATCGCAACCTCGAGCTTCTTGCGCGAGATGCCGTGCGCCAAGACGCGCAGTTGCGGGAGCTGGCTAACTTCTCGCACCTCGTCATCGGCGTCTGGTGCCTCATCCCACTCAGCTGGAACCAGAGCACCGTTCACCGTTCGGCCGATCGGCTCGTGGTCCATTTCGGAAATGGCAGATGACATTGAGTCGTGGCTCCATCCACGCTCCGGGCGCCAGCTACCGCCGCCAACCTGCTCTCCTTCAAACGCTCGAATCACAGGCGCCGCTGTACCGCCTGGAGTGGTCTCCACGTATCGCGCCTGCTCGCGGTTTCGTCGCCAGCCACCGCGCCCCTCATCGCCACGATCTCCACGATCGTTCCGACGGCCGCGGCGATCATCTCCTGGGGTAAGGCCTCCGAATCGGCGGGGCTCACCTTGCGCCGTTTGTCCCGGGCGAATACGCGCATGCGATCGACGGACCCCGCCCTCATCGCGCCAGCGCTCCTCCGGGGCCACCGCGTCACCGCGAAGCAGTGCGTCAACGGTGCCAGCAACATCTTCGTGTACCAAGATGTGATCACGATCAATGATCTCCACGATCACATCAAACGTTGGTGGTGCCTTTCGCTCCAGCACGCTCTTTTGCGTGCGACGGCGTCGTGCCTCGTCATCGCCGAGGGTGACGCTCTGAATGCCGCCGATTAGGTCCGTAAGCGTTGGGTTCAACATCAGGTTGTCGAGGCTGTTGCCGTGGGCGGTGCCGATTAGCTGCACGCCACGCTCGGCGATCGTTCGTGCGGCAATCGCCTCGGCCTCGGTACCGATCTCGTCGATCACGATCACTTCGGGCATGTGGTTTTCAACCGCCTCGATCATCACAAGGTGCTGGCGCTCTGGTGCGCTCACCTGCATGCGACGCGCCTTGCCGATCGCTGGATGCGGAATATCACCGTCGCCGGCGATCTCGTTCGACGTGTCTACCACCACGACGCGCTTGCTGAACTCCGACGCAAGAACGCGCGCCGCCTCGCGGAGCATGGTGGTCTTACCCACACCTGGGCGACCCATAATCAAAATGGATCGTCCCGCCTCAATGTGATCGCGCAGGATCTCGATCGTGCCGAATACCGAACGACCTACACGGCAGGTGAGGCCAACGACTCGATCGGAGCGGTTACGAATTGCAGAAATGCGATGGAGGGTGCGCTCAATGCCGGCCCGATTATCGCCGCCAAAGTTTCCAATGCGCGAGATCACCCAGTTGAGGTCTTCGTCGGTGACCTCGCGGTCGAGCAGCGTCACATCTCCTGAGGTGAGGCGCGCCTCAGGACGTCGCCCACGATCCATGACGATCTCGAGGAGTCCGTCGCGCCCCGCGGCAAGTTCTTCGCGGGTTGCGAGCTCGCGGATGGCAGCAACGATCTCGCCCGGGAGACAAGCGAGGAGCAGGTCGAGATTATCGACGATCGCCTCGTCTTGAATTGCCGTGCGGTTTGTCTCGTCGTGGGGGTCGCGAGCAACGCTCATGGGCAAATCCTAGCGTGCGCCCGCGCGGTCGGCGCGGGGTACACGCCTGCCGCTCAGCCGAGGGCGGCTGTCGCCTCAGCGATGAGCCAGCGGTGCACGCCAGTCTCGCCAGTGATCTCAGGATGGAAGGCGATGCCAAGGATCCGCCCCTGGCGCGCCGCCACAATTCGGCCATCATCCAGCGTTGCAACGGCGCGCGCCGACGGACCTACCTTCACGATCTCAGGGGCACGAATGAAGACAGCCTGAATCGTGCGTGATCGCCCCTCGCTGCCGAGGCCTTCCATGGTCAAGCTCGTTTCGAACGACTCAAGTTGGCGGCCAAACGCGTTGCGCCGCACTTCGACGTCAAGCAGCGAGAGCACGGACTCGTCACCATCGACAATCTTGGTCGCGAGCAGAATCGCCCCCGCGCAGGTTCCAAGGATTGGCACGCCGCGCTTCGCCAGCGCCTTGATCGGCTTCACGAGATCCCAGCGGTGCAGCAGCTTGCGCATCGCGGTGCTTTCGCCGCCAGGAAGAATCAGACCACCGATACCGACAAGGTCTGCAGGGAGTCGCACCTCACGCGCCTCAACGCCAAGACGTTCAAGCATGTGAATGTGCTCAGCGAAATCGCCCTGCACTGCGAGGACGCCGATGATCGGCGCGGAGTGGCGCTTCGCCACGGTGTTACCAGCCGCGCTTGGAGAGTCGTTCGCCCTCAGGGATGGTGCGCATCTCAATCCCCTTCATCGCTTCACCGAGACCTGCCGAAACCTCGGCGAGGATGGCGGCGTTCTTCCAGTGGGTGGTTGCCTGCACGATAGCGGCGGCGGTCTTGGCTGGTTTCTTCGCCTTAAAAATGCCAGAGCCAACGAAGACGCCATCGGCACCGAGCCACATGGAGAGCGCAGCGTCGGCGGGGGTGGCGATGCCGCCCGCAACAAAGTTCACCACTGGGAGTCGACCCGCCTTAACGGTGAGCTTGACGAGTTCATATGGAACGCGCATCTCTTTCGCGGCGGCGCGTAAGCGCTTCTCACTTTGGCCCTTGAGTGCCGCAATTTCCTCAGCAACAGTTCGAATGTGGCGCACCGCCTCAACGATGTTGCCGGTCCCCGCCTCGCCCTTGGTGCGCATCATCGCGGCCCCCTCATGAATGCGACGGAGTGCTTCACCAAGATCCTTGCAGCCGCAAACGAACGGCACTTTGAAGTCGTGCTTGTTGATATGGAAGCGATCATCGGCGGGGGTGAGCACTTCGGACTCGTCGATATAGTCGACGTCGAGCGCCTCAAGGATGCGCGCCTCGCTCTCATGTCCAATGCGTGCCTTTGCCATCACTGGAATGGAAACGGCGGCCTGAATCCCCTTGATCATGTCGGGGTCGCTCATGCGAGCAACGCCACCGTCGCGGCGAATATCAGAGGGGACACGCTCGAGCGCCATGACCGCAACGGCACCCGCCTCTTCGGCGATCTTCGCCTCGGCTGGATTTACGACGTCCATGATCACGCCGCCCTTCAGCATTTGGGCAAGGCCGCTCTTCGTGGCCCAGGTCGACGTCTTGGCGCGCTTTGGTGCTGGCATGCCCCCATTCTCGCACACCGCCCTAACCCGACGGGGGTAAACGCCGAGGCGATAGGCGCTACGCCCCTGCTACGATCGCGATCATATGAACAGCGAAGTTCTCGTTCTGAATCAGGACTACGAACCGCTCAATGTCGCCTCCCTGCCGCGCGCCTTCCGACTCGTCTTGGGGGGCAAAGCCGAAATCCTTGCCGAAGGCGACCCGATCCGCAGCGCATCGCGAAGTTGGACCGCCCCCTCCGTGGTGCGCCTCCGTCACCGCGTGCGCCGACCCCGTCCTCGCGCGAAGCTGAGCCGCAAAGAGATCTTTGCGCGCGACGGTCATGCCTGCCAGTACTGCGGTCGCACTGGCGTCTCCCTAACGATTGACCACATCGTGCCGAAGAGTCGCGGCGGCGATACCTGGACCTGGGAGAACCTCGTCACCGCCTGCATGGCGTGCAATCATCGGAAGGGGGATCGCCTCCCCGAAGCGGCCGGCTTGCAGCTCCGCCGCAAACCGTATGAGCCACGGTGCGACGTGTATGCCGTCTTCCTGCCGTACCTGCGACACGATGCCTATTCGGCGTGGCGCGATTTCCTCTTCATCTCTGATAGCACCGCGGCCAGCAGAGCGTGACGCCCGCGGCGGCGGTTCGCGCCGCCATTCCTCGTGATGTCGCTGATCTACTGCGCGCGCTGCGAACAGCAGGATTCGGCGCCTATGTTGTGGGTGGTGCCGTTCGCGATGTGATCGCTGGGCGAGTTCCGGCCGATTGGGACCTTGCTACCGAGGCGACGCCAGACCAGCTGCGGGCACTCTTTCCGAACGCCACCTACGAGAATCGATTTGGCACCGTCGGCGTCCCTACCGGTGATTCTGTGGTTCGTGAGATCACTACCTTCCGCGCCGATAGCGGCAGTGGTGACGGGCGTCGCCCCGACGAGGTCACCTTCCTTCCGCGCATCGAGGGTGACCTTGCGCGCCGAGACTTCACCATCAACGCGATTGCCTTCGGGCTCGCCCCCGGTGCGAGTCGACGTGCCGATCCAGTTGCCGACGGGGCGATCGTTGATCCCCACGGCGGGATCGACGACCTCACCAACGGTCTACTGCGTGCTGTGGGTGATCCGGCCGAACGCTTTATCGAAGATGCGCTGCGCATGCTCCGAGCGATTCGCTTTGTTGCTCGCTTCAGCCTAACGGTGGAGCCAGGCACAGCGGCGGCGATCAAACGAGATGCCCCACTGGCTTCGCGCCTTTCCGGTGAACGGATTGGCGCCGAAATTGAGGGGATCCTTGCCGCTGCGCACCCAGCGCGTGCACTACAACTTGCAGCAGATCTCGACATCTTCGCGGCGATCGCGCCCGCACTTGCGGCTGAATGGAGCGCAGAGATTGGCACGCGCGTTGAGGCGGTCGGTGGTACTTCACTCCCCGATGCACCAGATCCGCTGGGGCGGATGAGTGAGCTCCTGCTGCCGATATCGGATGATGCGGATGTGGCAGCGCTCCTTGAATCATGGCGCCGACCCCGCGCGACCATTGCGGCGATCCAACAGATACGCGCACTTGACCGTGCTGTGGCGGTCGCGGAGAGCGAGGCTGAGCGTGGCAACCTTGATGGCCCGGCGCTCCGAATTGTGGCTGCCGCCACGACGGGCGATCCCCGAGATGCAGTTCGACAGGTCCGTCGACGTGTCGCGGCTGGTAGGGCGAACCGATCTGCTGCCGCACTGCTTAGCGCATGTATGCAGGGTGACGAGCAGCAGCTCCCTGCCACAGCAAGCGATCTCGCCGTCGGTGGTGATCAGCTGGTCGCTCGCCTCGGCCGCGCCCCCGGGCCATGGGTCGCGGCACTCCTGGCGCACCTCGTAGATGACGTCGCACACCGCCGCGTAACGAATGACGCGGGTGAACTCCTTGCGTGGAGCGAGCGAATCATCGCCACCGAAGGGCGAGATTCCATCGCGTAAACTCTTCCCATGACCATTGAGCCGCGCACGATCTTGGTAACAGGCGGCGCCGGGTACATCGGCGCGGTTAGTGCGAACGCCCTCATTGCAGCTGGCCATCGCGTGGTCATCCTGGACGACCTCTCGGCGGGGCATTCAGATACGATCCCAAACGAGGCGTCCTCAATCGTTGGCAGCTACGCCGACGGAGATCGAATGCAGAGCCTGCTGCGAGACGCGCGTATTGACACGATCTTGCATATTGGCGCGCTCAGCATCGTTTCTGAGAGCGTGGCGCAGCCCGAGCGATATTTCAAAACAAATCTCGTCGGCAGCATTTCTCTGCTTGACGCTGCGATCGCAGTGGGCATTAAACGCTTTGTCTTCTCCTCGAGTGCCGCGGTTTATGGCGCATCATCGTCAAATGTTCTTCATGAAGAACTTCCCCTTGCGCCAGTCAACCCGTATGGGTCGACAAAGGCGGCCTTTGAGCACGTGCTTCGAGCCTACGCAGCAGCCCATGGGCTCAACGCACTCGCGTTGCGCTACTTCAATGTCGCTGGTGCAACCGAACAGGTGAAAGAACGCCACAGCCCAGAAACGCATCTGCTGCCTCGGCTCATGAACGCTGCCCTGGCGGGGGAGCCATTTGAGTTGTATGGGAGTGACTACACCACGCCGGACCGCACTGCCATTCGTGACTATGTCCACGTTGCAGACGTCGCCGCAGCCCACCTAGCTGCAATTGGAAAGCTCGCCAATGCAGAAATGCACGGCTTTAGCGCCATCAACATCGGGAGCGGCGCCGGCACCAGTGTTCGTGAGGCGATCAAGGCCATCGAAAAGGCGTCGGGTGCGCGCATCGAGGTGCAAGAGCATCCCCGTCGCGCCGGTGATCCGCCCCGCCTGGTGGCCGACATCTCACGGGCACAGAGTCATCTCGGATGGCGACCGCGTCAGAGCGATATCAATCGGATTGTGAAGAGCCTGCTCCCGAGATAGCTACTGGATTCGGACGAGCACCTTCGCATCGGACCAAAGCTGTTCAAGCTTATAGAAGTCGCGCTCTGGTGGCGTGAAGATATGCACGATCACGCTTCCATAGTCCAAGACGATCCAGTGTGAGGCTGCGGCGCGATGTCGGTGAGCGGGTGTGATGCCATCTTCGGCCATGCCGCTCACGATGCTCTCAGTAATTGCCGCAAGCTGCGGCTCAGAACCACCCGTGCAGATCACGAACGCCTCGGTGACGGTGGTAAGGCTGCTCACGTCCAGAACAAGGATGTCGCCCGCCTTCTTCTCTTCTGCAAGAAGGGCGACCTTTCGTGCAAGGTCGTGCGGTTCAATGGCAGTTTGCTGTTTGGTTGACATGAGATCAGCGTACCGCACTCGCAGATGTGCGATTACGAGGCTGGATCAACAGGAACGTCTTCCACTTCAACAGGGCGCTCAAGCACTAGTTCTGGTCGACCGCGGTAGAGCCCCTCGCGTCGGATGAAATCGGCAACAGCGTCAGGTACGAGATAGCGCAGCGAGCGGCCTCGGGCCGCCAACGCGCGCAACTCTCGGCTCGCGTGTGATAGATGGAAGCCGTCGAGGTACAAGAAGCGGTCCTCGCGTCCTGGGAAGTGGCGGGTGAGCCAGGCGCGATCAGGGGTTGGCGTACCAGGTCGTGGCAGTGCGGCAACCCGCGCCAGGTCGAGAATGCCCGTTGCGTCTTCCCACTCGTTGAATCCGAGGAGTGACTCAACGGAAAGAATCAGTGTGAGCTCTGGCGCCGCGGCGCCTTCACGTCGCTCTGCCGCAATCGCACGAAGCGTATCGATGGTGTACGAGAGTCCGGGCCGATCAATCTCCATGCGGCTCATCTCGAAGGCAGGGTTCCCTGCGATCGCTAGTTCCACCATGCGGCAACGGATCTCTGGGTCGGTGACGCGATCAGCAACCTTGTGTGGAGGACGCGCGGCGGGAACAAAGAGCACGTGATCAAGTTTCAGCAGTTCGTAGGCTGCCTGGCCGAGAGCAAGATGGCCATCGTGAATTGGATCAAACGTGCCGCCGAGAATGCCGACCCCGCTCACCCTTCACTCTCCCCATCGCTGTTTGGAGCAGCGCCCAAGAGCACGCCGTCGAGCTCAAGCGCCTCCGCCTCTTCCGCCGCGTTGAGCAGCGCTGCGTCATCAGGGTCGTCCCACTCGAGCGAGAGCTCGCCAATCATCACGGTGTCGCCACTGCGACAGCCTGCCTTTCGCAGCGCCGATTCAATCCCCTGTCGAGCGAGTTCGTGTTGGAATCGCTCCGCAGATTCGTCTCGAGCAAAGTCGGTCTGATGAACCAGGCGCTCGATCGCCTTCCCGCGAACGCGGAACCCTTCACCCTCGCGGCTCACCTCAAAGCCAACCGAGGCGATTGGATTGATGCGGTGCACCACCACCCCAGCGGGCTCGGCTGGATACGAGAGGGTTTCAGCGTCCGGGAGCAGGTCGGCCAAGGCGTCACGTAGTGCAGCGATCCCCTCCCCTCGCTCGCCACCGGCTGCCGAGATCGGCAGAACGTGAAGGCCAATTTCACGGAACGCGGCGGTCAGCTCCGCTTCGCGCGCCTTCGCCTCCGGTCGATCGAGCTTGTTGAGGGCAATGAGCGTGGTCTTTTCGAGCAACGCCGGGTTATGCGCCTCGAGCTCGGTGCGAATGATTTCGGCATCGCGCACTGGATCTGGGGCAGATGCATCGACCACGTGCACGAGCACGCGCGTACGAGAGGCGTGCCGCAAGAAGGCAAAGCCGAGACCAGCACCGATCGATGCTCCCTCAATCAGCCCTGGTAGGTCGGCGATCGTTGGACGACGTCCGTCGTCAATCCCCAGTTCCAACACACCAAGGTTCGGCTCGAGCGTAGTGAAGGCGTAGTCGCCGATCTTCGGTTGAGCCGCCGTGAGCGCGGCAAGCAGGGTTGACTTGCCGGCGTTTGGCAGCCCAACGAGACCGACATCTGCGATCAGTCGGAGCTCAAATCGCACCTCACGCTGTTCACCTGGCTCCCCTTTTTGCGCGTGGCGCGGCGCCTGATGTGTTGCAGTGGTGAAGTGAGCATTACCCAAGCCCCCGCGGCCTCCCCGAACCAGCAACACGTTTTGTTCTCGTGAGACAAGATCAGCGATCAGATCGCCGCTCTTTGCATCAAAAATTGCGGTACCCGGTGGCACGCCAATCACCAAGTCACGACCAGCCTTGCCGTGCGACGTCTTGTTGCCGCCGCCGCTGGCATCACCCGCTACGTAGCGACGTTTCACCTCAAAATCGCGCAGGGTCGTTTGGCCAGTATCAACAGTCACGTAGATGCTGCCGCCACGACCGCCATCGCCGCCATCGGGGCCGCCGCGTGGCACATGCGACTCGCGACGCATTGTTGACGCGCCGTCGCCGCCACGCCCCGCAGCAAGGTGGATCTCTACAACGTCAAGAAACATTGCGTTACGGAAGGAAGCGCGCTGGGTTGTAAAGCGTCGAGGCGCCCGCAAGCGGGAATCCTCGAGAGACGACAAAGTGCAAGTGTGGTCCGGTGGCGCAACCAGTTTGGCCCATGCGTCCAATGCGGGTTCCGCGTGTGACCTTCTGCCCGGTGCTCGCGAGGATGCCAGAGAGGTGGTAGTAGCCGGAGTAAAGGTTTGAGCCGTGCGCAATGATCACTTGGTAGCCGCCACAGTTGTTGCGCCAGCCAGTAAACACCACGACCCCATCACCGGCCGCAACGATGGATGCGCCGTAGGAATTTGCAATGTCCATGCCAAGGTGAGTACGGGTGAAGCCACGCACGTAGCGCCCGCCTGGCACCGGGTAGCGGAATTTCACGCCGCTATACACCGACGGGATCGGGCCCGTGTAGCCGATGAGCCCATCCTTGCGCGTGAATGTTGGCAGCGCCGCTCCGCGCCCACCAGGAAGTACTAGAACCATTCCCAACACCAGATCAGCCGTCTTTAGATTGTTGTAAGTGCGAATGGTTGAAGGGGTAACTCGATATTTGGAGGCAATTGACTTGAGCGTCTCGTGTTCGCGCACCGTGACGACGATGCCGCGCGTGTCAGGGACGCGAAGCCGCTTTCCCACGGGCGGGTTATCGGCAGACTGCAGGCCATTTGACCAGATCAGCTCCATGGAAGAGATGTTGTATCGCTTGGCGATCGCGGCCAACGTCTCACCACGCGCTACGACGTGAATCAGCACATGGTTGCGACCGTCCGCAACAACAATGTCAATTGCAGCGGGGAGCTCAAGGGTGCCATCGTCAAGGAAGATCGGCCCGTCCGTCGCCGATGTCGCTATGGCGGCATCCGGAACTGGCGCAATCACTTCCGTTGCACGCATTGAGAACGTGCCTTCAATTGGGGCCTCGCCAATCAGCACGCCGTCACTCACACCCACGCTTTCGGTGGTGCCGTCTGCGGCAAGACGGTCAGGATTCTCGGTTCCACCCCACTCAGTTGCAAAGGTCGGCTCGAATACCGCGCTCATGCCCACGCCCATGCCGCCGTCGTCGAGTGCCTTGCTGCGCGCATCAACCGTCGGACCGGGGAGTAGGCTGGCAATGATTGCCACGCTCAGGAGCCCAGCGATAACGGCAGGCATCGCTCGCTCTGGCTCACGACCGAGCTTGCGCAGTCCTGAATCAAGGGAGCGGCGGCGGCGGCGGAGGGAGCGGAGGATGCCGCGCTCCTCAAGCGCTGGAGTGACCTTATGGGCGATCGCCGCGACCGCAATGCCAGTCGTACGGTTGGCAAGGGTGGGGTGTACCCGAACGCGCCGTGGCAGTGGGCGCTTGAGGAACTCACCCGCACGGAAGAGGCTCAGCTCAATCGCGCGCTCACCACTGCGCTCCAGGAACGAGCCGAGGGCGAGGAGGCGGCGGCGGATGGCCGCGGCGAGGCGGAAGGTGAGGCTTCCAGCTCGCACATTGCGATGCATGGATCCGCGGGCGGACGTTTTTTGGCGCTTCACATCTGGCATTCCAGCCTCCGATCTCCGCCTTAGTCTACCCCTCGACCATGCCGCCGAGCAGGGCACCCTGGCACACGCTGTGCCTCGTGCGTGGGCTACGCGGGGTTAGACCCCTCGGTTCCCTTCGTGAGCGAGGCGAGGAACTGTGCGTTCGACTCCGTCTTGGCGATGCGGTTCAGGAGCAGCTCAATCCCTTCATTCGCGCCAACGGCCGAGAGCATGCGGCGCATGGTCCAGACCATCTTGAGGGTCCCTTCGTCAAGAAGGAGCTCTTCGCGACGAGTGCCGGAGCGCTGCACGTCGATCGCCGGGAAGATGCGCTTCTCAGCCAACTTGCGATCAAGCACGAGTTCGGAGTTACCCGTCCCCTTGAACTCTTCGTAGATCACGTCGTCCATCTTCGAGCCAGTGTCAACCAGACAGGTGCCGATGATGGTGAGTGAGCCGCCCTCTTCGAGCTTTCGTGCTGCACCGAAGAAGCGCTTCGGCGGGTAGAGCGCAATTGGGTCAATACCGCCTGAGAGCGTTCGGCCAGATGGCGGGAGCGCCAAGTTGTAGGCACGCGCCAGTCGGGTGATGGAGTCGAGCAAGACGACAACGTCGGCACCCGCTTCAGTGCGACGCTTTGCAATCTCAAGCGCCATCTCCGCGACATGAGTGTGGTTTTCGGTCGGCTCATCGAAGGTCGACGAGATGACCTCGCCCTTGACGGAGCGGCGCATGTCGGTGACCTCTTCTGGTCGCTCGCCGATGAGGCAGACCATGAGAGAAATCTCTGGGTAATTCGCGGTGACGCCTTGGGCGATCTGCTTGAGCAGGCTCGTCTTTCCGGCCTTCGGTGGTGAAACGATCAGGGCGCGCTGCCCCTTGCCAAGCGGATTTACGAGGTTGATCAATCGCTGCGACAGGTTCGACGGAACCGTCTCCAGATTGATCAACTCAATGGGGTGGATTGGAGTGAGGTCGCCGAAGTGTGGCCGTCGTCGCGCCGACTCTGGGTCGGTACCGGAGACGATCTCTACGCGGAGCATCCCCCAGAACTTCTCGCCCTCGCGCGGCGCGCGAATGACACCGCCGATCGTGTCGCCCTGGCGCAGACCGAGTCGGCGCACCATTGGCGACGGGATGTATACATCGTCGGCACTTGGAAGCAGACCGTTGCGTCGAATGAAGCCGTAGCCGTCGTCGACGATTTCGAGGATGCCTTCGGCCCAGATCTGACCCTGTTCGCCGGCCTGCGCCGTGAGGATCTTCTGAATGACAGTCGAAAGTTCCTCTTGCTGCGTGATCTCAACGCCGAGCTTCTTTGCGGCGGCGATGAGCTCGGTCGCCTTCATGTTGGCGAGCGCGGCGAAGGTGACGAGACCCTCTGCGGCGAGGTCAGCCTCGGAGAGCACCTCGACATCGGCTGGGAGTGCGCCCTGCGGCATGCGCATGGAGTTTGGGTTTGGTCCGCCGCGGCGGGGTGGTCGTCGTGGGCCGCGGTTACGTCCGTCGTTCATATCAGTTGGATACCTTCCTCTACCTGTGGGTGAATGCATCCCCGATGCGCGAAACTGCGCCGCGATCGCTGTGCAGTTCGGGGGGGATGAGAGAACTCTACGGCAGCCGTTGCCGCCCGTCAAGAGCCCGAGGGTTCGGGCCTACGACTACTTCCCGGCGGTTGCCTTCGCCCAATCCGACTTGAAGATGGCGATCCCCTTATCGGTGAGTGGGTGCTTCGTCATCTGCTCCAACACCTTGAGTGGCATCGTCGCGACGTGCGCACCCGCTAGTGCCGACTCCGTGACGTGTCGAGGGTGACGAATCGATGCGGCGAGGATCTCGCAATGATCGAGCCCCTCATAGTTCGCGAAGATTTCGGCAAGCTCCTGAATGACGATCATGCCGTCTTCATTGATGTCGTCGAGTCGGCCAACGAATGGGCTGATCAGCGATGCGCCAGCCTTCGCCGCCATGAGCCCCTGGTTCGCCGTAAAGATCAGAGTGCAGTTTGTCTTGATCCCCTCGGCTGCAAGGCGGCTGATTGCTTCGAGCCCTGCGGTCGTGAGAGCAACCTTTACGACAATATTTGGGGCGATCTTTGCAAAGGCGAGTCCCTCTTTGACCATGCCATCGGCGTCGTCGCTGATGACTTCGGC
>RFPZ01000101.1 GCA_009925905.1 Candidatus Aquidulcis frankliniae
CTACGATATCGTCATGAAGAAAATTCCAGCACGATTCGCTCTTCCTATACTGGCGGCAGTCATTGCTGTCCTCGCCCTCGGCGGTTGGGCTACCTCGGGTCCATCTCGGGGGCAGCGAATGGAGTGGTTCAGTCAACACCTGCCGGCATTAACTGCCCAACGCACTGCAGCGCGAGGTTTCCCGCCGGCACCGTGGTCAGCCTGACCCCGATGGCTAGCGCTCCGACCGGCGGATACGAAACGCGGTTCAATGGATTCTCAGGAGCGTGCGCGGGCACAACGTGCACCGTAACGGTGAACCAAAGCGCAACTGTCGCCGCCTCTTTTTCCCAAGTCCCCGTGTTCGCCACCCTTACCGTTGTGAAGTCCGGTACCGGCGCTGGCGGACTCTTCATTCACTCAATGATCCCCCCGGTCCGAACAACGGGCATTTACTGCGGTGATGTCTGCAGTTACGACTTTCAGTTGGGCTCCACGGTTACCCTCTATGTCGTTGTGGCAGCCGACTCGGCCACTAGGTTTACTGGCTGGACTGGTGCCTGCACGGGCACGGCTGAGTGTGTGCTCACCATCACGGGGCCGGTGACCGTAACGGCAACCTACAGCACGCCGTAACGTCGGAAGTCATCTGCGCTCACTGACCCCGCGCCTGCGAGGAGTCTCACAAGTCGGTCTCGGTCTCTTTCTTGGGTCGGCTGGTTATAGCCACCTCACGGTGAATCGCATCGCCTTCCAGGCGCAGGTGCCCACCTGGCTGCCGCTCGATCCTGACTTTGTGGTGCTCGCGTCAGGCGTTGTCGAGATTGTGCTTGGCATGGCGCTCCTCACCCTGTGGCACTATCGCGCCTACGTTGGGCTCGCCGCCGCACTCCTCTTTGTAGCGATTTTTCCCGGCAACATTAATCAGTTTGTGAACGGGATTGACGCGTTTGGCCTTGATACTGACCTTGCCAGGGGAGTGCGCCTCCTCTTTCAGCCTGTGCTCGTACTGTGGGCACTCTGGTCGACGGGGGCGGCTCGCCTCAAATGGTGGGGTTAGAAGCGTAGACCTGGCCAAAAAGAAGCGCTTCAGCCCTGCTAATGTTCTGGGGATGGGCCGCGTTGCCCTATGGTTTGTAATGTAAGGAGTAACCCATGCCCGCCACGTTTCGCCGGATTGTTATAACTCTCATCGCAACAATTGCCGTTGCTGCTGCGCCGATCACGCAGGCCCTGCAAGCTCCCGATGTTCATACCGTAGATCTCGTACCAGGAAGTGGGAGTTCAGCCAGCCGCGGTTTTACTCGCCTAAATAACTGGGATTACTTCGTAGTCGGGGGAACAGTAAGCGCGACAGCGACGGAAATATGGCGCACCAACGGAACGATTACGGAGATGATCGCAGACAATCTCACCATTGCGGTTGAGACACCAAGAAATGGTGGGGCCTCTCGCGCGTTTGCCACTCTAGGCAAGTACCTATATTTCACGGCAGACGATGGCGCGAAAGGCGAAGAGATCTGGCGTACAGACGGCTCAAGCGTTTCGATAGTCGCCGACCTCTGCGCTCCTGATTGCGACGGTGCCTATGGTGTTCCATATTCCTGGGGAACGTGGGTGTACTTCAACGGCACCAATGGATCTTCAGGAGGTGAATTGTGGCGCACCAACGGAACCACAACCGCTCTTGTTAAAGACATTGAACCCGGGTCCCTGGGTTCTTCCCCGGGAGATTTCTACCCCTATGAAGGGATGCTCTATTTCACGTATTCCACCAACGCAAACGGCTGGGAACTTGGAAAAACGGATGGCACCACGAGTGGAACTGTGCTTTTCAACTTAACTTCAGGCTCGGAAAGTTCAAGCCCTTCCGATTTAAAAACCTTTGCTGGAAGACTCTTTTTCAGTGCGAACTCTCAGCTTTGGTCGCTATCAGCATCGCAGGCTCCAGCGGAATTCTACGCTCCGAACTCAAGTGGGGTGTCGTATGTGCACTCGCTGACCGTCGTAGGGTCACTGATGTTCTTTGCGGCGACAGACGGCGTTGATGGTCGCGAACTTTGGGTTACCACAGGAGACCCATCAGATCCTTCCGCTACAAGGCAGGCGTTCGATATTGAGGAAGGCGCGGGCGATAGTAACCCAATGTGGCTGACAGCGCTCGGTAGCCGCGTGTATTTTTCTGCGTCTACAGCAGCCAATGGCATCGAGCTTTGGAGTAGCAATGGGTACGGGAATGCGTCGCTCGTTGCCGATGTCGCTTCGGGAAGCGACAGTTCAGAGCCGAATGACTTGACTGTTTTCGCTGGCGCGCTCTACTTATTCGCAAATGACGGGGAACTATGGCGCGTCATAGATTCTACTTCCGCGCGCCGTCAAAGTATGGTGCAATTGTGGTACGACGAGACTGATGTGTACGAAAAATATTTTAACGTGACACTCGAGGTTGCGGGTGATAAAATGTATCTGCAGACTCAAGTTCTTGGTGCAGGCCGAGAATTTGCTTGGATGCAAGCGCCAGCGGCCCCTGTTTCAGTTTCGGCCCCAGTGATCACAGGCACAGCCAAGGTAGGACGGGTATTGACTGGTGCTCGCGGCAGTTGGATCGGCGTGCCAGCGGTGGTTACAAGCGCGCAATGGTATCGCTGCACTAGTGCGGGTGCTACGACGCCTACATCGAGTAGCTTGCCAGGGTGCGTGGCGATTAGCGGAGCGACCAAGCCGACGTACAAGGCGGTGACGGCTGATAAGGCCAAATACCTGCGCCTCCGTGTAAGGGGGCAGAATGAGTCAGGTATCGTCTATCGCTGGAGCAAGGCGAC
>RFPZ01000102.1 GCA_009925905.1 Candidatus Aquidulcis frankliniae
CGTATCGAAGCAGCTCGTCGCTCATCGGCCGTCGATGCTGGGGTGGACCGAGCCCGCGTCCTTCTCACCGTTGCGGTCGACATACGACCAAGTAAGCAGGGCACGGCAGCCGGTGGTCAGGTTCGCGTAGATCGTCACGGCCTTGCATCCGTGGGACAGGCGTAGGTTGTCCTCGGCGACGGCGGCGCAGAGCTGAATACGCTCGCGGGCGAACTTGTCGGTCCAGTCGCCCTGCAGGACGCGGTCGCGGGCATAGGCAATTTGGTACGACAGTCCACGGATGACGTGGGAAGGCGAAGCCAGCATATCGGGGAGGTGGGACATGGGGTCGGGCATGGTGGTTAGAACTTGGGGTTATCAATCATCTCGATGACGTTGGGGCCGTCCGCGAGGGCGAGGACGAGCAGCGTCAGGGCGGCGATGGCGAGGAGGATGAGGATGAGGCGGGTCATTGGGTTGTGTGGGTTGGAGATTATTCGGCGAGGGAAATGAAGGTGCGGATGGAGTCCTGTGCGTCATCGCAGTTGTCGAAGAAATGACGACGGAGGTTTGCATCGAGGCAGAGGATGTCTTCGCGGAGTTCTTCAATGGCTTCGTCGGCAGCCTTGAGGCTTTCGACAGCACCGACAGCCTTGAGGCCATGAGCGCCGATGATGGAGCGAGCCAAGTCCAGGTTCTCGACGATCGTCGTCGAGCTGGAACGCAGTAGGCGTTCGTGGCGGAAGTCCACGCAGCGGGAGACGCGAGCGAGTTCTTCGGTGATAAAGGCGGGGGTCAGGTCGGTGGTCATGTGGGTTGCTTGGTGCGTCCTCTGTTGTGAGGACTTTAGAACCAATGACAAGCCCAATCTGCTAAGGGGCTTAGATTGGACACTTTACCCCTCTTTAGTTGGCAAAGGAAGCCGACCTAGGGTGGTTATGGAAACCCCCATTTGACCCCCTTGGCTTGCCCTAGGAGGCGTTTTGACGGCGGAAGCGTAGGAAGACCGCCACCCCCACCCCTAGGCACCCGACCGCCAACGCCCAGCCAAGGTCGCGGCAGGCCTTGAGCCCTTGGGTCGCCGTGGTCAGTTGCCCTTCCAGCTTCGCGTCGTCACTCTTCGTCCCGGCGTCCGTGATGATCAGGGCCATCGTCTGGCTGTCCTGGAACGAGTTGAGGATGTAGTCCGTGATGTAGGCCACGGCCACCGCCGCTAGGCCAGCGCACGCGACAAGGGCAACCGTCGCCCAGAGCAGGTTCGCCTCACTTCCGCTTTGCTGGCTTCTTGGCTTTGCCATTGGAGGGGAGTTTCTTCGTCACCTTGGACACCTCGGCCTCGCCACGGGCCTTGATGTATTTCAGCATATAGTCCAAGACCTCAGGGGCAGCGTAGCCGGCGGCACCGATGGCACCCATCCGCAGTCCAGGGGAAGAGATGTGCTCTTGGATGGCGTACCCGACGAGGGCGGCCGTGATCGCGGCGGCGCTGATGCGGCGGAAGACCCAGCCCGGGGAGACGGGTTCGGTCGAGAGGAGTAGCCGTGCCGTCATGGCCAAGCCCCCGAGGATGCTCGCCACTAGGCCGTCCTTGACGATGGCTTGCGTCTGGTCGTGGTCGATGGGCGGGGTAGGCGGGCTCATTTGATGTTACGGCGGTAGCCTTCCCGCCAGAGGACTTCGGTGACGACCGAGGTGAGTTTGCGGACGTGGGCTTCCGTCAGGTCGAAGTCGCCGACGTGCAGCGCTTCGTGGACCACGGTGTTGAGGCGGCTCTTCTCCGAGCTGTGCCGAGCGTTGATGCGGATGGTGTAGCGGTCGCCGTCCTTGATGGCTTCGCCCAGCAGCCGACTGCCCAGCCTAGCCTCCTTGATTTTTATCTTCTTCTTGAGAGGCATCGGCCTTGAGGTGGTTGCGGTAGGCGTGCCACCCGCCGACCAAGAGGCCGAGCAGGAAGACGCCGCCCACGGCAGGGAGGAACCAGACGGAGTCCAGGAGGTAGGGGACGGCGCCGATGCAGATGCCCGAGACCAGCAGACCCGCCCCGATCATCACGCGGCCGAAGGCGATGGCGAAACCACCGAGGACCATCATGCCGGCGGCGACCATCGCGTAGAGGTTCCGCTGGCCTTCCTTCTTGGCCTCCTCGACCTGCTGCTTGAGGGTGCCGATTTGGGCGGTCATCTTGGACATGGCCTCGGCGTTCTGCTTCTGCTCGCCTTCGAGCTTCGTCCACATGGCGTCGATGTCGGCCTTGGCCTTGGCGGCGGCGGCGACGTTGGCCTCGTACTGCTTGGCGTCGGCCTTGGCGGCCCGGGCCTTCGCGTAGGCTAGGTCGGAGGCGTCAGGGACGGGCAGGGCGGCTTGGGCCACGGAGAGTTCGGAACGGACGACCTCGGGCTTGTCGGCGTTCTCCTTCGCGACGATGACGGCGGCGGCCGTGCGGGACTCCTGCTTGTCCTCCTTCTTGCCGACGATGTCCAACGTGCCTTGGGCGGGCACGGGGTCGGGCGTAGGCGGAGGGACGGACGGACAGCCAGCCAGGAGCAGGACCGAGAAGAGCAGCAGGAAGCGCATCATGGTCGGTCCTGTCGGTTCGGCTTACTTGCCCTTGAGGGCGTCGAGGAGGTGCTTGCCCTTGTCTTCGGAGGCCTTGAGTTTGGCCGCGTTGTTGCGGTAGACGAGGATGCCGCCGAGGACGCCGATCAGGATGCCGGTGAGGAAGGTGTAGATGTAGGACATCGGATTAAGAATAGGAGATGGCGATGCTGGAGCGCTGGCCGTTGTAGGTGAGGTAGATGTAGTCGGAGCTGG
>RFPZ01000103.1 GCA_009925905.1 Candidatus Aquidulcis frankliniae
CTCCGACATCTACCGCAAACGCTACTGGAACGCGGTACGCGGCGACCAGCTGCCGGCGGGTGTCGACCTCTGCGTGTTTGATCTGGCCGTGAACAGCGGCCCCGGTCGCGCGGTTCGCCTGCTCCAGCAGGCGCTGGGCGTCAATGCCGATGGATCGATTGGTCCCAAGACGCTCGCGGCCGCCCATGATGCTGATGCCTTGACGGTGATTGGCCAGATCTGCGACTTGCGGCTGGCGTTCCTTCGATCCCTGCCAACTTGGCCGACCTTCGGCAAGGGCTGGTGGGCGCGCGTCGAGAACGTCAGGAAGGAAGCGTCCTCGCTCGCGCGTCATCCTTCGCAGGAATAGACCGCCTCCGACCGGCGCAGCTTGCGCCACTCCAGCTTGGTCGTGAACGAGGCGTCGCGGAACAGCACCCGGTTGGTCGGCTGAATCGTCAGGCGACCGTGCTGGGTCCGCATGAACATGAACTCTTTGGCTTGCGCCGGTGCCTGCGTGTAGGCGTCGCCCACCGGGATCGCCGTGAAGAGGTAGTCGGCGGCGAGCTCGTCGTCGGCGGCGCGCACGATGCCGTCGAGGCCGTCGAGGTATTCGTAGACATGCAGCGAGAACTGCGAGCCGTAGCAGTCCCATGTCTGCGCGTCCGCGATCGTCCAGGGCGGCGGGTCGACGCAGAACGCGAGCGCGTGGGGCGGGAGGTCGCGATAGACCGCCCCGCATTCAAGCAGCACCGTGCAGCCCCATGCTCGACCAGGATGGCTGTGCAAGCCGAACCAGACCGCAGGGAACCATTCGTCGGCGCCGAAGCCGATGAAAGCGCCGCAGACCGAAACGTACTGATGGCGCGGCAGGCTGCCGCTGGCGGTGAAGAGCGTCATCGCAACGCCATCGTGATCGTGATGGCCCAGAGGGTGATGTAGCTCGTGACTGCGACGACGGCGGCGATGGTGTGGAGGCTCATGGCTTGGCCTCCTCATGCAGGCGCTCGAGCCCGACCGGGCGCTTCTCTTCTCGGTCGAACGCGAGGACATCGAGCTTCTGCATGGCCTGACGCACGAAGTGGCACATGTCCGCAGAGCCGTTCATGTGGAATTTCCCGGTTTTCATCGCAGCGCCAAGAGTGGTGAGGAACTCGCGCGCGGAAGACTTCAACGCATTTCGCTCAGCGCGCAGACGCTCTATTTCGTTGGCGGCGCGATCAACAACATATCGGTCGATCTGCCAATCCTCTGCGTATTCGCGCAGTTGCTCCACGATGTCTTTGCTCATGGCTTGGCCTCCTTCATAGCTGCGTCGATTGTCTCGTCTAGCGTTTCGTATGGTGCGTATTGAGTGCCGTCCGCCGCAAGATCGTGGCTTGCAATGAATGATGTTGAGTCTTTGCGAATCCATTTCATGTATGATGTCTGAAGCGACATCCACTTTCGATTTTTGAGCCATTGATAGCGAGACGCATCTCGCTCCAACTCCGCCACGCGGGCGCGGAGGCGGGCGATCTCGGCAACCAGAGGCTCGACATCCTTGGTCTTGACATAATCTCCCCCGTCGCTCTGCACCATGTAGCGTTCATAGGGTCCGATGTCCCATCGCTCGGGCATCTTGGCTTCGCTCATCTTCCATCCTCCATTTCCACGACCGCCATCCCTGCGGCCTCGATTGCGTTGACCACCCGGACCAGGAACGCAAACCGATGCTGATCGACCGGGCAGTCGGGGTCGGGCGCGTACTGGTAGAGCTGCCGGAACGCGCGGCGGGCGGTTTCGGCGGGGGTCATGTGTCACCCTCAATGACAATCCTGTATCTCTGCATGACCTTGCCGCGAATGAACTGACTTGCCTTTGTGGTCTTGTCCCTTGCCCTCCACATGGATGCGTCTTGCTTTTTTTCGCTTGGCGCGACTGATGCGGTGAACAACTGAGGCTGAAGCCATCGCTGCCAGTTGTTGATGTCGCGCATGCGCCTAGCCCCACCCTTCGTGACGCCAATGCAATCGAAGCCCACGGATCTCCAGAACTTGTTGGCCTCTATGTCGGAGCCGCATCGCAGCGAGATAGAAAGAACACCAGCCGCCTTGCACATTGCGGACAGCCAGTTGACAAGCGCAGCCCCATAGAGGTTCCCGCGAGCGTCATACTGGATGCAGGCTTGATGTATGCGGCAGATTTCGCCCAAGGCACCGTGGTACAGATACCCTGCTGGATCTCCATTGATCTTCGCCAGAAGAACCCTGTGGTTGTCGATCTCCCTTTCAAAGACAGTCTTCGGGTAAAAAGACAGTTCCTCTGCATTCTTCCTTTGTAGGCTGTCTATGTATGAAAGGTCGGGCCTTATAGCGGGAGCCACCTCAATCATCGCAACCCCGCCAGCGCAATCACCACCGCGCCTGTCACGACGCCGAGAAGGGCGAAGGCGAACCAGTAGACAGCGGTGCCTTCCGTCCACCGCTTGTCCTCGTCCATCCACGCCAGCGCATCCCTGCTGGCTTGGACGCGGCGCTCCTGCTCCTCGGTCATCCCGCCACCTCGGCCACCCGGCGGCGGCTCTCCTCCATGATGCGCTCATGCGCGTCGGGCGACGCGGCGCTGATGTCGTCGAGGTTGCCGCGCTGCG
>RFPZ01000104.1 GCA_009925905.1 Candidatus Aquidulcis frankliniae
GGGCGACCACTGCACTATCTCGACAGCGCCGCAACGGGGCAGCGCCCCCAGCGCGTGGTTGATGCCGTTTCAAAGTACCTGTTCACTGCCAATGCGAACCCGCACCGCGGCGCCTACACGCTCGCCCAGATGGCGACTGACGGGTACGAGGCGGCGCGCGCACGTATCGCTTCGTTTTTTGAGGTACCTGCAACCGAGCTCGTGATGCTCGGTAGCGCCACCGAAGCACTCAACCTTGTTGCGCGTTCGTGGGGAAAGGCGAACCTGCGCCGCGGCGACGTGGTGCTCGTCACCGAGGCGGAGCATCACGCCAACCTCATTCCTTGGCAGCAGATCACGCGCGAGATGGACGCGGACCTTGAATTCATTCCAGTCGATGATGTGACCGGAGAAATCCTTTGGGATCGTCTCGGCTCGTTGATGCAGCTAAAGCCAAAGATGGTTGCCCTTGGGCACGTCTCCAACGTGCTTGGTTCCGTTGCGCCACTCGCTCAGATTGCCGAAGCAGCGCACTCCGTAGGAGCACTCCTCTGCGTGGACGGCTGCCAGGCGGTCGCTAATATGCCCGTCTCAATCCCTGCTACTGGCGCCGATTTCTACGCCTTTAGCGCACACAAGATGGGCGGCCTCTTCGCCGGTGGTGGGCTCTGGGCTCGTGCCGACCTGCTCGCCGAAATGGCGCCGATCGAAACAGGCGGCGACATGATCCACAGCGTGCGACTGCGCGACGCCGATTTCACGACCGGCACACAGCGGTTCGAGGCGGGCACACCCGACGCGTCGGGCGCCGTTGCCCTCGCCGCCGCCTGCGAACTTCTTGATGAGTTCGGACGTGACAAGATCCACGCCCACGAGGCGCTCATGATCGAGCGCGTACTGCATGAGCTCCCTGAGGTACTCCCCGACGCCCGCATCCTCGGGCCGCGCGATGCGAGCCAGCGCGCCGGCCTTGTCGCCTTCTCGAGCAACCTCATTCACGCCCACGATCTTGCCGAGATCCTCGACCGCCGTGGCGTGGCGATTCGCGCCGGTTTCCACTGCGCCCAGCCGCTGCACGAGCAGTTGGAACTCAGCTCCTCAGCGCGCGTGAGCGTTGCTCCGTACACCACACATGAAGATCTCGATGCACTCTTTGAGGGCTTGCGCGAGGCGCGCAAGATATTTGAGAGCTAAGCGATGGGTGGCATGGACGATCTCTACAGGGAACAGATCCTGGAACACCATCGCCGACCACACAATCAGGCGCCGCTTGCCGCGCCGAGTGTGAGTCTTGAAGGTCGCAATCCAAACTGCGGCGATGTCATCAACCTGCAGTTGCAGCTTGATGAAGCAGGCGTCGTCACCGACGTTGCCTTCAGTGGTCGCGGCTGCGCCATCTCGCAGGCGGGTACGTCACTCATTACCGACGAACTTCGCGGCAAGCGCGTTGAAGAGGTCTTGGCCATGGGTAGTCCATTTGTCATGGAGCTGCTCGGCGTCGAGGTAGGTCCTACGCGTATTCACTGTGCGCTCCTCGGACTTGAGACCGCGCAGAAGGCTATTGCAAGTCTGCGCAGTAAGTAAGTCGCGAACATCCAGGTTACGATGGCAGCCATGAGTGCAGCAGAGTTCATTGCATCCGTCGCCGGTGAGCCGTCGATCTGTCGACGCTCGCATGCTCCCGGCCTGCGACCGCTCGCGCGCTAAACGCCCGCCCCGGTCGATCAGGCTCTATCGGCGCAGTTCGCGCCGCACCAACCATTGAGCCTGAGGTGTCACACATGTCACAGATGACCGACTCGCGAGGATTCCGTTCCGGAGCAGGTCTGAGCGTCGTGCTCCTTCTTGCGGCAACGTATCTCTACCTACAGCCGGCAACAGAGCAGATTGGTATCGGAGTAATCCTGGTGATCTCACTGGCGATGCTCCTGAGTGCAGCAACCGCGCTGCGCGTCAGTCTGCTCGCACTGCCATTCCGCATCTTGCGTGAACGCGGCGTAATCGCTGCGCCAAAGACTACCGACCTTCAGCCTGTTCCAGGTCTGCGCCTTGCGCAGGTGATGGGCGGCACCATGATCTTCTTCGGAGTGATTGCGCACACCGTATGGGCCGCTGACCTGGTTGCGGTCGCACTGGTGGCAGTTGTCGCCACACTCCAGTCGTTCCTGGCCATCACCGGAATCTGCGTCGCATGCAAGCTCTACGGAATCGTTGTTTGGTTCGAGAACCGCCACCTTCCAGCTGGGGCTACGAAAATCGCGAAGCAGAAGATCCGAATGCGCTAGGTTCCGCGTGGCGAGCCTGGTCGGTGCGCCACACGCGTCAAGGCGTGCGCTCAGGAGCATTTAGGGGCATCATCCTGTTCTCGCCGATCGGTGAGCCGCACTGGGCATCGCCGCCCGCCACAAAGGAGATGCGTCGAACGTGAGCACAGCACGGATCCTTGTCGTCGGCAGCACCATGATGGACCTGATCTCGTACGCCAAGGTTATCCCTAACGCGGGCGAGACCCTGGTAGGCGATCGCTTCCAGATGGGCTTCGGCGGGAAGGGTGCGAACCAGGCGGTGCAGGCAGCACGCTTCGGTGCCCCCGTCGCCATGGTCAACGCCGTCGGTGATGA
>RFPZ01000105.1 GCA_009925905.1 Candidatus Aquidulcis frankliniae
TCCTCCTTCATCAGCACCTTGAGGCCGTGCACCACGCTCATCACCGCGCCGGCTGGGCCAATGCGATCGGGCCCGATGCGCAGGTTCATGAGCGCAATGATCTTCATCTCCATGTAGATCAAGAGGAACGCGACGGGAACTGAAATAAGGAAGGTAACGACCGAGGCAACGAGGAAGCGCACGATCGGCAAATTTGCGCCGATGGTTGCGGCGACAGCGCCACCAAACGTAGCGAGAAGAACGGTTGTTAGTGCGCCGCCGATCGCGAGCACTGGGAGCAGCACGGCGAGGACGCGACCTGCTGGTGTGAGACGGTTCCAGGCCATCGATGCGCCGCTCACTTGTCGACTCCGCCCCAACGAGCTGCAGGTGCACAAATGATGGGTCGTGAATGCGCATGCGGAACGGCTGGTCGGTGCCGTCGCTGATGGCGTACGTGCCATAGACGCCGCGTGGCCCTTCAACCGCGCCGAAGGCGCGGCCTGGTCGCGGGCGAAGAAGACGCGGCAGTTTCGCCATCACTGGACCGTCGGGCATCTCGTGAAGAACCTGGTCAATGATGCGGATCGACTGCTTGATCTCGTCCATGCGCACCAGATAGCGGGCGAGTGAGTCGCCCTCGTCGCGGGTCGGCACGTCGAACTCCAGCTCTGGGTAAACGAGATAGGGGCGATCGCGACGCAAGTCGAACGGCACGCCACTCGCACGAAGGTTTGGACCGGTGACGCCCATCTTGAGTGCCGTCTTTGCATCGAGAACGCCGAGGCCGCGCGTGCGGCGCACAAAGATCTCGTTCTCGTTGATCAGGGCCAGATTGGAGTCGATCTGGGCAGCTGCGCGACTCATCCAGGTGCCAAGTCGGCTCATGAACTCGTGGTTCAAGTCGCCGTTCACCCCGCCAATTCGGTAGTAGTTGTAGAGCAGTTTCTGGCCGGTAAGGGCAGCGAGCATATCGACGATCTCGTCGCGTTCAATAAACGCCCAAAGGATCGGGGTGATGCCGCCGAGGTCAAGCGCCATCCAGCCCTGGAAGAGCGTGTGGCTGGCGATGCGGTTGAGCTCCATCGTGAGAACGCGAATGTATTGCGCACGACGCGGCACATCGACATCCATCAACTTCTCGAAGGCGGCGACTGGTGCGGCCTCGCAGAAGAGTGAGCTCACATATTCAAGCGGGTCGGTATAGCAGATCGCCTGGTGGTAGTCGGCGTTCTCGCAGAGCTTCTCAACTCCGCGGTGCAAGTAGCCGAGCACTGGATCGAGATCGACAACCTTCTCGCCGTTCACCTTGATGATCACGCGGAGCACTCGTCGAGCGATGGGCGCATCTGCTGTGTCATCGCTATACCCCTGGGCTCTTGCGCAGCACGGTTGCTGCGGTTGCGTCGGCCGGTGTTCCCGCGCGCTCCATGTTGCGCACGCCGGCCGCGGGCGAACGCGATGCGTCATCAGCGAGATAGAAATCTTTGCGCAGCGGGTAGCTGCGGTAATCGTCTGGCATATAGATGCGTCGTAGATCGCGATTCCCTTCGAAGGTGATGCCGAACATGTCGTACGCCTCGCGCTCCATCCACTCGGCACCTGGCCACATGAATGTTGCCGATGCGATGCGTGGTGCGGTTCGATCAAGACCTGGAACAATCACGCGCAACCAATCGCCGCTCGTTGATGAGGAGAGGTGATACACGACCTGCATCTCTTCGCCGGTATCAACGCCGCAGAGATCGATCAGCATTTCGAATCTGAACGCCGGATCGTCGTGCAATGTGCGTAACGTATCGGTTGCATCTTTGAGCGCAACTCGGATCTCGCTCTCGTCATATCGCTGGCGCACTGGCGCAAGTAGTCGCTCACCAAACTTCTCCTGCAGGAGTGCGGCGAGACGGCGATCCACTTAGATCCCCTTCGGAACGGTTGGTCCGATCGCGCGCTCTGGCCAGTGGCGGGCAACCAGGGATGTACACGTCAACAGGCATGACGCGATCAATCCCTTGCACCACGGAGTAGCTGCGCTTGTAGCGTCCGCCAGAGCAGGTGCAGTCGCCCATTGCAACGACCCACTTCGGTTCAGGCATCTGCTCCCATAAACGAATCAGTGGTTCGGCCATCTTGGTAGTAAGTGTTCCCGCAACAATCAGCACGTCAGCCTGACGTGGGCTCGCGCGGAACGGGAACATGCCCCAGCGATCAATGTCGTTCTTTGGTGTTGCAGTTGACATCATCTCGATTGCGCAGCAGGCGAGACCAGAGAGAAGCGGCCACAAGCTGTTGGCGCGAATCAGGTCGAGCACAACGTCGGCCTTTGTTGGAATCGCAGAGAGTGCACCGCCCCAGCGCGCATCATCAACACGGCCGTCACCGGTCGCGTCGTAGCGCGCGAGCTCAAGGTTCGGATGTGCTTCGAGTGGTAGTCCGCCGTAGGCACGTGGGTCGTCGGTGCTCCACAACGTGTTGCCAACGGTTGCCGGTGACTGAACGCTGCCGTCTGGCTGCACCTCAGGCAGGTTGCTGAACTTTGGGTCGCGCGTTATCGCCATGCCAAGACCCCCTTGCGCCATGCGTAGGCGAGGCCGA
>RFPZ01000106.1 GCA_009925905.1 Candidatus Aquidulcis frankliniae
CCTCGGCAAGAAGAACTCCACGATGTGTCCATAGCCCGGACCGCCATTAGATCGCAGAAGGATCTTCATAAAGATGTCGTGCGACATCAGCACGTGGTCGCCGAAGCCAGCCTGTACGAGGCGAGCAATGTTGCGTGCGTCATCTTCGTCGCTCGTGCAGGCGGCCTGTTGATCGGCGTAGAAGACCTGCATACCGATCATGTCGTACTGCAAATAGATGCCGCGCTTAAGGAGGCGCGTCTGGTATTCGAAATCGTTGCCGCTCGGGTTGGAGTGGCAGAGCACTACGCTCTGCATCGGCACCCCCTGTTCTGCAACGAAGTCAAGCACCTCGTCGCCAAGGCGATACCAGCCGGGCATGTGCGCCCACGGTGATGTCGCGAACGATGCGGTCAGCGATCTCGCGCACGCTCCCGTCGAGGTGCTCGGGGCCGTGCACAGGGTCGAGGAAGATGCCGCTCCCCATGACGACATTCAGGCCCGATTCACGGCTGATTCGTGCCAGACCTTCGGGGTCACGACCATTGCCCTTGTCGGCGCAGGCCTCCAGAATGGTGCGGCCGCCCTGGGCAGCGAATCGCTTTACCTCAGCGATGGCTGATTCAATGTCGTCGAGGGCGCAGTTGTCCTTGTTCAGGAACGGGTCGTGTCGGAGCTCCCAAATGTTGGTGATGGAAACCTTCTCGTCGACAAGCTCTTTTGAGCGAGCGGAGTCGTCATAGGGCGGATGCCACCACGGCGTGACGATATTGAAGAGATGTTCGTGCGTGAGGGTGAGGCCCATCTCGGCGCTCTCAATTGGGCCGGTAACCGTCTGGACCTTTACCACCGAGTTAGCTCGCCGATTCGAAGAGCCGGCGCGGGTTCGCGGTCATCATGCCTATCCCCTGCTCGATCGGCACCCCGTGCCGAGCAAGTCGTGGCAAGAAGAATTCGACCATGTGACCGTAGCCTGGGCCGCCGTATGAGCGCAGCAACGTCTTCAAGAAGATGTCTTGCGACATCAACACCTTCTCGCCGAATCCATCTCGCACCAGGCGCGCAATGTTGCGGGCATCATCTTCGTCACTCGTGCACGACGCCTGCTGATCGGCGTAGAAGACTTGCATGCCGATCATGTCGTACTGCAGATAGGCACCGCGCTTCAACAGCCGCGTTTGGTATTCGTGGTCGTCGCCGCTCGGGTTGGAGTGGCAGAGCACGATGCTCTCCATCGGTACACCGTGCGCTGCGCAAAAGTCGAGCACCTCGTCGCCGTAGCGGAACCATGCTGGCATGTGCACCTGCATTGGAAGATGCGTCTCGCGCTGCGCGATGCACGCACCAGCAAGTGACTTCCGTTCACGCGCAGTGAACTCACTACCGACGCCAATTTCACCGATGATCCCCGACTTGACACTGGTGCCGCGCGCACCTTCAGTGAGGTCTCGGATCAGCTCGTTGGCAATGTCGTGTTCACTCTTGGCGTCGTTCTCTGCTGGTTGTGACGAGTCAAGGTAGTAACCAGTGCCCATGATGATGTTGAGACCAGTGCGCTTGCTGATGGTGGCAAGCCCCTCGGGGTTGCGACCATTACCATCGGCGCTCGTCTCGATGATTGTTTTGCCACCCTGATCAACAAAGCGCTGGACCTCTTTGATCGCGAGCTCAATGTCTTGCATGCTGCAGTTGTCTTTATTGATGAACGGGTCGTGCTTAAGCTCCCAGATGTTGGCGATCGAGACCTTCTCGTCGACAAGCTCGCGCGAGCGCGGCGAATCGTCGAGCGGTGGATGCCACCAAGACAGGACGTCATTCAGCAGATGTTCGTGAGTTAGCGTCAGGCCAAGGTCTGCGGAGCTAATTGGGCCAAGGACGGTCTCTACCTGTTTCATGTACGCAGACTAGCGCGCGCTGGGCTCTCCTGGTGGGAGGCGGCGCACTGCAACGACTCCGAGCGTGAGGAGCAGTGCGGATCCGAGAAAGACTGGGGTGAGGGCGAGTTCATCGCCCGGCCGTGAGGTGCCGATGGCGGCTGCTGCCGAGGAGACCAGCGGACCAACGACCGCGCCCGCATAGAGGGGGAAGAGCGAAAGACTGAGGGCGGCGGTGCGAAGGCGCTCACTGACCGAGCTGGCCAACCAGGTGAAGACCATCGCCTGCAGCAGCGCTGCAGCAGCGGCAAGGAGCGTGTTTGCAAGGGCGAGGCCAATCGCCGTGGAGACAACGATCATTGCGCCAGCGGCGACCGCTGCTGCTACGAATCCGACCCTCATTACCCGTGGAATACCTATGCGCGGGACGAGGCGTGTAGCCAGGAGTGGTGCGGCAGCGGCGCCTCCCAGGGCCGAGAGCCCGGTCAGCAGGCCAACGGCACCCGCCACTCCGGGGGCGGCGAGTGGCTCAGCGACTCCCGTGATCGAGGGGCCGATCACCAC
>RFPZ01000107.1 GCA_009925905.1 Candidatus Aquidulcis frankliniae
CCAAGGAAGACGCCGCGCACCGTCGGGTCACCGACCTTCAACGCCTTCGTCTTCTCTACGAGGTGCTTCACAAATTCGTCATGCACCGAGGCTTCAACGTAGACGCGGCTGTTTGCCGAGCACTTCTGTCCGCCGAGCCCGAACGCCGAACGGAGCACCCCTTCGGCCGCTTTCTCAAGATCTGCCTTCTTTGAAACGATCGTTGGGTTCTTGCCACCCATCTCAACAATGACCGGCTTCGGATAGTTCTTGGCGAACGATCGGTACACCTGCATGCCTACCTCGGACGAGCCGGTGAAGGTGATTCCAGCAACGTCGTGGCTCTCCTGGAGTTCGGCACCGACGCTGTCGCCAGGTCCCATCACCATATTGAAGACGCCAGCGGGAATGCCCGCATCGCTAATAGCCTGCGACAGGAGTACCGCTGAGAGCGGCGCGTCAGACGACGGCTTCAGCACGACCGAGTTGCCGGCAACGAGCGCCGCACCAACTGGCCCACCCATGAGGGCGAACGGGAAGTTGAACGGGCTGATCACCGCCCACACTCCGTACGGCTTGAGAACGGTGGTTGTTTCAACCTTTGCGTCACCAAGGTTTCCCATGGTGTGGACGTAGCCCTTATTGCGCTCAACCTCACCCGCGTAGATGCGGAAGAAGTCGGCAGTCTCTTCGACGTCACCGAGTGCCTCGAGGCGATTCTTCCCTACCTCAATAGAGAGGAGCGCGGAGTAAAGGAACTGTCGCTCGCTAATCAGTTCAGCGGCCGCGCGAATCAGCGCAACGCGCTCCTGCCACGGTCGCTTCGACCAAGCCGGGTAAGCAGCCTTCGCCGCGGCGATCGCGGTCTTGGCGGTGTTGCGATCACCCTTACTGAATGTGCCAACAAGGCTGCCGTCGATTGGGGACTTCTTGACGAAGGTGTCACCTCCGGTGGACCAACTGCCGTTGATGAAGTTGCCGTGTGCGCCGCCCATGAGCGCGCGAGCTTGCGCGAGGCCGGCCTCATACCCAATATGAATCTCTTCGTTGGAGTCGTTCAGGGTGGCGTACGTGATTTTCAACTTCTCAGCCATGGGTCCATCCTCACTTGTGCGGCACACATGCGGTGCGCCATCGGGCTGAGTCTACCGTGCGGCGGCGGCCCGGCACGAGGGGCAGCGCCCCTGCAGCGACAGGTGGTCGAGGTCGGCGGCGTACCCCGTGGCGCGCTCGATCGCGGCAAGGGTGCGGTAGACCGTCGACGGGGTGGCCGAGGGATCAGCAGCCCGCACGCGCTCAACCAATTCAGCCCCGGTCGCATGACCGTCGGAGGCGGCGAGCACGTCAGCGATCAGCTGCCGCTGCTCGGTCCAGCGCTGGCCGCGCGCCTGCACCGCCGCCTGCAGGCGAGTGGCAAGGCTTCCTTCCGGCTCGTGGCTCCGCTTCATTCAGGAGAGGATACGGGATCGCTTATTGCAACGTGTTGCGATAGACTCCGTGCAGCGTTCGGCCGACAGGGCCAAATCAGCAGGAGGTTCGATGTACCCACAGCTTCACATCCCTGACGGGTTCCTCTCGCCACAGATATCCCTCCTCCTGTGGGTTGCCACTGCGCTACTCATCGGCATTGCTGTTCGCAAGACAAGCCGTACCGATGTGCAGTTGATTACGTCACAACCGATCCTGATGGGGGTGCTCGGCGCGTTCATCTTTGCTGCACAGATGTTCAACTTCCCTGTTGCCACGGGCACCAGTGGCCATCTCCTCGGCGGGGTGCTCGCCGGCTATCTGCTTGGTCCGTGGGCTGGCACGATCGTGATGGCGACGGTGGTTGGTATCCAGGCGCTCCTCTTCCAGGATGGTGGCCTCCTGGCGCTCGGGGCCAACATCTTCAACATGGGAATCATCGGCACACTCGGCGGCTCGTTTGTTGCTCGCGGCATTGGAACTGCGCTTGGCAGCAGCCGTAGCGTCACCATTTTTGGCGCCGGAGCGGCAGCCTGGCTTGCCGTTGTTGCAGCGGCGGGGTTTACCACGTTGCAACTTGGCCTCTCTGGAACGACCAACGTTGCGGTAGGGCTACCCGCCATGCTTGGCGTTCATGCACTCATTGGTATTGGCGAAGCGTTGATAACCGTCGCAGCGCTCACGTTCATTGCACAAACCGCACCAGATATTCTGAGCGGTGTTGCTTCGCCACCCAAGGCATCTCCAGTACGGCGCATGGCAATAGGACTAGTAATCGCTGGTGGAGTTGCAATGTTTGCGAGCCTCTTTGCATCCGCCGATCCCGATGGCCTCGAGGCAGTCGCAGAGCAGCTTGGATTCTTGAACGCGGGAGTAGATGCGCCGTTTGAGCTCTTTCCGGATTA
>RFPZ01000108.1 GCA_009925905.1 Candidatus Aquidulcis frankliniae
TAGCATCGCCATTGACGGCGACGTGTACATGACAATCGACGGCGTACTTCGCCGCTACTCAGGCGGGGCTGCCGACGATTGGGCCCCAGCGGCAATTGGTGACGAGGTTCTCCGCCCGCTCCTTACGCCAACGCTGGTGATGTCCGCAGGGGCGAGCCGCACTGGGATCGTGTACGTCTGGGACAACAGCGCGCACCGGGTGATCGCGTACAGCAAGGCAGCATCCGGCGCAATGCTCGCGCAATACATCATCAGCGATCAGGTTGGGCCAGCTGGCGATATTCTCGGCGGGTACATCCTCCCCGCCGCTGATGGCGGTGCGCCAACGTTTGTCTGGGCTGAGGCCGGACGGGTACGCAGCGCCGTCCTTGGTAAACAGGTGACACAAGAACCCGGAGCGAGCGTTGACCCAACTCCTGACCCTGTGATTGAAACCCCAATTCCGACGCCGTAAGCATGCGATCATAGCGAGATGGAACTACGACGCGCGGTGGTTGACGGAGTGCGCATCCAGATGATCTCTGGCACCCACGTGCTGCTCCTTCGCGACGCCGAAGAGCCGCGATACTTGCCAATCCCGATCGGCCCCAACGAGGCCAGTGCACACCCCAGAGCGCCCACTTACACACGACTTCGCCCTTCGGGCCATTCGCGCGCTCGGCGCGACGTTGCGCGAGGTGCGCATCACAGAGATTCGCGAAGAAACATTTCGTGCGCGGATGCTGATGGTTGCCCCAAGCGGCGAAGAGGCGGAGCTTGACGCGCGGCCGAGTGACGCCGTAGCGCTAGCACTTCGCGCGGACGCACCAATCTTTATCTCAACCGAGCTGCTCTCAACCGAGGGGGTCGTTCCAGAGGCGGCAGAAGAGGAACGACTCTCGCTCTTCCGTGATTTTGTGAATTCACTTGATGGCGAGGAGCCACCAGCGACGCGCTAGTCGTCGAGCAGCGATCGCCCCCGCGCAAGGGTTTTAGAGCGGTTCAACCAAAGTCCAATGCGCAGCGACCAAAAATCACGAACAGCGCGCAAAATCACGGAGATACGTGCCCCTGTCGGCGACCCAGCAGTGCGCGGATAGTGCGGCACACCAACCTCAGCGATGTTCACACCAGCAAGTCGCAAACGAATGAGCAGTTCGGCTGAGAAGAAGGCGCCGTCGGAGTGCACGTTGATGCCGCGCAACACGTCGCGCTGGAAGAGTTTCGCGGCGCAGTCAACGTCGCGAACGCGAAGACCAAACCAGATTCGATTGGCAGCACGGTAGATCGTCGCGTATACGAGCCGCAGGGGCGGATCGGCGCGTTGCAACCGATAACCGATGACAACTGGTGACTTCGTGGCCCCCGCGACATCAACAAGGCGCGAAAGGTCGGCGATGCGAAACTGCCGGTCGCCGTCGGTGTACGCAAGATGGCCATATCGAGCGGCGGCAAAGCCTGAGCGAAGTGCACCACCGTATCCGCGATTCACTTCGTGGCGGATCAAGCGGACAACCTCGCCATGCTGCCGTACCAGGCGTTCTGCTACACGAGCAGTGTCATCACGGGAGCCATCATCAACGAGAATGACCTCATAGGTTGTCGCGAGGGCAGGAAGCGCGGTGAGCGCATCGGCGACGAGTGCTTCGAGGTTCTCGGCCTCGTTGTGGCACGGGAAGAAGAGCGAGAGCTCCTGTAGTGGCACCTTCCAGAACTCCCTTCACGGCTACACTCGGCAAATGACTTCTCAGACGACTCGTCGGCCAACCGATCAGGTCAGCCTTCGCACACTTGCGTTGATTGCTGCACTCGGAATTCTTCTGCGGGTGATCATCGCATACGTGGCGCTCCCTCCAGACGCCGGATTCGCAGCGGATCTCAACTCATTTCGATCGTGGGCATCCGAGTTAGGGACCCGCGGCCCATGGGGCTTCTACACCCGAGGAATCTTTGTCGATTACCTCCCTGGCTACATGTGGATCCTTTGGGCACTTGGATCGCTTGGCGCGCTCATTACCGGTAGTACCGATCCTGGTGCGTTGATCAAGCTCCCGGCAATCCTTGCCGACGGTCTGCTTGTGATCGCTACTGCGCAACTCGCAAGCGACCTCGGCGCATCACGCCGTAGCCAACTGGTTGCCGCCGCCGCGATGGCGTTTGGGCCAATGATTTGGCTCGACTCGGCGGTATGGGGCCAGGTCGACTCCATCGGGACCACTGCGCTCCTCTTCTCGCTCTCCGCGCTCATCCGCGGGAAGACGGTGAGCGGCGCGATTCTGGCAGCGCTGGCCGCGGTGCTGAAACCGCAATTCGGCATCCTTATCCCGATCGTTGCCGCACTCGCCTTCGTGCGTGCAAGATCAGCGCGCGA
>RFPZ01000109.1 GCA_009925905.1 Candidatus Aquidulcis frankliniae
GCTGGAGTGGGTCTGCTCGCGATCCCACGGGCAGCCATCGGGTGCACGGAGGCGAGCGCTAAGCCACGGCATCGTCCATGGGGTGGCGAACGCGGCAAGCGGTGCAACCGCGGCCAGATAGAGGGCTTGATCCCCCTTGGTGCCATTGGATCTACATCCGTCGATGGTGCTGACGCTCCCACTTGGGAGGAGCACTACCGATCGTTCAGCACCGTAGAGACGAGCGAGAAGATCCCAGCCCGTTCCGCTTCGACCAGGCAGTTCCTCCGCACCATCAGCGTCGTCGAGCAGCAGGATGAGTGGTTGAGCAGTATCAATGGCGGTAGCACCACACTTGCGTAACGCAATGATCGCGAGTCCGTTTGCAGGATCAAGCGTCGCATCGGCGCGTTGCGCGGCCGCAATGAGTGCATCTATGGAAGCGCTGCGCTCCTTCGCGGTCACGGAGTTGGCGAAGCCCCAGCCTCCTGCACAACGGACCCGTCGATAGCAACACGCGCAGCGGAGCGATAGAGGTCGAGCCAGATCGAGAAACCGCTCGCCTTGATTCCAGTGATCTGATCGGCCGTCAACTCGCGCATCTCCACACCATCGACATGCACGATGAGATAGGTGTTTGAGCTCTCGACCACAGCGCTCGTGCCACCCGCCTTCAGACCCCACACCACGGCTCCAAGTTCAGGATTCACGGTGTACTTCGGCACGTAGCCTGGGCTCGCGAAGGTGAGCTCTTCAATCGTATTCGTCGCCGTGGTTGCGGCCTCTTCAAAGTCCACCCCATCAGCCGCAAGCGCCGTGGCGAGCTCGTCAAGTCGATCCTTCAACGAGGGTCGGCGTGCATCGAACTTGATCACGTGATACCCAAATTGGGTCTTGATTGGACCAAGGATGTCGTTGCGCTCCACGCCGTCGGCCCAAATCGCTAACTCAAACTCTGGCACATAGGTCCCCTTTGGTGCCCACGCCAAGAGTCCGCCGTCGGCTCCGGAGGTTTTGTCGTCACTCGCCTTCGCCTCAGTCTCAAAGCTGGAACCATTGTTTAGGCGAGCGATCAGATCGTTCGCCTCTTTCTCAGCCGCGACCCAGGCCGGATCCGTATCCGCAAGGTCTCCTGCAGTGTTCGGATCGTCGTTTGGGCTAAAGAGGATATGGCTGACCTGAACCTGCTCAACATCCTGCTCCGGAACGGTGGCCGCCACATAGCTAACTTCACGCTGCTCTACTGGACCGGCAAGCAGCTGTGCGGTGATCTTGTCGCTGAGGGCCGTCTGCAAGGCACGCTCTTCGGTCATGCGCTCGTAGAGACCGCGATCAATTCCAGCGTCACTGATCTGCTTTTCAAAATCTGGATCAAGCTTTGCTGCCTGGAACTTTTCCAGGCGGAAGATCACAAACTGATCTTCAGAACGCTCGATCACTTCAGTCATTGGCTGGGTTGATCCGTCGGCTGACGGGACGAGTGCCCACGCCGCCTCGTAGCCGAGATCGCCGGTTGGATCTTCGCTCTTCGCGGTCCAACCGACGAGACCACCGAGTTCAGCAAATGAGTCATCGGAGTCACGCTTTGCGATCGTAGAGAAGTCGCCCCCAGCCTTGATTTCGGCGAGTATCGCCTCAGCCTTCGCCTTTGCAGCGGCTCGCGTGGCGGCGGTTGGCTGCTTCGTGGTTGGATCATCCGCGGCGTCGATGCTGATACGGCGGAAGAGGCGCAACTCTGGAAGCGTTGTCTCTTTAGCCCATTCGCTGGCAACGACGGCTGGGTCGGCCGTTACACCATTCGCAGCAGCGAGGTCACGAATGAGGAGTGTGTCAACCATGTCGGTCGTGACCTGATTGCTAATTGCCTCCGCTTGCGAATTGAGTGCCTGAAGGGCAGCGTCGCCCGCACTATTGGTCATTGTGCCTGCGGCAACCCGAGCGCGGATACGTGAGCCTTGTAGCGCAATGCGGAAGGCGGTCACCTCGGCGCGCGCCTTTGCCTCCGCCTTATTGATTGACGCGTTGTTGACCTCAACCGCAGGGGCCCACGTGCTGTCATAGACAGAGTAGCTCGCCACTCCTACAAGGAGCACACCTGTGAGGGCAATAGCAAGGACGAACGACAGGTTGGTGAGGGCGGTTTTGTCGGCGGCCTGATATCGAGCAGCAGCTCGGGCGCGGAGACGTGCGATTGGGTTCATGCTCAGTGATCCTCCTTCAGTAGGGGCCTCGTTAAGGGCAGTATAGGGGGGACGAGTGCTATTCTCGCCCTCTCATGACCACCCACAGCACGGAACTGACGGTTGGCAGGCCGCGCCGAGGCAGTATTGGAACCATCATTGAGAGCCTCAGTTCCCTTGTGG
>RFPZ01000110.1 GCA_009925905.1 Candidatus Aquidulcis frankliniae
CATGTAGTTGTCAAATGCCGCAACTACCTCATCAACCTGCATGAGGAACTTCGGATCTTCAAGGAGTGGCTCCCAGTCAATCGGACCAGAACATACTGCGACTGGATTACGCGTCGCGATCCAACGGGCTTCATGAATGCGACGGAAGAGTGCGCGGGCTTCGGGGTGCCACGACCACCAGAGGTTGTATGAGACGCGGCGCAGCCCCTCAAGGCGCGGTGGGACGCGGAACGAATCGGGCGTCGGTAACGTGCGCAGCACGACGGAGCTCGTCATCGGCAACTCTCCTCCCCCCATCTGCCCGATCGGCCTTGCGGCGGCTCGTGGCTCGGGCGGATTCTAGCGCCCGCCTCGCCCCTGCCGCTCGGCGTCGGTCTCGGGGTACGAGACTGGTGCGGAGAGTGCCGCGGTTGCGGCTGCCGAGTAGGCAGAATCGGTCGGGCTTGACGAGCCCTTTACCGTGACCGACTTCGCCCCAACTGGTGGCTGCTCTGTTGCCGGCAGAATCGAGCGGCCTGGAAGCCGATGCTCAAGCTTGACGGTCACGTCGTAGTCCTCGCAGATGTCAAGGAATGGATCGGGATCCATCATGTCTGGTGACTTCACCCCTGCACCACCCCAGACGCCTTCGGCGATCAGTTCCATGGCCATCACCGGCATCACACCGGTCTGCCAGGCGACGGGCTGCAAGTTGTAGCGCCCCATCGTCTCTGCTGCGTCGCACACTTGGTAGTGGAAGGTCTCGCGAGGCCGACCATCCTTGGTGCCGCTGACAAGTGTTCCCACGATCGCTCGACCGATCATGCTCTTTCCAAGCGTTGCCGGATCAGGGGAGAGTGCACCGATTACGTCGCGCGGTGCAACCTGGACACCCTTCACGTTGATTGGGTTCTTTCCGTCGAGGCCGAGTCGGTGCAGAAGCTGCAGTGTCTCAATGAAGTCGGCGCCAAGTGCGTACTTAAAGGTGATCACATCGGCCTTCATGCTGCGTGGCAGTTGGACCACCTCTTCATGCTCAACGTTCACGCACATGACGGGGCCGACCCCTTCTGGGAAGACGAAGTCCTCGGGCTCACTGAACGGTTCGCGCACCTCGATCTTGCCGTTGCGCCATACGATCGGCGGGTTCAAGCACTCCTCGATAACGGTCCAGAGGCTGAAGACGGTTGCAAAGGGATAGCCCTCGATGCGGAGGTCACCACCATCACGCACATGCACGGCAGAGATTTCGTCAAAGGTCCACTTCTTCGCATAAGCGGCGAAGATGTTGGAGAGTCCCGGGTCCATGCCCATTCCGATCAGCGCCAATTTGCCGCGATCCTCCCAGAGCTTCTTGCGCTCCTCTTGGTAGGCGCCGAGCATGAGGCCCGGAACGGTGTATGGATTTGCCGCGTCGGGAATCGATAGGCTTGTCGCCATGTCGATGTAATGCACCCCGGCCTCGAGGGCCGCATCAAAGACGGCAGGAACGAACCGCGGGTCCACGGCGTTCAAGACGAGGTCCGCCTTGGAGCTTGCGATGAGCTCCTTCAACTGGGCGGCGTTCCCGGCGTCAACCTGGGCCACCTTGTACCCCGCGCCAACCGCGTCGGCCACCGTGCGTGCGCGGTCGAGCGAGTAGTCCGCCAGGGTGAGGGTGCCGAGCCACTTCTTTCCTTTGATCAGGTGCGCGACTGCTTCGCCGACTGTGCCGGTCCCAACCAACAGTACGTTCATTGTTCAGTGCCTTTCACGCGGGGGCCCAGGAAGCCGGGCTGCACCCGCACCAGGGGAGCCCTCCGAGGGCTCAACCCAGCTGCTTTATGCAGCCTACGCCTACCCCCCGGGGGGTCGTCAAACGACCCGGAGTTCGTGCAGGAAGTGGTCGTATACTCAGCAGAGGCGACACATGCCGCCACAGGTGAAGTTGAAGGGGGATGCCATGGAAGGGCTACTGCCAGTTCTCGTAATCGTTGGAATACTTGCACTCGTTGGGATCTCTGCCTTTAACGGACTCGTGAATGGGCGCAACCGTGTTGATGAGGCACTGGGCCAAATCCAAGTGCAGCTCAAGCGCCGGTACGACCTCATTCCAAATCTTGTTGATGCCGTTAAGGGCCAGATGGGATTTGAGAAGGGTGTTCTTGAAGGCGTCACTAAGGCGCGCGCCGCGGCTGTAAACGCCGGCACCTCCGGTGATACTGCAGCGCAGGCCAAGGCTGAGAACATGCTGACCAGCTCGTTGCGGACGCTCTTCGCCAACGTCGAGGCCTACCC
>RFPZ01000012.1 GCA_009925905.1 Candidatus Aquidulcis frankliniae
GTGGTGTTACAGGCAAGTGTTACCGCACATGTTGTGGTTTGGCTGCATTTTGGGTTTGTTACATGATCTACGGCACGGTTTGAGCACGGCGGGCGCGGGGAGGCGAAGATCGCGAGCGCGTGAGGGGCTTTGTTACAGCCCTGAGTAGGTGTGGAGACCGGTGAACCAGAGGTTCCCGGAGTAGGTCAGCAGGACCGCGACAAAGCCGATGACCAAGAGGAGGGCGGCGGGCCGACCCTGCCAGCCACGCTGGCTACGGGCATGCAGATAGACGGCGTAGATCAGCCAGGTGGCCAGTGCCGATGTCTCCTTTGGGTCCCAGCCCCAGAAGCGACTCCAGGCGATCGAGGCCCAAATGGATCCAAGGATGAGCATCCCAGCAAAGAGGGGAAAGGCAACGGTAACGGCGCGAAAGGCGACGAGGTCGAGACGCTTCGCGGGTGGCAGCCAACTAAAACGGTCGGTATCACCTTGCAATAAATACGCGACACCGGCGGCAAAGGCGAAGGCGAAGATGCCATAGCTGAGCATTGCCATGCCGACGTGAATCGTGAGCAGCAGTGGGTGTTGCAACGCAGGCACCAGATCCACAACCGCATTTGGCAGCGTCGTCGCGTAAGCGAGGAGTGCAAGTGCGACGCCATAGGCGATGGTGCTGAGTGCCGGGAGGCGCCGCTTGCGATCAAAGACGATTACCGCCGCGCAAATGCCGAAGGCGAATGAGATGGTGAACTCGTAGAGATTTCCCCACGGCCCGCGGCCTACAACAATTGCTCGTGCGATGAGCGCGAGACCGAGTGAACTTGTTGCCGCGACGGCGAGCCCCGCCGCTATTGCGCTGATTGGACTGGACGACTCTGCGGCGGTTGGTGCTCCACCGTCGAGCTGCTCCGCGAGGTTGCCGCGCATCGATGCTGCGGCGCTCGCGAGTCGTGGAGTGATGGCGCGGTCACCCTGCGCAACGAGGACGAGGTGCACCACATAGAGCGCGAACGCACCCACGAGGGCAATGGTGCCGACGACAACGAGATAGAAGGAGAGGGTGGCCACTTAGGCGCGAGCCGCGCCGCCAGGAGGCGGTGCAGCGGGGCGCTCCACGGCGATCGGCGTTCGGGCTCGCAGCTCAAGTCCGCAGGCGTCGCAGGTGCTGCGTTCAGCCACCCGCACCGCCAGACACCCAGGGCAGGCAATGAGAAGGAGTTCGCCACGAAGCGAGCGGGTGCTCCCATTTGGGTAGATGGCCGCCTCACTCGTGTCATACGGACGGCCGGCCGGGAAGTGCGGTCGACCGTCGACCCCAATCGGTGCTGGGGTGGGGAGGGGAGCGCCAATCTTTACCTGCGCCCCACGCTTGGTGATGCCGACCAGAGTCCAGATGCCGCCCGTCGAGAGGAGCCAAAGGAGGACGAGTGGAGCAATAAAGAGTGGGAGAAGACCGATCAGCGCGGCCCAGTCTGGCGTGACCACAGCGGGGACGAGCGTGCTGATCCAGGCGAAGAACTCGGCGATGCGGTCAGCAATTTCACTCATAGATGGATCCTAGCGGGGGCGCGGCGGTCGCGTTGCGGGGCCGCGTTTTTGGGTTGCCCCCCGCCCCGGACGCCAACGGCGCTCACTATCACCCTCATCTCTCCCCTGCGCCGCACGCCGCGGCCCCGTCCCGCCGATACTCGGGGGGCGTCCGCCAGTCCCAGCGAGAGGAGCGCGCGCTGGGCCGCCGATGACGTCGCGGAAGTAGCGGGCGCTGACCACCGAGGTGCCGAGCGCAGTGCATCGTGCGGCAAGACCCCGGTCATCCGTAATGACGACGATGCGGTCCGCCGAGCCAGGATCTGGCGTGCCGATCGCCTCGACGATTTTGTCATCAGCGGAGCGAGCGCCCCCATCACGAAAGACCTCGATTGCAACCCCCGCAGTAATGGTCCGGCGCAGCGTCGCCTCAAGGTTGTTGAGGCGCCCTTCATCCCGCCCGCCAACAAGGTTATTGCCGTCCACCAGCAGGCGCTTCGCGTTGCGAAGGGTGACGCGCTCCTGATCTACCATCGCCTCATGCTCCTTTGTGTTGACTTGGATGGGGTTGTCTATCGCGGCAGTGAGCCGGTCCCCGGCGTTGGACCGCTCCTCACCGAGCGCGTTGCTGCTGGCGATCGCGTGATCTACGTCACCAACAACAGCTTCCTGCGCCGCGTTGAGTATCGCTCACGCATTGAGGCGTGTGGCGCGCCGCTCTCAACGCACGGCATCGTGACCGCTGCTTCGGCCGTGGCGCAGCACTTTGTTGAGAAGAACTATCGCCACATTTTGGTTTACGGTGCAGATGGGCTCGCCGCCGAACTGCGCGACGCAGGGCTCGATGCCTGCCGTACCGCCGAGTTTGATGGGCCTGAGTCACTCGCCGTTTGGGGTGTTGACGCGGTGACGGTGGGCCTCGATCGCGAAGCCGATTGGCACGACCTGGCTATCGCTACCGACGCCGTTCGCGCCGGTGCCCCACTGATCGTGCCGAATCGTGACGCCAACTATCCCGACCCTGGCCGCTTGGTTCCAGGTACCGGTGCTGCGGTGGCGGCGCTTGAGGCGGCAACGGGAGTGCGCGCGACCGCCATTGGCAAGCCAGCCCCCGACCTTCTGCAGCAAGCCGCTGCACTCGACGGGAGCAACGTTCGTGACGCGATCATGATCGGCGACTCTCCAGCAACCGACATCGCAGCGGCCAACGCAGCAGGATGTCGATCAATTCTTTTAATGACTGGCGTCGGCGCGGGCGTGGGCGCCGTACAGATTGACGACTTGCCTGCAGCGCAGCGGCCAACCTGGGTCGCGCGCGATGCTGCAGAGATGGCGAGCATCCTTGCCGCTGCTGAGGCGAACGGAGCTGCACGTGGCTAGCAGCTTCCTCGACATCTGGCGTGCGTCCGGGCGAGCGCATGAGTTCGGCAAAACCGGCTCATTACCGGCGCCGCTCGATCGCCTCAATGGAGAGACGCTCGCAGGGCGCGACGGGACGCACCCGCTGGCGTTTTTGACCAGCGCTGAGCTTCTGACCCCCTGTACCGGCGCACTCTCCGGTTCTCTGGAGGTGACATCTGGGAGCCAAGTTGGTGGAGAAATCCGTGCTCACCTCCGGGCTCGGGCCACCAAAGAGATCAAGGCACGAGGGACGCGCGTCGCGCTAAAGGGCCACCTGCTACGCGAGGTCACGCAATCGCACACAGAGAAGGTCGGCGATCAGGAGCACACGACGACCTGGATCGAGGTGCTTGCCACCGAGATCGCCAACGTGCCGCTCATGGAAATTGCCGTGCCGGCAACACTCGCACCAAATGACGAGATCGACCTCAAGATTCTTGCACCAGCACCAAAGCTCGGACCACCCTCAGTACATCTTGGGGTCTACATGGTGGTGTGGACGCTCCAGGTGGAGTGGGATATTCCCGCAGGCGCAGACGAGCGCGTGGCGGCCGTGATTGACGTTGCCCAGAATCCAGACCTGCTTCGATCGGGTGTGATTACGCTCGGCCCGTCGGCGATGATGGGCGCCTGGTCTGAGGGCGAAGTCTCTATGGATATTGACCCGACTCCACCAATAGCTCCTGGCAGTGCCCTGAAGGTCAACGTGCGCTGGCCAGGTGCATCGGGTGGTCGCGGTGCGCGCGTTGAACTTTATGCCGACCTGAGTAAGTCACTGCCAGTAAGAATCGCCGCCGCTGCACTAGAAACGAGTGACTTGGCGAAGGGGAGCCTTGTCACGTTTGAGATTCCGAGTGATGCGCCCCCCGTCTTTGATGGTGCAGGTCTCTCGCTTCGCTATCGCATCCGAACCCTCATAGATCGCCCGCTGCGTAGCGATCTTGCTGCGGAGCGCAATGTGGTGATCGGCTAAGCAACGCTGCGCAGCGCCGTCACGGCGATGCTCGTACCAAATCCAATGATTAGCATCTGACCAACGATGCGCGTTGCAGTGATGGCGCGCTCTGGAAGGATGCGACCTGCAGCGGCTCCAATCGCCCCCAAGAGAAGCTGCCACGAGAGGCTTGCCCCCGCTGCGCCAACGGTGAAGGCGACGGCGTTGATCGGATCACTCCCGAGACCGGGGAGGCCGATGGCGAGCGCCAAGAAGTAGAGGATCGTTGCGGGGTTCATGGCGGTGAGGGCGATGAAGCGGAGATAGAGCTGACGGGCGCCCCCACGTACCCGCGGGTCGGTCGCTGCGTCGGCACTCGTGCTTGCGGCGCGCAACGAGAGGAGCCCGCGGACCCCGATGGAGATCAGGACCCCGCCCGAGAGCACCTGGAGTGGCACCAAGGCAACGGCAAGCAGCTGGCTGAGGAGGCCGCCAACGATGAGCGCCAGCGAGCAGAAGAGCAGGTCGACGGTCGCAGCACCTGCGCCCGCGGCAAGTCCTCGGCGGAGGCCGCCCATCATTCCCGTCTCAATGATGAGAACGGCAATAACGCCGACAGGGACAGCGATTGCGTAGCCTGCAAACATTCCCGCGAGCAGTGCGCCAAACATCGGTGCATCATAGGCTGGAGCGGTGGCCCGAAGAGGTCTTCGAAGTGAATAGGGAGGTTCTATGGCGCGAGTCTTTCTCACCGGCGCAACGGGATTCGTCGGGAGCCACGTGCTCCCAGCACTCCTCGGCGCAGGACACTCCGTTACGGCGCTGGTGCGTAGCGATGCACGCGCATCGGCTCTGCTGGCGCGCGTTGCCGCCTCCCCAGGAAGACTTGAAACCAGGATTGGACAGGTCAATGATCGCGCGTCGCTTGACGCCGCGATGGTCGGCTGCGACGCAGTGGTGCACCTGGTTGCGCTGCCACGCGACTGGAACGATGGCGCTGACCTGGAGCGCGTCAATGCCGTTGGCACCGCAACCATGGTTGCGGCCGCTGAAGCAGCGGGCATCAAGCGTTTCGTACATCTCGGTGCACTTGGTGTACAGGAGCGACCTGAGCTGCATTACGCCAGCTCCAAGGCACGTGGCGAGGGATTCGTTCGCGCATCAACACTTGACTGGACGATCCTCAAGCCGAGCCTCATTTGGGGTGAACGCGATGGCTTCTTCAACATTGTCGCGGCACTCGTGAAAATTCCAGCGCCCGCCGTGCCCGTTCCGGGCAACGGGAAGAGTCGCTTCCAGCCGATTTGGGTTGGCGACGTGGCTCGCGCGATCGTGCAGGTCTTGGATGCGCCGAAGGGAAGCATCAAGGCCTCGTTCGAGCTTGGCGGCCCCCGCTACTGGACGTACGCCGAGATCACTCGTGAAGTGGCGCGTGCCCTTGGCAAGCGACGCATCATCATTCCAATGCCGGTGCCGTTGATCACCCTCGTTGCACGAATCTCCGAGGCTATTCGGTTCCCATTCCCTGTTGCAACTGACCAGTTGCGCCAGTTGGCACTGGATAACATCGGTGCGACGGATGCGGTCGAGCGCGAGCTTGGCTTTGCGCCCGTGGACATGGGGGGCCGACTCGGCTACCTGAAGCGAAAGATCAGCAAGCAGTAGGCGTCACCGGCGCGAGGAGGATCAGATGCGGATCATCATCACAGCCAAGAGCGCTGCGGCCAAGGCAGGAGTTCTTGCAGTCCCCGTCTTTAGTGACCAGCTTGACGCGCCGTATCTTCGTGAGATTGACAGCAAGAGTGGCGGACGCATCGCGGCCCTTCGTGCCATTGGCGAGGGGACTGGCAGTCGGTACAGCAACACCCTCACGAGTGCCGGTCGCCTCCCTGCTGATCACCTCCTCCTCGTTGGAGCCGGCGCTCGCGTTGATTTTGGGCGGCAAGAGCTACAGCGCTGGGCGTCAGCGGCAACGCGCCGCCTTGCCGGACGTAAGGTCACGCGACTCGCAATTGATGCCACCGGCATCGTTGCTGCACTGACCAGCACCGCTCCTGCGCTACGTGCGGAGGGCGGCTCCTCGTTTGGCACAGGACTTTCCGCTGCGGCGGCGAAGCAGAGCGACGCCGCGGTGATCGCAGTCGACTTCATTGCGCGCGGTGTGATTGATGGTTCATTCCACGAAGGGATCGGCGGAAAGAGCGTTATCGATGCCCAGCCCGCGGCGCTCACCGTGTTGGAGATCATTGTTCCAAGCGGCACCGATCTTGCCGCCGCACACGAGGGTGCCCGTCGTGCCGAAGTGATTGCGAGCGGCGTGGTGCGCACACGACGCTGGTCAAACTACCCGGCGAATGAGATGCCGCCACTCGGAATTGCGGAAGAGGCACGCGATCGCGCACGTGCGGTTGGTCTGCGCTCCACGATCATCACGGCAGCGCAGTTGCAGCGCATGGGCGCCGGCATGCTGCTCGCCGTTGGGAAAGGCTCCAAGAATCCGCCATGCCTTGTTGTGCTCTCAGGCGGCAAGCCTGGCGCAAAAGACCCGCTTGGCCGACGCCTAGCGATGGTCGGCAAGGGCGTCTGCTTCGATACGGGCGGCATCTCCCTCAAGCCACCGGCTGAGATGGAAGAGATGAAGCACGACAAGAACGGTGCGATTGCGGTGCTTGAGGCTGCGGCAACGATTGCGCAGCTTGACCCAGGTCGTCCGATCCATGCCGTTGCAGCGTGCGTTGAGAACATGCCGGGCGGAAGCGCCACCCGACCGGGCGACGTCGTAACGGCCCTCAATGGCAAACGAGTTGAGATCACCAACACCGATGCCGAAGGACGTCTCATCCTTGGCGACGCGCTGCACTATGCAGAGCGCGAGCTCGGTGCGACGCATCTTGTGGATGTGGCGACACTTACCGGTATCGCTTACTCCGCGTTTGGCGGCGAGGTGGCCGCCACCTGCGGTACTGATGCCAGTTTCCTGGACGAGTTCCACCTCGCCGCACGTCGCGCGGGAGAGGTCTACTGGCCGTATCCGCTAGCGGAGGCCTATATGAAGAACATGTCGACCTGGTCGGCCGACTTCCAGAATTCGGGCTCCCGCGAAGCATCGCTGATTCGCAGCGGCCTCTTCCTGCGGGAATTCGTGACCGTGCCGTGGGTGCATCTCGATATCGCAGGGACCGCCTATCGCCGCGGTGTCGCCCCATTCGCCGGGCGCGGATCCACTGGGGCGGCGCACACCTCACTCGTTGAGCTGGCCATGGGGGGTGGCGTCCGTCGCTGAGGCTGATACTCTTCCCGTAGCGGAGGAGAGGAGGTCATGCATGGAGTACTCGCCTGCGCCGACGCACCGCACGCGCACCTGGCTCGCCCGAATTAGTCTCCTGCTCACCATCCCCCTCCTCGTTGTTGGCCTCGGATTGGCGCAGGCCGGACCGGTTCGTGGTGACCCTCTCGACGACGCCTTAGCGCAGCAGAAAGCGCTCGCCGCTCAGCTCGCCGCCCAGCAAAAGGCGCTTAACGCCCTCATCGCGCAGCAAGGTGCCCTTACGGCGCAACTCGCCTCAACGAGCGCGGCTCTGGCGAAGAACACCGCAGCGCTTTCAAGCATCACTGCGCAGGTTGAGCAACTTTCTACCGCCGTTCAGCAGGCTCAGGTTGGTCTGAACAAACTCAATGCTGCTGTGAATGCACTTGATGCGGAGATCAACAGGCTGGTACAGGCCCAACTCGCGAAAGCCCGCGATCTTGCCGCCCGACAAGCGATTCTCGCCTCGCGCATTCGGGAGGCGTACATCGCGGACCAGACTCCACCACTCTGGATTCTGCTCTCCGGGCAGAGCTTTACCGACATCCTCCTCGACATTGCCGGATTCAATACGCTTGGCGCAGAAGATGTGAAGCTTGCCGACGGCATTAGCCGCGATGCGGCACGACTTGCCGAGATCGAAGACCAGGTTCGTGCCAATCGCGCTGAAACTGAGAAGCTGCGCGTAGCTGCAGCAAAGCAGAAGGCGGCACTCGACACGCAAGTCACTCTGCTCAACGCAGCTAAGGCGCGACTTGCCGCTGCCATCGCTGCACAGAAGAAGGCAATCGCTGCACAGAAAGCTGCAATGGATAAGGTGATTGCCGACAAGGCAAAACTTGCCGCCGCTGTGGCCGCCCTTAAGGCAGAAGAGGCTCGTGTCACTGCAACCGTGAATGCACTCCTCAAAGGCCAGTTTGGTTCTGGACTTCCCACCGTCTACCAAGGGGGCTGGACATGGCCGATCCTCCATAATGGCTCTGGATTCGTGAAGCCGGTTGGCGGCACTCGTCCATATATCTCCCAGAAGTTTGGTTGCGTTAGCTGGAAGATCTATCCAAGAAGTTCCACCTGCCCAGCAGCGTACCCATACCTCCATAACGGGGTCGACATCGCTGCAACGGCGGGCACGCCAATTTACGCCGCTGCGAGTGGCAAGGTCATGATCGCTGGCATCTGCAGCTATTGCGTTGTGTGGAAAGGGATGCGCCCACTCGCCTGGATATGGATCGCCCACTCAAAGAGCATGGTCTCCATTTACGGACATATCGGCGATGGCAAGGTATCAAGCCAGCCAAGGTGGCGTGTCAGTGCGGGGGAATACGTCGCGGCAGGGCAGCTGATCGCCTTCGTTGGCTCCACCGGGAACGTCACAGGACCGCATCTGCATCTTTCGCTCCTTCAGAGTGGAAAGTACGTCTGCATACAGAAATACCTACCTGGGGGTGCCTGCTCTGCGTACTGATCGCACTGTTGCCGTGATCCTCGCTGGTGGTGAGGGGAATCGGCTCGGTGTGCTCTCTGGGGTACGTGCGAAACCGGCTGTGCCGTTCGGCGGCAAGTATCGAATCATTGACTTCACCCTCTCAAACTGTGTGAACAGCGGGCTCAGTGATGTGCTCGTACTCACGCAGTACAACCCTCGGTCGCTGAATGACCATATAGGTCGCGGGCGCCCGTGGGATCTTGACCGCACCATCGGTGGCGTACGGATATTGCAGCCGCAGGTAGGCCGCGGCAACACCGCCAGTTGGTACAGCGGCACGGCAGACGCCGTACTTCAGAACCTGCGCGAAGTGGTTGCGAGCGGTGCAGAGACAGTGCTCGTGCTCGCCGGCGACCATATCTACAAGATGGACTACGAACGTTTGATTGCCGCACACCGGCGCAGCGGTGCCGACGTGACAGTGTCGGTCCGCGAGGTGAGCCTCGAAGATGCGCGCCGTATGGGTGTAGTTGATGTTGACGGGCGCAACCACGTAACTGGGTTCCAAGAGAAGCCAAAGCGACCAACCAGTCGCCTCGCCAGCATGGGCATCTACGCGTTTACCGCGGATGCGCTGGCCGCATGGCTTGACCAGGCTCGACCCGACTTTGGCGCGGATGTGCTCCCAGCCATGGTCGCTGGTGGAGCAAAAGTGATGGCCCACCGCTTCCGCGGCTATTGGCAAGACGTTGGGACTCTGCCCGCATATTTTGAAGCGAACATGGCGCTCCTGACCGCGAGGCCCGAGCTTGATCTCTACGAGCGCGACTGGCTGATCCTTACGCGCTCCGAGGAGCGCGCCCCCGCACGAATTGGCGCCGACGCCCGAGTCGAACAGTCGATGATCTCGCACGGCTGTGTGATTGAGGGGATCGTGGAGCGAAGTGTCTTATCCCCAGGTGTACATGTCGGCCCTGGTGCGGTTGTGCGCGACAGCATTGTGATGTTTGATGCGGTCATTGGTGCAGGCGCGATCATTGATCACGCCATCATTGACAAAGAGGTACACGTCGGCAGCGATGCGAAAGTCGGTGTAGGTGAACTGCCGGGTTCGCCAAATCGCGCGAACCCAGAGATGCTCGCCACTGGGCTGGTCGTGATCGGAAAGCAGGCGGTCGTGCCAGATGGCGCAGCTGTAGGACGTAACGTGTTGGTGGACGCAGAGGCAAGCCTCGCTGATTGGCCGGACGCGAATAGCGTCAAGGCCGGCGCGACGATCAAGGCTGCGCGCACCTGGAACCAGCGTCGCACGGCGCGGTAGTCGCGTGGAAGCCCTCGACGTTTCGTCCATCCCCGCCCTGCTTGAACGTCACGGCATTGCCGCGCCGCAACCACATCGTCGCGATGACGCAACGGTGTGGGACCTTGAGCTTGATGGTGAGCGTCGTCGGGCGCTGCGCCTCTCCCTAATCCATGACGCACGTCCGGGCGGCGTGATCGTCGTCTGGGCGCACTTGGCGCCACCGCTCGGTGACGGCCTGCGGAAGGCATACCGACGTCTTTTGGAGTGGAACGACAAATACCTCTTTGCAAAGTTCGGCATTGCCGAAGACGGCCGGCCGGTGCTTAGCATTGAGCTCCGCGCAGAGCAGGCGACTGAGAGTGATCTCGTCGAAGCACTCGCCCGTACCGTGCTGATCGCCGACCGCCTCCTCGACGAGACCGCTGCATGGATCTGGATCGGTGGCCGCATCCCCGCCGACGACGGCTCTCCGCGCCGAAACCAGTCGCTCCTGCGCGCAATTCCCGATCTTGCCGATCGCCTGGAGGGGTAGGCTCCGACCCTTCGTCACAAGGCTATGCTTGGCGTATGGTTGAACTTGATCGCCCAACGCGACCCGTCCCACGGCCGCTCCCGTCGCTGCTTTCGGGCGAGAACGCCGATGTCTATTTCCTCCGCACAGAACGCGTGTTGGCGCGTGAGGGGCGTAATCCAGTCGTAACTATGGAGGTGTTCTGTCGCCGCGCCGGTGCCATCCTCTGCGGTATCGATGAGGCGAAGGGACTTCTCTCGCTTGCACTTGAAGCCGATGCCGCCGCAGGCACCGCGACGGTGTGGGCGCTGAAGGACGGTGACCTTATTGATGCGAAAGAGGTCGTCTTGCGCATCCGCGCGCCGTACCAATCAATTGCGCGCCTTGAAACTGCGTACCTCGGAATGATGGCGCACGGTACCGGCTGGGCGACCGCGGCTCGCGCCATCGTTGACGCAGCTGCACCAACCCCCGTGATCGCATTCGGCGCACGACACGTGCATCCAAACGTTGCGGATCGTCTTGACTATGCTGCGATGGTTGGCGGCGCAACCGGTTCATCTACGACGGCTGGAAGCGAACGCGCTGGACGGCTTCCCGTGGGCACCATGCCACATGCACTCGTGCTGATCTACGGGGACACGGTTGAGGCGGCGCTCGCATTTGATCGTCAGATCGAATCGGACGTGCCACGCATTGTGCTCGTGGATACCTTCCGAGACGAGTCAGAGGAGTCAAGGCGTGTCGCCGCGGCGCTCGGAGCCAAACTTGGCGGGGTGCGGCTCGATCGCGCTAGTGAGCTCGGGGGCGTGACACCAGCGCTCGTTGCAGAGGTACGCGCCGCGCTCGACGACGCGGGGGCCACGGCGGCACAGATCGTGATCTCTGGAGGTCTCTCGCTGGAGCGGATCGCCGAGTTCAAGGCGGCAGGGTCGCGCGTAGACACCTATGCAGTGGGCAGTGCGATCTCAGGCGTCCGGCCGATCGACTTCACGGCCGACATCCACGAGATCGATGGGGAGCCGATCGGTAAGCGCGGGCGACCGTCGGGCTTAACCGCATCACCGAGGCTCCGCGAGGTGGATCTGGCGGCCTGGCGCGCCGCCCTTACCCCGGCAACGCGCTAGGATCTGCCCGTGAGCCTGACGATTGAAACCCCAGGAGCCGACGCACGCGATGTCTTAACGCAGGTCGAGGCCGCTGCCCGCGCCGCCGCCGTTGCCGATGTGCGTTATTCGCTCAGGCTTGATCTCGCAGCAAACGCAGCTACCTTCCGTGGTCACATCGTCACGCGCTTCTCCCTCGCCACGGGGCACGTTGGGTCGCTCTTCCTCTGCTTCCGCGGGCGCACCATCCACAGCCTCACCCTCAACGGCGCGACGATCGATGCCCCTGAGTGGAACGGGTACCGCCTCACCCTCCCAGCCGCTCAGCTTAAGGCGGGTGCGGAAAACCTCCTTGAAGTGTCGTTTGAGAACGCGTACGACACTGGCGGCGATGGCGTCTTCCGCTTCATTGATCCTGAAGATCAGGGTGAGTACGTCTACACCAATTTTGAGCCGTACGAGGCGCACCGCATGGCGCCACTCTTTGATCAACCTGACATAAAGGCGAAGCTCTCGCTGGCTGTTGCCGCCCCTGCCGAGTGGCGGGTCTTCGGTAACGGCGCCGAGACGTCGGCGAGCTCCGAGGGCGCTGGTGTCACGCTACATACGTTCGCCGAGACCCCACCACTGGCGAGCTACCTCTTTAGCTTTGCCGCAGGGCCATTCCTCGGGCGCCGCTTTGAGGTGACGATTCCGGGTCGGGCAACACCGGTTCAAGTCGGTCTCTGGTCACGCGGCTCTCTAGAGAAGTACCTCTCGTACGACCTCTTTGAGAAGATGACGAGCCAAGCATTCATCTATTACGGCGAACTCTTCGGGCGCGAATATCCGTTTGAGAAACTCGACCACGTCTATTGTCCCGAATTCAACGTTGGCGCAATGGAGAACGTTGGGCTCATCTCATATACGGAGCGATACATCTTCTTGAGCACCCCTACACCAAGTGACCTGACCGATCTCGCCGAGGTGGTCTTCCACGAGATTGCCCACATGTGGTTCGGGAATCTGGTGACGATGCGCTGGTGGGACGACCTCTGGCTCAACGAATCGTTCGCCACCTACGCGGCCGCCCTCTGCCTCACTGAAGGGTCCGAACACACCACCGCGTGGCAGGAGTTCAACGTGCAACTGAAGCGTTGGTCACTCGTTGAGGATGATTCGCCGACGACGCATCCGATCGCTGGCACCGTCGCCGATACCGACCAGACCTTCTTGAATTTTGACGGGATCACCTACGGGAAGGGCGGCGCAGTGCTGAAGCAGCTTGGCGCACGACTCGGACGGGCTGGATTCTCCGCAGGGCTCCGACTCCACTTCCAGCGACACGCGTTTGGCAATGCCACGCTCGCTGAGTTCCTTGCCTCACTAGAGGAGGGGAGTGGCGTTGCTCTCGCCGACTGGTCGGCGCAGTGGCTGCGCACGAGCGGACCGAACCGACTCGGCGCCGTGGTCACACCAGGTGCTAACGGCACCATCGGCAACCTAACGGTCACCCAAGAGGTTGTTTCAGGCGACAACGTGCTGCGGGAACACCTCCTCCGCGTTGCGCTCCTCTACCCAGGCGAGGGGCAGACGGTAACGATTGAACCTCACGAAGTGCTAGTGAAGGGGGCAAGCACCGACGTGCCGAGCGCCGCAGGTCGGCCACTCCCACTTGCGGTGATTCCGAACCATGACGATCTTGCCGTCGGGAAACTTGGTCTCGACGAGAGAACTCTCCGCTTTGCTGAGGCGCGGCTTGAGGCAATTCCGGACGGCCTCCTTCGGCAGCTCACCTGGATGGCAATCTACGAACTGGTACGCGATGGTCGCTACCCAGCGGCACGCTATGCGCAGTTGCTGATTGATCGACTCCCACACGAAGTTGACTCGTCAATTGTGCAGGGCGTTGTGGAGTCAACACTTGGTGGACTCCTCTTGCGCTTCCTCCCGGATGGGGAGCGCGAGCGCTGGGGGAGCCTCATCGTTGACGCGGCTCGCGCCCGACTCGCCCGCGGCGGAAGCGAGGGGATGCGGATTGTTTGGTCGCGCGTCATGGTCATGGCCTCAGTCACGCCTCGCGATGTTGAGGAAACCTGGCAGGTGGCCGTTGGCGAGACGCCGCTCGACGGCGTTGAAATTGATCAAGATCATCGCTGGTTATTGCTCGTGCGCGCAGCCTCATTCGGCGCACCGAACAGTGCCGAACGCCTTGCAGCGGAGGCGCAGCGTGACCCGAGCGACCGCGGCGCACGCTCGCTTCTCGCCGCTGAAGTAGCAGCGCCAAACGTTGCCGCAAAGCGGGCGGCCTGGGAGCGCATCCTGCGCTCTGATGGATACGGCAGCGTACGGAAGACACTCGCCGCTGCAAGTGGGTTTGCATGGCCGTGGCAGCATGAGCTGCTCGCCCCCTATGTTGCCCAGATCCCAACTGCACTCCTCTCCCTTGGATCAGCAGATGCAACGTTCGCGCGCGATCTCGTCACGCGCAGCGCATCCCTTGGCCTTTGGGGATCACCAGCCTCTATGCTCACCGCTGTTGATGCACTTCTCGCAAACATCGCCGACCCAGCGCATGGCATTCCACCTGTCGACGCGGCGCGTTTGCGACGCTTCGCTCTCCTTGAACGTGACGGTCTCATGCGCGTGTTGCGACAGCAGGGCACCAGCGGCAAGTGACCCCGTACCTCTCTGCCGCGGCGAAAGCGGCAACGGCCCGACGCGCTCTCCTCCTTCTGGCACTCTTGGCGCTGATCAGCGCAGGCACGGTCTTGGGCTACTTCTCTGTTCTGGACCTGATTGCCATCAATCGAGCTACCGAGGAGGATGCGACACGCGCGTTTGGCACCGTACGTGCAGCAAACATGCTTCTTCTCGTCACCATCCCAGTGGTCTGGTTCTTTCTGCTGCGTTGGCTGCAGGCAAGTTTGCGGAACGCTCACGGGCTGATGGCCTCGCATCCTGCTGTGGTGCTGCCTGAAATCAACCGCACGGTTGCCCTTGCTGCGCTCCCAGGACCGCTCATCGGCGAGCCCGGCCGGCTCATTTCGAGGCACACAGCCAGTCTTGCTGAGGCACATGGTGGAACCGGTGCGTCGCAACTGAGCCCTAGCAACGGTTCAGCACGATGGGCTGGACGCCTCTCACTCGTTGTTGCGCCACTTTGGATTGGAGGGCTGATCAGCTCGCATACTGATCGCGCGGCCACGATCTGGGTTGCTGGCGGCTGGGTGGCACTGAGCGCTGTTGCCGTTCTGATGCGCCAGGCGATCGCCAAAGTTCAACTGAGTGAAGAGTTGCAAAGTGCACTCCTCACCGCAGAGCAGCGAACTCGAGCACGCACGGCGCAGTAGGCGTCGACCATGGCTACGCGCCGACTTCTTCCAAAGGCTGAGACCGTTATTGTCGGTGCGGTCATTGCAAGCGCGTTGGTACTAGGGCTACGCGGCTGGCTTCTCTTCCGGAGCGGTGACAACATTTTGGCCTACGCGTCAGACCCGGTCGCCTCAGCCCCTGGCATTCTCGGAGAACAGCTTGCCCTCGCCGTCCTCCGCCTTGTTGCGGTGATCCTCGATGTGTCCGCTGGACTTGCCGTGCTGGGCTGGACATCACGTTTGCAGCACGAGGGGCTACTGTCGCGCGGGGAGCGACTTTTCGCCATCGGTGCTGGCATCTTGCCGTGGGCGCCGCTTCTTCTTGCGCAATCCATCGCGGCGCCGCCCGTAGCTCTGTTGGTATTTGCGGGGCATGCGGTGTGGGTTGGGCTGGCGGCGCTGCTCGTACGACGGGCGCGCCTCGCGAACCTCATTTCTGACGATCTGCCTCTGAACGGCGGGGCGATCACTGCGTTGCTCTTTGGCGCATGGATCCTGGGCGGTGCCGCGGCCCCCTGGGTGTACGCGCAGCCGCCCCTCGGCATCACAGAGGCACTGGATTCCAACGTGCAGGCAGAACTGCTGCGCGCTGTGAGCGAGCAGCGGGTGCGAGGCGCGATCATGATTGCAGGGGGAGTCTTCACACTCGCTGCAGTGCTGCCGCTCATGCGTGGGGTGCGTGCGGCAACGGCCGCATTTGATCAGCGCCTGCGCCTCCTTCGGGAGGAGAACTAGCGCGTTAGTTCGGCAGCCAACTCCTCAAAGACGCCAAGGTAGTGATCGGCGTCAGCGGGGGTCATGGTGATGGAGAGGGTCCACTCTTCGTCGCGACCTGGGGTGCTGAAGATCCCACGGTTCATGTTCCAGAGCCAGACGAGGTCAATCAGCTCCTTCTGCTGGGCAGTCTTGTACGAGTCATAGTCGACCACCTTTGACTGGGCGAAGGTGATGACACCTTTTGACTCAATACCCACTGCATAGGCGGCGAGCTTGTAGCGATCGATGATTCCTTGAGCCCCGTCAAGGAGTTGATCATTGAGTCGTCCGAGGTGCGCATAGGCCTCTGGTGTCATGACACGTTCCAAATTGGCGCGCGCCGCCGCCATCGCGAGCGGATTGCCGTTGAACGTGCCGACCATGTAGACCTCGCCCGAATCAACCATGGACCACATCTCATCGCTACCCCCGATTGCACCAGTCGGAATCCCGGCGCCAAGCGCCTTCGCCAAACAGACCAGATCGGGCTTGATGCCGAAGAGTTCGGTCGCGCCTCCTGCGGCGACCGTGAGGCCAGTCTTCACTTCATCAACGATCCACACAACGCCAAACTTCTTCGTGATGCGTCGCACCTCGGCGAGATAGCCAGGCTCGGGCAAGATCACGCCGCAGTTCATCATCGCGGCCTCCATGATCAAGCAGGCGGGAAGTCGGCCCTCACCCTGTAGTTCGACGAGTCGTCGCTCAAGGACCCCTGCGTCATTGAATGGAACTGCGATAGTCATTTGGGTGACTGAATCCGGGATCCCCTTGCCGTAGGCGATGGATGGATAGTGTTCTCGATCCGTCCCCTCGTATACAGAGAGGCCAATGTCGACCATCACATAGTCGTGGTGTCCGTGGTAACTACCGAAAATTTTCATCACCCCATCGCGACCGGTAACGCCGCGGGCGATGCGGATCGCATCCATCGTGGCTTCGGAGCCAGAGTTCACAAAGCGCCAGCGTGGGAGTCCCCAGCGCGCCGCGAGGTGCTCCGAGACGATGTAGGTGTCTTCGGTTGGCGCCGCGAAGTGTGAGCCGAGGCGAATGCGTCGATCGACGGCTTCGGTGATGAGCGGATGCGCATGGCCTTGGACCATGCTGCCAATGCCGTTATGTACGTCGAGGTACTGGTGTCCGTCTACGTCCCAGACATACTGCCCCTGCCCGCGATCAAGGTAGATCGGCCATGGCGCGCGCTTCTGGTAGCTCGACGAGACACCACCAACGAGGGAGCGCTTGGCGCGCTCGTAGGCAGTTGCCGAGGCTTGCGTGCGAGCGTCAAGGCGTACGGACTCTCGGGCGGTGAGATCGCGAATGCGGGCGGGGTCAATCTGAATGGTTGGCCCGACGGGTGGCTCCGCTCGATGGGGAGCCGGCGCCGAGGTTGGCGCGAGGTGCCGCAGTGGTTCGATTGCCATATTCATACATCCTTCTCTGCGGATTCCGCAGTGCGGACCGCTGTGGGTACGATTCTAGCACCGAAGGGGGGATGGGGGTGCGGATATCGCAGCCCACGAGGGATTTACGCACGATTCGTGCGGGGCTTAGCGGGTGACCAGGCGCTCCGCTGCAGCGATGGCGATCAGGCTTTTGGCGTCAATGATCGCCCCCCGACGGACCGCCTCCGCCGCCTCGGTGATGGTCAGCCGAACGGCTTCAAGCGCCTCATCTTCGTCAGGGGTGCGTGCATCGGGCCCAGCCTCCGAGAGGCCAAGGGCCAAGAAGAGCTCCATGCGTTCACTGGTAAACCCCGGGGCAGTAAAGAAGGTCTGAAGGTGGCGCCAGGTCGCGGCGCGCAGGCCAGTCTCCTCTTCAAGCTCGCGTTTGGCGGCAAGCAGCGGCTCCTCCGGGATGCCTGTCTGTAGGTCAAGCGTGCCGGCTGGTACCTCAAGAAGGAGTTGCCCTACGGGAGCCCGGAATTGACGAACGAAGAGCATCTCGCTGTCTGGGGTTACTGCCGCGTCGCTGGTGGCATCTATGGCGAGGATCGCAACCGCGCCAGGGTGACCAACGATGTAGCGCACGTGCTGATCGCCGCCAGTGCGCTGCACGGTTGCTCGCCGCCACTCCATATACGCCGCCTGCACGACTAGGTCGGAGGCGACGACCACCTCGTCAAGTTCGCCCGGCTCCAAAAGCGCGTTGAGGCGCGCACCAAGCGCGTCGTCACCAAATCGCATGTGGTGTTGCCGCTCTAGCGGATTGCAGCGCCGGTGGTTGAATCGAAGAGGTGCAGCTTCTCTAGCGAAAGTGCAAGTTGCACCTTGGTGCCGCGCGGCGTCTTGTGTTCTGAGCCAATGAGCGCCAACACGTCGCCACTCTTCGTGGAGAAGTGGAGCAGCTCTTGTGCGCCGAGATACTCAACAACGTCTGCGGTCAGTTCGATCTGCGCCGCACCCTTTCCGGCCTTGCCGAACTCAAGGTGCTCGGGTCGGAAGCCAATGGTCACCGTGGCGCGTCCTTCAAGCTCCTTTGCGCGCGCATCACTAATCTCAATGGCGATATCGCCCGCCTTCACATGCCGGCCGTCGACCATGGCCTCAAGAAGGTTCATCGCCGGAGAGCCAATGAAGCCGGCGACAAAACGATTTACTGGTAGGTCATAGAGGTCCTGTGGTGTGCCGACCTGCTGCAACTTCCCGTCGCTCATTACCGCAATTCGAGTTCCCATGGTCATCGCCTCAACTTGGTCGTGAGTCACGTATACGACGGTGGTCTTGAGGCGTGCGTGGAGACGCAAGATCTCGGCACGAGTCTGCACGCGTAGCTGAGCGTCAAGGTTGGAGAGTGGCTCGTCCATCAGGAAGACGGCGGGCTCGCGGACGATTGCTCGACCGAGGGCGACACGCTGGCGTTGCCCGCCAGAGAGTTCCTTCGGCTTACGGGAGAGGAGCTTGGTGAGGTCAAGGATTGCGGCCGCCTCGTTCACGCGGCGCTCGATCTCCCCCTTGTCAATCTTGCGCAACTTCAATCCGAACGCAAGGTTGTCACGCACAGTCATGTGGGGGTAGAGGGCGTAGCTCTGGAAGACCATCGCGATGTCGCGGTCCTTCGGCGCAATGTCATTGACGATCTTGTCGCCGATCAACAGGGTGCCATCGGTGATGTCTTCAAGGCCGGCGATCATTCGAAGAGAGGTAGTCTTGCCGCAACCTGAAGGACCCACGAGCACCATGAACTCGCCATCCTTTATCTCAAGGGAGAGGTTTTCTACGGCGAGGACCTCGCCGTACTTCTTAGAGACACCCTGGAACGTTACGGTCGCCATGTGCTTCCTCCTTGCTGGCTGGCCCCTCTATGGGGGCATCCCGCCGCGTCGCGAGTCTATCAGCGCGCGGCGGCCTGGGCGGCCCCCTGCGGCGCTACTTTTCGGCCACCCCCGTGGGCATCTCCTTGATCCCCCACACAGGGCCGAAGAGGAGGGGGAGGAAGGCGAAACTGCCGCCAACCCCGCCGATGATGAGTGCCTCGCGCAGCCCTAGGTTGGTGCCGATGATGCCGCCGAGTAGGGCGCCGATGGGGATGGTTCCCCAGACAAACCAACGCATGGTGGCGTTCATGCGTCCGGACATCTCCGGTGGGGTGAGCGCTTGGCGCAAGCTCACCTGATTGATGTTGTAGAGCGTCCCAGAGGCGGCCATGGCAAAGAAGCCACCCCCAAAGACCACGGCGTTGAGCAGGTCGTTTCCTGGCTGGCAGAAGGCAAGTACGGCAAGCATTGGGCCGCCCAATGGGATGGTCAGAACGATCGTTCGCCCAACGCCAAGCCGCTTGGAGATCCGATCGGCAAACACAGCGCTCAGTAGGCCACCCGCGGAGCCGAGCGTTGCGGCGAACCCGACGTAGGCAACAGAGAGCCCAAGCACGTTATAGGCGAAGAGCATCTGCACAGTCCCTGCAATGCTGCTAAAGAGGTTTGAGGTTGCCGTCGCGCCACCAATTGTGCGCAGCGCAGGGTGGCCGAAGACGTAGCGCAAGCCTGCGACGATGTCAGATCGCAGTGAAGCACGTGGCGTGCTTGCGGGCGGTGCTGCCGAGTCATTCAGCTCGGCGACATTTTCGTGTTTCGGTTTTATCGAGAAGATAAAGAGCGCAGAAAGCGCAAATGAGATTGCGTCAATGATGACTGCTGCTGGAGCCTTGACGATCGCGATGAGCGCGCCTGCGAGGCTCGGCCCGAGAAGGCCGGCTGCGGAGCGACTGAGCTCTAATTTTGAATTGCCATCGACGAGATCCTCTTTCGGTATCAGGGACGGGAGATACGACTGGTAGGCGACGTCAAAGAAGACCGTGAGCGTGCCAAAGAGAAATCCGACGACCACTAGCTGCGGGATCGAAAGAGCATTGAGTGCAAAGGCGATCGGGATCGTAAGGAGTAGGAGTGCGCGGCCGAGGTCGCCAACGATGAGAATTCCGCGACGTGGCAACCGATCGACGAGGGCCCCGATGAGCAGGCCAAAGAGGAGGAAGGGCAGGAAGTCGGCGAGATTGATCAAGGCAATCTCCATTGGACCCGCGCTCAGGAGTTGAATCGCGACGATTGGCATCGCGAGTCCGCTGAAGCTCGAGCCAAGGTGGCTAATGGTCTCAGCAGCCCAGAGCCGAAGGAATCCTGGGTCGTGTATCAGTCGGCGGCGAGGTGCGGCTGTGGGCACGATGCGCTCCTCATGTCTGGTGGGGTGGCCAGAGGGAATTGAACCCTCATCTGCGGCTCCACAAACCGCGGTCCTAACCATTGAACGATGGCCACCAAGTGAGTCGCCATCTTACCCTGCGGGGAGGGGGGTGGCGCAGGGTAGACTTGGGGTCGGCGCCCTCCCAGAAGAGTGGCGCCCGTAGGGAGGGTCACGATGCAGATTCGACGCGCAATGCCCGCCATGGGTCGCATTCCCGCAGCCGAGTACGGCGTAACGCTGGGCGACTTCTTCTTCCCCGTCTTCCTAGGCGAACGCCTCGGTGCCCGCCTCCAAGGCCTGGCCCTCGCCGTCGTCGGCGCTCTCATCGTGGCTGCCTCCGCCCAGATCGTGATCCCGCTCCCCGGCACTCCCGTCCCGATCACAGGTCAGACCTTCGGCGTGCTCCTGGTTGGCGCAGCGCTTGGCGCGCGACGCGGACTCGCCTCCATGGCGCTCTACCTTGCCCTCGGTATCCTCGGCGCCCCAGTCTTCCGCGAAGGGAGCCACGGGATTGAGAGGTTCTTCATCTCAGGCGATGCTGGGTTGCTGCAGTTAGCTCCTACTGGTGGCTATCTAGTTGGCATGCTCGTTGCTGGGTGGATCGTTGGGCGACTCGCCGACCTTGGTTGGGATCGCAGCGTGGTCGGCACGATCGCCGCGATGGCAATCGGTAGCTTGATTATTTACGGCTTTGGCGTTCCATGGCTCGCCACATCAGCGAATCTCGAGATCAGCGTTGCAATCGAGAAGGGGGTCACCCCATTCCTGCTCGGCGACGTGATCAAGTTGGCGCTGGCGACTGCAGTCTTCCCTTCGGCCTGGTGGTACGTGAACCACGGCCGGAGCGACGGTCCGCGCTGAA
>RFPZ01000111.1 GCA_009925905.1 Candidatus Aquidulcis frankliniae
TGACGGCGGCAACATCCTCGGCGCTGGCGAGGGTGTGCAACGTGAGGTCCCACTCCTCCTCCCAGCGGCAGCTGCACCCAGCGCAGGCACCGGGGGCACCGGCAGCGGCTGGGTCACGTGCCTCAACCGGTGCACGGAAGCAGGATGGGTATGCGGTGCTGTAGACCGAGCCAGGGAGCGGCTCAAAGTGGCCGCGGTAGACGTTCTTCGCCGTGGTGAGCGCCATCGTCTGCGCGGTGCGTCCGTGATACCCACCGCGGAAGGTGAGGATCACGCGGCGCTTCGTCGCGCGTCGCGCCAACTTCACCGCCGCCTCGACCGCCTCAGATCCAGAGTTCGATAGGAAGACACCCCACGGGCCACCGTCGAGCACAGTGCTCAGGCGTTCGTGTAGTCGCAGGCCCGGCTCATGGAAGACGATGTTCTGCTGGCCGTGGATCAACTTCGTTGCCTGGTCGGCAATGGCGGCAGCAACCTTCGGATGCGCATGCCCCGTGTTCACCACGCCAATCCCCGAGGTGTAATCAAGCCAGCGTTCACCACTCCGATCGATCAGCCAGGAGCCCTCACCACGCTCAACGTCAACGTTGGCGGAACGGCCCCAGACGGGCGCAATCACGCTGTGTGGCGGAATCGGGCCGCGCTCGCCGCTCATGCGCGCCTCCGCTGCAAGATCGAGCCGATTGCCACGGCACTCACCGCAACAACAAAGAAGATCGTGCCAATCGCGTTGACCTGCGGTGGTACCCCGACGCGTGCCGAGCCCCATACAAACATGGGGAAGGTGGTCGTTCGTCCAGCGGTGAAGTTGGTGATCACGAAGTCATCGATGGAGAGGCTGAAGGCGAGTAGGCCCGCCGCGGCAATGCCAGGGAGGATCAGCGGGAAGGTCACACGCCAAAAGGTTTGCCACCCGTCCGCACCAAGGTCAGCCGCCGCCTCTTCGAGGCGGCGATCGAAGCCGGCGAGGCGCGCCCGCACGGTCACGATCACGTAGCTGATGTTGAAGGTGATGTGGGCGATGAGAATTGTGAACTCGTTCAGCGGGAAGAAGGGGGGCTTGCCGATTGCAACAAAGAGGGTCAGGAGCGACGCGCCAAGGATGATTTCTGGCGTAGCGAGCGGCAAGAAGATGAAGAGGCTCGTTGCTGGTCGCCCGCGGAACTGATAGCGCACGAGCGCTAAGGCGGCGAGCGTGCCAAGCGTTGTCGCAATGAGCGTAGAGATGAGCGCGATACGGATACTGGTCACTACCGAATCAAGTAGGCCAGGAATCGCGAAGAGGTTCACCCAGTGATCGAGGGTGAAGCCGACCCAGGAGTAGTTCGTCTTCCCGACGGGATCGTTGAAACTAAAGAGGGCAACGATGAAGATGGGCAGCAACAGGTAAATCAGGGCGAGCCCTGTGTAGGCGCGGAGTGCGTTGCGACCGAGCCAGCGCAGCATCAGCCGATCCCCGATTCAAGTTCATCGGTGCCGAGGACGCGCGCATAGATGAAGACGGCGGCGAGGATGCCGGCCATCAACATGAAACTGAGCGCGGCCGCGGTCGGATAGTCGTTGTTCACCAGGAAACGACTCTGGATCACGTTGCCGATGAGGCGCGTCTGCACGCTGCCGAGCAGTTCCGCGTTCACGAAGTCGCCCATTGCGGGGATAAAGACAAGTAGCGAACCAGCAAAGACGCCAGGGAGTGCGAGTGGCAGGGTGACGCGCTGAAAGGCTCGTATTGGCCCCGCATACAAATCCTTGGCAGCCTCAACAAGACGACGATCAATCTTTTCCAGTGACACATAGATCGGTAGCACCATGAAGGGGAAGAAGTTGTACGAGATGCCGAAGATGACCGCCGCCGGGGTTGCCAGAATGCGGAACTCTTCCGGGAGTAGCCCGATCGATTTCAGTGGCCCCAAGAGGAAGCCATCATCGCCAAGCACTGTCTTCCAGGCGAGGACGCGCAAGAGGAACGAGGTGAAGAAGGGTGCGATCACGATGAAGAGGAGGACCGTTCGGAATCGACCTGCGCGATAGGCGATGGTGTATGCGAGCGGGAATGCGAGAGCCAAACAGAGCAGGGTCGACACCGCCGCATACAAGATTGATCGCAAGAATTGATCTGAGTAGCGACCGAGCGCCTCGGGGTACGTTGCCGCATTCGCCAATGAGAAGGTGAATCCAGACTCAAGGGTGCCGCTCCAGAGGCTGGCTTGCAGCA
>RFPZ01000112.1 GCA_009925905.1 Candidatus Aquidulcis frankliniae
CTCGCTCCCAATGTTTGCGGCGATCACCGCTGCTGAACAAGAAGAGGTTGCCGCCTCACTGCGACGCGCCGTGGAGCGCCACGGCGGGAGCGCATGGCCCGCATGAAGGTTGGCCTGATCGGCCTCGGCGTGATGGGCCGCAACCATCTCCGTGTTCTTGCCACGCTCCCCGACGCCGAGATCGTGGCGATCAGTGACCCAATTGAAGCAGCGCGCGACGCTGCGCTCGTCGTGGCTCCCGCCGCAACCGCGTACACCGATGCTGCAGAGCTACTGAACCATCCGGGCCTTGAGGCGGCGATCATTGCTGCGCCAACGCGCTTCCACGCCGCGCTCGTGATTCGCGCCATTGAGCGCAAGATTCCGATCCTGGTCGAGAAGCCGCTCGCCGCCGACTCTGCCGAAGCGCTTGACCTTGTCACGCGTGCCACCGCCGCCGGAGCGATCGTGCAGGTTGGCCATGTGGAACGCTTCAACCCCGCCGTTACGCGCCTCTTTGAGCAGATGGGTGGCAGTGCCGGTGAGGCGCTTTTCGCGATTGAGGCGATGCGCGAGAGCCCGCTCCCCGAGCGCATCAGCGATGTTGGTGTGGTGCGCGACCTGATGGTCCACGACATTGACCTTGCCTGTGCCATTGCCGGCAGTTCGCCCCTCTCTGTCACGGCCGTGGCAGGATCACGACTGATTGAGGGGCGTGAGGATTTCGCCGAGGCCCTCTTCACCTTCGCTGGTGGCGCGGTGGCGCGCATTCGCGCCTCATGGCTTGCGCCCGCAAAGCGTCGACAGCTGCTCGTCACTACGAGTGCGGGTTCCTACGACGTCAGCCTGCTGCAGCGCACCGTCTCATTCACCAGCGCCGACCCAAACTCGAGCGCCATGCTCGATGGGTTCGCCCCAGTGCAGCCTGGTCGCACCGCCGATCTGCCTGCTGCTCGACAAGAGCCGCTCGCCCTTGAATTGGCCGCGTTCCTCGCCGCTGCGCGTGGTGAGACAAAGCCCGCCGTCAGCATTCACGATGGTGCGCGTGCCGTGATCCTCGCTGACGCCGTTCTGGAATCGGCACGTGGCGGCGGGTTCCCTGTGCGGCCGAACCTCGAGGCTATCGCCGCGGTGTAGCATCCCCTCCAACGGAACTAGGAGGGCTGATGAGCACACGAACAACAGATCCACTCGGTCGAGCAACGTCCATGCTCGGCGGCTCCTTTACCGCTGAACCGCACCCCTGCACCCACGGCACTCCCATTACCGCCAAGCCATGGGTCGGCGCCCCAGGCACCGTGGGCACAATCGCCGTCATTGGCTCCGGCAAGATCGGCCTGCCACTCGCCCTGCAGTTCGCCTCCCACGGGTGGCGCGTGCATGCCGTTGACATCAATCAGTCCCTCGTCGACATCATCAACTCCGGTGTCGCGCCATGGGGCGGCGAGCCGAATCTTCCCGAACTCCTTGCCGAGCACGTTGGCTCTGGCCGACTCCGTGCCACCATCGACGGCCCTACTGCAGTGCGTGACGCCGACGTTGCCCTTGTTGTTGTGCCCGTACTCGTTCGCGACGATGGGAGCATTGCCGACAAGGCGCTTGTCGGCGCAACCGAAACACTGATCGCCGGCGCACACGATGATTTGCTCGTGATCCTTGAAACGACGGTGCCGATCGGCACCACGCGCGACCTCGTCGCAAAGGTCGCCAAAGAGAGCGGCGCCAAGGTCTTCGGCTGCTTCTCGCCCGAGCGCGTGCTGACCGGCCAAACGTTCCGCAACCTCGCCGCATATCCGAAGCTCGTCGGCGGCACCGATGCACCTAGCTTGGCGCGCGCGACCGCCTTCTATGAGAGCGTGCTCGACGCGCCGATTGCACAGATGCAGACGCTAGAGGCCGCAGAAATGGCGAAGCTCGCCGAGACCACCTATCGCGACGTGAACATTGCGCTCGCCAACGAGTTCGCTCGCGTCGCTGATCGACACGGCATTGACCTCTCTGAAGTGATTCGCGCTGCGAACTCACAGCCGTACTCGCACATTCACGAGCCAGGCATTGGTGTTGGCGGTCACTGTATTCCGGTCTATCCGCGCATGATCCTTTCCACCGACGGAGATCTTGAAGTCATCAAGACCGCACGCGCCGTGAATGACGGACAGGTGGAGCGCGCTGTTGGCGCTG
>RFPZ01000113.1 GCA_009925905.1 Candidatus Aquidulcis frankliniae
CTTGAGATCACCCTCGACATCGCCCTTGCAGGCGTCTTGGTCATTGCGATCGCCCTTATTGGCGCCGATACCGTTGGACTCGTTGCCGAGGGGATTCACGAAGGGGGCATTGATTCCGCGCTCTTGATTCTCGATCGCGTGTTGCTCGTCTTCATCATTGCTGAGCTGCTCTATACGTTGCGGCTCTCACTCGCCCGAACGCAGCTCATCCTTGAGCCCTTCCTCATCATCGGCCTCGTTGCAGTCGTTCGCCGCGTGTTGGTCGTGACCGCACAAGCCGAACGCATCTTGAGTGAAGGCGGCAACCTTGAGCCCATCCTCTGGGAGCTTGGCGTGCTCGCTGGGCTCGTCGTCTCGCTCGCAGTCGCACTCTCACTCGCTCGTCGACATGGCGACGGCCCGCGCGATCTCCAGGCTGACTAACTCAAATCTGACGCGCACTCGTGCGCGGCGCTCGCGATAGGATGCGCAGATGACGTCATTCGCACAGCACACCATTAATGAGTTTTTAGCATCACTCGCTGCGCCAACTCCTGCGCCTGGTGGCGGCGCAGCCGCAGCCATCAGCGGTGCAACCGCGGCCGCACTCGTGGAGATGGTCGCCGGGCTCTCGCTCAAGAAGAGTCCTGACGGCGCTGACGCCGCCCTGCAGCAAAGCACTGCTGAACAGATGGCGACCATTCGGCGTGAGCTCATCGCCCTCGCAGATAACGATGCCGAGGCATATGACGCTTTTATTCACGCGCTGCGACTTCCGAAAGGCGAAGAGCAGGAACGTGAAGTGCGCGGTCGTGCCATGTCTGCCGCCGCTGAACGCGCGGCAGTAGTGCCTCTACAAACGCTTCGCGCAATCGCGGCTGTTGCTGAGTCGGCGCGGTTACTCACTAATCGCAGCCTCGTGAGTGCGGCAAGTGATCTTGATGTTGCGCTTCGGTTCGCACGCGCTGCCGGTTTGAGTGCGGCAGAGAATGTTGAGGCAAACCTTCCATACATTGACGAACCTGAGACTCGCGCGACGCTCGCAAGTCAGACCGCTGCAGCCGTTGCAACGCTTGAGCGAAGCACACAATCTTAGCGCGCGATGACGCGAAGACTTTCAGCGCAGCCATTCGCAAAAGAGATCACCGCGCGCGCCGCTGAGATCGCAGCACGTGCAATCGCCGATGCAGGCGGGTCGACGCCAGAGATCGCTGTGGTGATTGCAACGAGTGAACCAGACTCGCTCTTGTACGTTGATCGACTCCTGAAGCAGGTACGCGCGATAGGACTAAATGGTCGCCGTGTTGAACTTGGCGCGACGGCAGCAGAGGCCGAGATCTTTTCCTCGCTCACGTCGCTCTCGGCAGATCAAAGCGTGGCGGGGATCATCTTGCAGTCGCCACTGCCGAGCGGAGTTTCACGCGAGATCGTTGCGGCAGCGATCGCTCCCGAAAAAGACATTGACGGCATTACCCAAGTGAACGCGGAGCGACTGGCAGATGGCACCCACGATTTGTCGCTCGTTCCCGCCACCGCAGCGGCGGTTATGGAGCTGCTGCGCGCATACGAGGTCCCACTCAAGGGGCGCCCCGCAGTAGTGGTGGGGCGTAGCGCCATCGTTGGCCGGCCCGTGGCCCAACTTCTGGAGGCCGCGGGGGCACACGTTGAGGTCGCCCACTCAAAGACCCCGGACCTTGGGGTGGTCACCCGCACTGCCGCCGTGCTCGTGGTCGCCGCGGGGGTGCGCGGTTTGGTGCGCGGTGAGCACGTATCGCCAGGCACGATCGTCATTGACGTGGGCATTCATCCAAGTGGCGAAACGATCGTGGGCGACGTCGACGCGGAAAGTGTCGAAGCGCGGCTCGGTGAGACTGGCGGCTTAAGCCCCGTCCCTGGTGGCGTGGGCCCCATGACGAGTGCCATCTTGGCGTTGCATGCTGCGAAGGCGGCAGAACGCCTCGTTCGCCGGCGAGCGTAGACTCACCGCATGGGACTCCCTTCTGATCTTGAGATTGCACGTGGCGTCACGCCGAAGCCAATTGGCGACGTCGCGGCGGCGCTCGGATTTCACGATGAAGAGATCGAACCGTATGGCCGCACCAAGGC
>RFPZ01000114.1 GCA_009925905.1 Candidatus Aquidulcis frankliniae
CGCGGTGGTGGCCACGCCAATGAGAATGAGCCGTCGGCAATCAAGCTGGCGCGGCGCTTTATTCACGTGAACAACGACTACAACGAAGAGCGCTTCTGGGTCATGAAGGCAGGGAAACGTGTCTTCACGCCGATCTTCCTGACCATTGCGGTGATTGGCATCATCGACCTGGTCTTCGCAGTCGACAGCATCCCCGCCATCTTTGGCATCACGCTGGATCCGTTTATCGTCTTCACCTCGAACGCATTCGCCATTCTCGGCCTACGCAACCTGTACTTCTTGCTCGCCGACGCCAAAGACCGCTTCCACTACCTGAGCGCGGGCCTAGCCTTTGTGTTGATGTGGATCGGCGTGAAGATGATCCTGCCGGCCATCAATCACGACTGGAAGGTTCCGCCGCTTGTGAGCTTGGTGATTGTGCTTTCGATCTTGACGATCTCGATCGTGGCTTCTCTCATGCGCACGAAGCGGGTTGCGCGAAAGGCTGCTCGACCCGCGCGATCACGTACGCGCTAGACGCAACAACGCCGCTGGCAGGAGGACCACCAGCGGCGTCGCGCGAGTTCTTGGTGCGGCAGCTACTTGACGATCAGCACCGACTTAGCGACGGTTGATTCGCGTCCGAGATCGACCACAACACTGTCACCGATCGTGATGTCGGTGTTCGTTGCGGTTGCGATCTTGCTGATCGCGGTTGTTGCCCCGATCGTCACGGTGAGCGACTTCACGCCGTCGCGCGTTGCCATCTCGACGGTGAGCGTGTTGCCATCAACCGCGGTGACCTTGGCAGATCGACCGAGGTGAACGTGCGCATCGGTGAGCCCGTTCTCGAGCACGGCGATTCCCACAGCTTCGATTGCCGTGGTGCCCTCTGGCCGAGCGGCCTGAACCAGAACATACGAACCAACGGTCACGTCGGCGGCGGTGCCGGCCGACTTGGCGAAGTACTGGCTCGAGCTATCGAGCGTCACCGTGGTCGTTGTTCCATCGGCGAGGGTGATCGAGAGCTCGGTTGAGCTCACGCTCGTCACGCTCCCGGTGAAATCTGCCTCGGCTCGTTGTCCGTTGGGGCCACGATGATGGTCACCGTGTCGGCCGCCCTCCATCTCCATGCGGGCTTCCAACCCTGGGCCTGGGTGCCGGCCATCTCGACCCTCAGGGCCGCCGTGTGCGAGTGCCGACCCAGCGAGCGCGCCGGCGGCCACAAGCGCCACCGCGCCAAGGATCGTTGGGAGGTTGTTGCGAATGGCGCCGAAGCGCGAGGGTGCGATCACCTGTTTCGTGTTCGGTGCCGACTTCTCCGTCGGAGCGAGCTTTGCCGTGCGTGCCATGCGTGGCTCCTTCCTCTATCGCGAGGGCATCTGCCTCGTTCCCCCTTATGGTGCGCCTCGAGCGTTAGTTCACTCTTTGTTGAAGATGAGAATGCGCCAAACTATCGCCATGGACCACGGTCAGCGACCTCGTCACCTAGGGCGAATCGTGCCCCTTCTCGCCCTCATCCTGGGGGCATCGGCTCTGGGGGCCGCCCTGCCTGGGGGTGGGGTGGCGGCACTTGGGATTGCCCCGAGCAGCGTCTCTGTCCCCCCGATTACTGCCTGCTCAGAGATCAACAAGCGCCGGATCATCATCACGCGCACGTCGATCGGTATTCAGGGGGCGGTCACGACCAAGAACTGGCGCAACACCCAGTGGGAGACCTCACTGCTCGACCCGATGTATCGACTCTCGTCGAGCTACAGGCCGACCAATCTTGTCGCCATCACCTGGCGCGGCGTGATCAGCCCGAAGGGCGGCTATCTCCTGAAACGCGAAGCAGCCGAGGCGCTCAGTGCCATGTTTACCGAAGCAAAACTGAGGCCACTCCGAGCACCAGCTTGGAACGACCGTCGACCTTGGGAGCCTTACCGGTGTTGCGTGGAGCAACCCAAAGTTTCCCACATCGCCAACCGCGCTCTGGCTCGAAGCGCATGCGTATAAATTCGGATTCATTCGCTCATATCCC
>RFPZ01000115.1 GCA_009925905.1 Candidatus Aquidulcis frankliniae
CAAACGAAGCTGCTGCGCGGCTTGCGAGCCGAGCAGCTCAACCTCATGGGGGAGTGGGTCGTCGAGCATCTTCTCTGGCCAGCCCGACGCATTGAAGCGGTCACCGCAGTTCAGACGGCATTCACCGCAGCGCGCGCGACCGACCCCACCACTGAACTAGTTCTCGCGACGGGCGGGTATCAACCGATCGCCGCGGCGTTCGCGAAAAAGCTCGGTGCCACCATCGCACTCGGCACGCCATTTGAAGTGGTTGACGGTATCGCCACCGGGAAGCTTGCCGCTCCAACACAATCGGGCGAAGAGAAGGCGCGTGCCGCGCAGGCGTGCGCGGCAGGCGGTCGCATCCTCGCCGCCTTCGGCGATACGGCGGCCGACATCCCTCTGCTGAAACTTGCGGAACGCCCTGTCGCGGTGGCTCCTGACAGGGCACTCTCCTTCGAGGCAACCCGAATGGGGTGGGAGCGCCTCGGCTAGCGTTCAGCGGGTGATTCTGGGATACTCGCGCTCGGTCTCGGAGAGGTCGCATAGAGGTCTAGTGCAGCGGTTTGCTAAACCGCCACGTGGGGTTTTCCTGCGTCGAGGGTTCGAATCCCTCCCTCTCCGCCAGCCGTTGTACGCTGCACATCGCAGATGCGCCCGTAGCTCAGTGGATAGAGCGTTAGGTTGCGGACCTAAAGGTCGTGGGTTCGAGTCCCGCCGGGCGCACCATTCCCTCTCCTCCCGTATTGTGCACCTATGAGTCGCGTTGAGGCGCTGCTGCTTGGCGCACCAGGCCAGCCTGGTGCTATTGACCTACTGAAGGCAGGTGCAATCGTCATTGACACCAGCACCATCGCGCCGCGCGCTACTCGCGAAATGGGCGAGCTCCTCGCCAAGAAGGGGATCCTGATGGTCGATGCGCCCGTGAGCGGTGGTAGCGAAGGTGCGCAGAAGGGGACCCTCACCGTCTTCCTCGGCGGCACCTCCGAAGCGGTTGCAACGGCGCTCCCTTATATAGAGACGTTCGCGAAGACGATCACGCACCTTGGCCCACTCGGCTCCGGGCAAGTGGGGAAGGCGGTCAATCAGATCGTCATCTCGGGCACCTACCTCTCTCTCGCCGAGGGGATCCTCGTGGGGCAGAAGGCGGGCCTCGACCCGCAGACGCTCGTGACGGCACTGAGTGGTGGCTCGGCGCGCTCGTGGGCACTTGAGAATCGCTGGGAGCGCATGGCGAACGACACCTATCCGCTCGGCTTCAAGGTGTCGCTGCACCGCAAAGACCTCGGCATCGCCATCGGCCTTGCGGACGAGTTGAATGTGCCGGTGCCCACTGCGATGCTCGTGGCGCATCTGGAAGACGAACTGATCAAGACTGGTCACGGCGATGAGGATCTTTCGGCGCTCGCCCGACGACTGCGGGACATCGCCAACGAGATTGACCCGGCATGAGTGACCGCACGGCCGTCCTCACCGCACAGTACGTCGCCCTCACCACCTATCGCCGCGACGGCACCCCCGTCACCACCCCAGTGTGGGCGGCGGCAGAGGGGGAGAGCCTCTACCTCTTCACCAATGCGTCCGCTGGTAAGGTGAAGCGCCTGCGCAACAGCAGCCGCGCGGCGGTCGCACCCTGTACCGCAACCGGCACGATCACGGGCGCGCAGCTCCCAGCCGAGGCATTCAACCTCGCCAGTGACCAGATGCCAAAGGTGTGGGGTCTCCTTATTAAGAAGTACGGCATCGCCGCGCGACTCTTTGCGACGTACGACCGCGTGCGTGGGTTCTTGCGCATGCAGCCCAGCACTGGCATTGAGGTTCGGCTCACCCCTTAATCGGCTATCCTCCGCCGTGGAAAGGTGGCCGAGTGGTTGAAGGCACCGCTCTCGAATTGGAAATGCGGTTTGGGGGCAACCCCATCGAGGGTTCGAATCCCTCTCTCTCCGCCACTTTTTACTTTGCCTTCCGCCATCAGTAGCATCTCCTCAG
>RFPZ01000116.1 GCA_009925905.1 Candidatus Aquidulcis frankliniae
CTTCGCCCCAAATCGCGGCACCGTCTTCTCTGCGCATCAGATGGGGACTGCACGAATGGGCTCCGACGCGCGAGATCACGTGTGTGACCCGTGGGGTCGTGTGCGCTCGACCGCACGGCCACGCGCAGGTGACGCGAATGCCGGGCTAATCAAGAACCTCTACATCGCCGACGGCTCGCTCTTCCCCACCGCGCTCGGCGTGAATCCGATGGTCACTATCTTGGCGGTCGCGAAGCGGGTTTCGCGCGCGATCATCGCCGACACACGCGCCTAGAAGCGACCAGGGATTTGGAGCGGGAGACGAGGCTCGAACTCGCGACATCTTGCTTGGAAGGCAAGTGCTCTACCAACTGAGCTACTCCCGCGTGAGAGACACAATAGCAAGGAGGCGGCATGCAGGGATATGGCGAGCGCCAAGGGGCGTGGATTGGACTTCTGATCGGGGCTGTGGCGCTGGGACTTCTGCTCGCTCTTCTACTCACCGCCGCCAAACTCGCCGATTGTGACCAGCGGTACGGTGTGATCTCACGTTGGAACGATGATCCAGGACCGAGATATCAGGACGTACACCCTGCTGAGTTCGCGGCCTGGGTTGAGGAGTGCCGCGACTAGGCCTCGCTAACCGCCTCTAGTGGCTTCGCGCGTCGCAAGGCCCGCAGGCGATTGATGCGATCCACAAGGGGCGGATGAGTCGCGAGGAATCCAGCCGATCGCTCCTCAAAGTGCTTCACCGGATTGATGATGTACATGTGGGCCGTGGCCTTCGTCGCAACCTCAAGGACCTCCTTGTCGCCGGCCAACTTCGCCAGCGCACGCTCAAGCCCAGCAGGATTGCGGGTGAGCTCCACACCTGAGGCATCAGCCAAATATTCGCGCTGGCGCGAAACCGCAAGTTGAACCAGCCGCGCGGCGATAGGTGCCAAGATGGCGAGCACGATCGTGAGGATAAAGAAGATCACCTGAATCGCGCCGCCCCCGCTGCGATCATTATCGCGCTGACGCCCACCGCCCCAGAAGGCCCAGCGCATCACCAGGTCACTGAGAAGCGCGAGCGAGCCCACTAACGCCGCTACAAGTAGGCCATAGCGAATATCAAAGTTGCGTACATGCGAGAGCTCGTGGGCGATCACGCCGCTCATCTCTTCACGATCAAGGGTGCGCATGAGCCCTTGAGTAACGGCAATGCTCGCATGCTCGGGGTCACGACCAGTGGCGAACGCATTGAGCGCCGTATCGTCGATCGTGTAGACCTTCGGCTTCGGCATATTTGCGGCCAGGCAGAGTTCATTCACAATATTGTCGAGCTCAAGCTCCTCTCGCCCGGCAGAAGGGTCAAGCTCCTTGGCACCAGCCGCGGCTAGGACCGCTTTGTCTCCACTGAAATATGCGCCGAGCGTCAGGAAGAACCCCACGACAAACGCCCCAAGGGCAAAGGGGATCCCACCGTCGACGGTGCCGCTCAGGGCGATTCCTGCGCTCGCACCGAAGGCGGCGAGGATCGCCACGACAATCAAGACGAGGAGGAGCGACTTCCGTCGATTCTCCGCCGCAAGGTCATAGAAGGTTGCCACGGGATGGACTCGTGCGAGCTAAGAGAGATTGACCTTTGGAGCGGCCTCCTCGGCATCTGGGGCATCAAAGAAGTCACGCTTAGTGAATCCGAACGCTCCAGCGAAGAGCAGCCCTGGGAAGGTCTGCACTGAGTTGTTGTACGAGAGCACCGTAGCGTTGTAGTGCTGACGGCTGAACCCAATCTGATTCTCAGTTGAGGTGAGCTGCTCCTGCAACTGAATCACATTCTCATTTGACTTCAGCGTTGGGTAGGCCTCGACGTTGGCGAAGAGCGTCCGCAACGAGCTGGTCAGCATGTTCTCAGCCTTGGCCTGCGCTGCAGTATCACCGGAGGTGCCGGCGTTT
>RFPZ01000117.1 GCA_009925905.1 Candidatus Aquidulcis frankliniae
GACAGCTACACGATCGTGGCCATGGGAGTGAAGTTCGATCTCTCTGCGCTGACCGTAGCCGCGGGGAAGGCGTTCACCATCGTCTTCGATAACCAAGATGCAGGCATCCCACACAACGTTGCAATCCATGAGGGCACCGCAACGGGCACCGAGGTGTATAAGGGCGAAATCTTCCCTGGCATCGGTACGCGAACGTATAGCGTCCCAGCCCTCACCGCGGGAACCTATGCGTTCATCTGCACCGTGCACCCAAACATGGTCGGCACGTTGACGGTGAAGTGATGAGCGGCAGCAACGATCCACGAGCACTCGGCCCAGGGGCCGTTGCGCCACGTCGCGTTCTCTTCGGTCTGCTCGATGCGGACGGTTGGGGCTGGGCGGGCGTGCGTTCGGTGCTCTGGACCCTCGTCATCATCTTGATGCTCGGCTACATCCCAGACCGCGCCTATTACCTGACAGTTTCGCCAACCGTTGAGCTTGGCCTCAACATGGCGTCGCTCGTCAACATCTGCCCTGCGGAGAACGAGGGGCTCCCATGCCCCGCCCCCGCCGGCGCGCTGATCCCATGGAAGAGCGCCACTGAGGCAGACCTTCCAGGCGATGGCGTCGATGGTTCGCTGTTGCAGGCTGGATCACACCTCTATTACATCGGCGGTACCAGCGGCGCACCGCGCCTCGCCACGACGAACGTCTCCGTTGCAACCATTGATGCCGCGGGTCTGAGCGCCTGGGCCGCCGGCACGCCACTTCCAGAGGCACGCGCCCACGCAGCCGTCGCATTCTTCGCCGGCAAGGCGTACGTCATCGGTGGCGCATCCGACACCACTCCCGCAACTGCATCGGTCTACGTCGGAACACCGGACCTGACCACTGGACTGATCACCGCTTGGGAGCGACTGGACGCACTTGAGCTGCCGGCCGCACGTTCGGGCACAGCGGTCACCGTCGTCTCTGATGGCATCGTGGTACTTGGGGGAGAGGGGACGGACCGTTCGCCGACCACCACCGTTTGGAAGGCGAAGCTCGGCACTAACGGTGAGCTTGAGCCGTGGGCAACCTTTATGGAACTTCCTGAGCCGCGCAGCTTTGCTGCCGCAGCGCTCGTTGGTGATTCGATCTACGTCTGGGGTGGTGACGACGCGAGTGGTCCAGCTGCTGCTGCTCTTCGCGGCGACATCGCCGTTGCCCCAACGGTCGGCGGCCACAGCGCACCAGTCGTAAATCCTGACCAGGGCGATGCCGAGATCGGCACGATCTACCGTTGGGAAGGCACGGCCGGTGATGCCAACCTGCCAACCCCACGCGATGGCGCTGCGCTTTGGAGCGCCAACGGCACCCTCTATGTCGCGGGCGGCACGATCGATGGCACTGCAACGACGAGCGTGCTTTGGGCAGCGCCAGCCGCCGCCACGGGAATCGCCAAGTGGAGCGCGGTTGATCTAAGCAATCTCCCAGTCGACGGCGCGCGCGTCGGCGCCCGCGGCGTCGTGATTGGTGCCCATGTGCTGCTGCTCGGTGGCGCTGATTCAGCCGGCGAGTACAACTCTGGTGCACTCTCTGCCAAAACCTCGCCAAAGGCCCCGGTCTTCCGTGTCGGCCTCTTCGGCCTCACGGTGCCAGGACTGGCACTTCAGGGTGAAGTTGGTCAGCAGATCGGCTTCCTCTCCGCCGCAGGGGCCTGGACACTCAACTTCGTCATCATGCTCGGCGCTGCAGTTGCATACGGCCAGCGCGAGCGCTTCCGCGCATGGGTTGGCGCAAAGCTCGGTCGAAAGGGCGCATCCGCCCGCTAATCCGACCCGCCACCACCCTATACTTCCGCGAAACACCTGCCCGGGTGTG
>RFPZ01000118.1 GCA_009925905.1 Candidatus Aquidulcis frankliniae
CGCTTCTCTGTCTCTGACACCGCCGAGTGGGGCGACTACACGTCGGGCCCGCGCATCATTGATGCGTCGGTGAAGGCGCGCATGAAAGAGGTGCTCACTGAGATTCAGGATGGCACCTTCGCCAAGCGCTGGATCGCTGAAGATGAGGCGGGTCGCCCAGAGTACAAGCGCCTGCGCGCTGCAAACTCGGGCCACCCAATTGAGAAGGTCGGCAAGGCGCTGCGCCACCAGATGACCTTCTTGAATCCAGTCGAGGTCGACATGGATGGCGCACAGGGCGCCGCGGAGAAGGGCGCCGCCCAGTGAACGGGGCACCGGGCCCTGGCGTCGCAACCGGCGCCGTTCGTATCTTTGACACCACCCTGCGTGACGGTGAGCAGGCGCCAGGCGCCGGCCTCACCGTTGCTGAGAAGTTGGAGGTTGCCCGGCAACTCGCCAAGCTGAAGGTCGACGTGATCGAGGCGGGATTCCCCGCCGCATCAGAGGGCGACTTTGAGGCCGTACGGCAGATTGCCCTTGCGACGAAGGGGGTCGGCATCGCCGCTCTTGCCCGCTGCAAGGATGGCGATCCACAGCGTGCCATCGATGCAATCAAGGTGTCGGATCGACCGCACCTACATTTGTTCATTGCAACCTCTGACATTCACCTCACCCACAAGCTGCGCACCACCCGTGAGGCGGCACTCGCCGAGGCGGTGAAGTGGGTGAAGTACGCGCGCGAGAAGCTGGGTCGCGATGCCGAGGTGGAGTTTTCTGCCGAAGATGCGAGCCGCACCGATCACGACTACCTGCTCCAGGTATACGAGGCGGTCGTTGAGGCTGGAGCCTCCACCGTGAACATCCCCGACACCGTTGGCTATGCCATTCCGTCGGAGTACGCCGCACTGACGAAGCTCGTCGTTGATCGCGTTGGACGCGACGCCACGATTAGCGTCCACTGCCACAACGACCTTGGCCTTGCGACCGCCAATACGTTGGCGGCAGTACAGGCTGGCGCACGACAGGTTGAGGTGACGATCAACGGACTCGGCGAGCGCGCCGGCAACGCTTCACTCGAAGAGGTCGTGATGGCGCTGCGCACCCGACCGGGGCAGTTCGAGTCACACGACATTCAGGTGCAGACAGAGCAACTGACTTCGGCGAGCCGACTCGTTTCGTATCTGACCGGGTTCGCCGTGCAGCCAAACAAGGCGATCGTCGGCGCGAACGCGTTTGCGCATGAGTCGGGGATCCATCAGGACGGTGTGCTGAAGAATCCGTTGACCTACGAAATCATGACGCCGCAGTCGGTTGGCCTCGTTGGCTCGAGCCTGACGATCGGCAAGCTTTCGGGTCGTCGTGGTTTGCAGGCGAAGTTTGCGGAACTTGGGCACGACCTCAGCGGTGAGGCGCTCGACGCCCTCTACCGCGAGGCAATCGCCCTGGCCGACGTGAAGAAGGAGCTGACCGACGCCGACCTGTTGGCGCTCGTCGACAAGCGCGCCGCTACCGGTAGTGCTGCAACCATTGAACTGCTCGACTGGAGCGTTGCCAGTTCACGCGGTGGCGGCTCGTCTGGGCGGGTTGAGGTGCGTGTCAATGGTATGGAAGCCACGGCGGAATCCACGGGGAACGGCCCCGTCGACGCCCTCTATGAGGCCATCGACAAGGCGGTCGCCCCAACTCTCGGCTGGAGCCCGATCCTCGCCGAGTACGAGATTCGTGCGGTCAGCGAGGGCGAAGATGCCCAGGGGCAGGTCACGACGAAGTGCCGTCGCTCCAACGATCTCGACGCCGAAGGAAAGCCGCATCCGAACGCACCGATCGTGACGGGGCAGGGTCTCTCTACGAA
>RFPZ01000119.1 GCA_009925905.1 Candidatus Aquidulcis frankliniae
ATCTCTTCGGGGAAGTGTCCGGCGTTCGCCAGGATCACGCCGCTGCGCAACTTTGGCAGGTCGGCTGCGGTGATCACCCCTTGTGCGCCGGTGACGGTGATGATGATGTCGGCGTTGGCGAGGGCCTCATCGCGATCAGGGGTGTCGAAGCCGTCGAGGTGCGCGCGCAGCTTGAGCACCGGGTCGCGCTCCACCACGGCAACCTTTGCGTAGCCGCCGCGGAAGTTCGCCGCCACGCCGCGGCCCACCGAGCCGTATCCAAACACCGTGACGCGCTCGCCGTTGATCGTTTTGTTGGTGATGCGCAGGTACGACTCCAGGGCGCTCTGCCCTACGCCGTGTTCGTTCTCGGCGAACTGCTTGATGGGGCTGTCGTTAATCACCAAGATCGGCATCTTGAGCTTGTCGCGCAGCGGCTCAAGGCGCATGCGACCCGAGGTCGTCTCTTCCGTGCCACCGCGCAGCGTTGGGTACGGGTTCTGTAGGTAGTGCATGTACAGGTCGCCACCGTTGTCGAGGATCAGGTCGGGCTTGGCGGCAACGACCTGGGCAAGGTATGTGGCGTGCACCGCGGCATCTTTGGTGGCTTCGCCAATGACGGTGGCGCCATGCGCGCGCAGTCGTTCTACGGCGTCTGCCTGCGTGGTGTTGAGGTTGCCGGTGGAGACGAGCTTTGCGCCACCCGCCTGCAGGGTTAGCAGCAGGGCGACCGTCTTCGCCTCCAGGTGAATGCCGGTGCCAATGGTGAGGCCGGCAAAGGGCTGGGTGCGGGTGAACTCTTCGGCAATGCCACGCAGCAGCTTCGACTGCTCGGCGACCCAATCAATGCGTGTGCGCTGCATGGGGGGAGTGTACGTCTACGAGGCGCGCCAGCAGTACCAGGCGAGCACGCTGCGCACTCCAGCAAACGGCTCCCCGAGCGGGCGAAGCTCCTTGGCACTCGTTGGCTTTTGGTTCTGGTGAATGGCATCCCAGCCGCGGCGTACGGCCAGGTCATCGACCGGCCACACGTCGAGGCGGCCAAGCTGAAAGATGAGGAACATCTCTGCCGTCCACCGCCCGATGCCAAAGAGTGGCGTCAGCGCATCAACGATTTCTTCGTTGCTCAGAAAGGGGAACCGTTTCAGCGGAACCGCTCCCGAGAGCACTCCTGTCGTGAGCTCGCTAATGGTTCGAACTTTTGCCGAGGTGAGCCCCACCGATTGCAGTTCACTCGGCGAGAGCGCACCGACCCGTGGCGGGGTGATCGAGCCTGCGCACTTCTCGTGCAGACGCCGATAGATCGTCTTCGCCGCCGCCACGCTGACCTGCTGGGCAATAACGGCGCGCACGAGCGATTGGTAGTTTGTTTGGCCGCTCTTCTGCAACCCAAAGGTGCAGGGTGCCAGGCGTTTGATTGGCTCAGCGAACGCCGGGTCAATACGAGCAATGCGGCGCTTTGCCGCTGCAAGTTCTTTCGGTCGCTCCGCGCGCGACACGGCTACGGCGTTGCGGTGAAGTCGCGCACCTCGATGCCCAACTCGTCATCGGCCGCTTGCGGGATCGGGTCAGACCACACACTCAGCGGCAGGCCGGTGGCTTGGTCGTAGGTCACGCGAAACGAGGCCTGTGCTTGGCGCTCTTCGGCAAAGGCGAAGAGCTCCTCGGCACTCAGGGGGAGCAGCTCCAAGATGATCGGGTCGACTTCACTTCCGTCACTAAGGCGCGTGGCGATGGAGACGCCGTTCTGTACCTGGACCGCGAAGGGCCCGATGTACGTCTCCATGCAGAAGCACTGCCGGGTGATGGTGTAGCGGTAGT
>RFPZ01000120.1 GCA_009925905.1 Candidatus Aquidulcis frankliniae
CGCTACTGCACCTTCACCGCAGCGCTAAAGCGCACGGCGCTGCCCTCGGCCGAGGTGCCAGTCACCCGTACGCGCAGGTAACCAGCAGTTTTATCGGCGGTGACAAGCTTGTAGGTGCTGCTCGTGGCGGCGCTGATCAGGGTGCAGCCAGTTGGCTGCGTCGCGCTGGCGGAGCCAGCGGCGGTGCAGCGAAACCACTGGTAACTGATCGTTGGTGTGGGGAGGCCAGTCCATGTGCCCTTGGCGCCCGTGACCGTGGTACCAACTTTTGGCGTACCGCTAATGGTCGGTGCGCCAGTGTTCACTGGATCAAGCCCCGCGATCTTGGACGTGGCAGCGCTGTACTTCATATCAGCACCCAAGGAATTGGTGCCAACCACCTTCAGGCGCAGGTACTTACCGTAGTCGACGTCATCGACTTTGTAGGTGGTGCTCGTAGCGCCACTAATCGCGGTGCAACCGCTCGGCAGGGCATCGGCCGCCACACCGCTGGCACTGCAGCGCAACCACTGGTACGTAAAGGTCGGCGCCGGATAGCCGGTCCAGATCCCCTTGCTCCCCGCCAGCGTGCTGTTGACGGTCGTTGTGCCCGAAATCGTTGGCGAACTCGTGTTGGTGGCGATGCTCGCGGCAACCTTCGCGGTTGTCGCGCTGAACTTCGTGTCAGAGCCGTACGCATTCGTTCCGATGACCCGCACGCGCAAGTACTTGCCGTAATCGGGATCGTCGATCTTGTAGGTTGCACTCGTGGCACCGCCTATTGCACTGCATCCGCTTGGAACTGTGTCTGATGCAGTGCCTGTGCCCGTGCAGCGATACCACTGGTATCCGTAGGTAGGCGCAGGCAGCCCCGACCAGGTCCCCTTGGCGACGGTCAGGGATGCGTCAACCTTGGCGGTACCAGTAATCGTTGGGGCCGCAGTGTTGACTGGTGGTTCCGTAACTTCGCCAAGAGCAATGCCATAGGTCGCGTTCGCGACCGCTCCACTGATGAACGTCAAGTTGACGTTCGTCCCATCAAGATTCGCACGACCGATTGCTCCACTTGGGCCGTTCGTCCAATAGAGATACGAGTCGTCAGCAACAAGTCCGTACGGATTCGTGCCGACACCCGTTGAAATGAAATCTTGTAGCTTTCCGGTGCCATCAATGTTTGCTCGCCCAACACTCCCAGTGTTGTAGTTGGTCCAGAAGACGTAGTCGCTCGTGACCGTCACGCCGCCACAATTCTGCGCACTGTCAATGAAGCTGTAGTTTGGCTCGGTTCCGTCGAGCTTGGCGCGACCTAGACGATTATCGCCGTAAGAGCAAAAATACAGATAAGTCCCATCCGACGCAATGTCATCGGTTCCGCCGATTCCAGTGATGAAATTCGGATTGCGATTGGAACCGTCAAGATTTGCGCGGCCTATTTCACCCGAATAGTTTGTCCAATAAATGTAGTTTCCAGCGACAAGCACATTTCCTGCGTTTGTCGTAGGAACATACGAAAGATTCACATCCGCGCCAGTAACTGTGGCACGAGCAATGGTCGTCCCGGTTGCCCAGTACATATAGCCGCCGGACACACTAATGCCGCCAGCGGTAATTCCAGTGACGAGGCCTAGATTCTGTTCCGTCCCATCTAACTTGGCCCGCCCAATTTGACGTAGGCCTTCCTGAACCCAGAAGAGATGCGTCGCCGTGCTGCTTGCGTTTTGCGCCGCGGTACGAATAGGCGCGCC
>RFPZ01000013.1 GCA_009925905.1 Candidatus Aquidulcis frankliniae
ACTGTGGCCGCAAGTCGGTCAGCAGGGGCCCCGTCAATGACCCTGCCCAGGGTTGATTTGCGGCTGGTGCCGAGCAGCACTGGGTGGCCTAAATCACGCAGGGCGCCGAGGAGGCGCAGGGTGACCAGGTTCTGCGCAGGGCCCTTCCCGAAGCCGAAGCCAGGATCAAGGATCAGCCGCTCCGCCGGAATGCCAAGGGCGCGACCGCGCGCCGCGACGGCCGCCATCTCGTCGAGGAACTCTTCGGCAAAGTTGGTGGCCCCTGCACCCGTGGCTACCTCTTTACGGTTATGCATAACGACGATCGGCACCCCACGATCCGCGGCGAGCTGCAGCATCTCATCGCCTGCGCGGGTCCCCCAGATGTCGTTCAGCATGTGCGCCCCCGCGTCGAGCGCGGCGGCGGCAACCTCGACCTTCTGAGTATCGGCGCTCAGCGCAAGTGTTGGAAGTACACGCCGAAGTCGTTCAATGGCAGGGATGAGCCGCGCAATCTCTTCGGCTGCTGAGATCTCTGTGTGACCTGGCCGGGTTGACTCGGCGCCAAGGTCCAGCAGATCAGCCCCGTCGCGCACCGCGTCACGGGCAAGCTGCTCTACGCGATCAAGTAGAACGGCTGTTGCGTCACTCGACTCCATGAGCCCATCGCCCGAAAAGCTATCGGGAGTAAGGTTCGCCACCGCCATGATGTAGGTGCGGCTCCCCCAGGTAACGCGTAGTGGGCCGATTGTCGTGGCTGGAATTGGCGCATACGAGTAACTGATCGCTTCACGAAGTGTGTGGCGTTCGTTCATATTCCTGATCCTGCCATGTCGTCACGAGTCCCGTCATCCGGAAGCACGCCGCGACGCATGAGTTCGCCACGGATCGCGCCGACGAGATAGAGCGATCCGGCAGCGATGATTGGGCCGCGGTGCTCCGCTGCCGCAAGGAGTGCTGCGTTCGGATTTGCTGCGATCTGCACCTCCGCGCCGAGTTTGGCGATGCGTACGGCGGCGGCGAGCTGATCTGGCGCAAGGGAGCGCACATCCCCAACGGTCGTACAGATCACCTGCGCAGCTCGCAGCGCAGGGGAGGTAGCGAGAGCGGCACACAACTCAGCGACCGACTTGTCAGCCATGACCGCAAGGATCAGAACTAGTGGCGCATTTCGTGCGCCGGTCGCGCCATGTAGATGTGGTTCAAGATCGCTGAGCGCTGCGGCCAACGCTGCCGCGCCATCTTCGTTATGCGCGCCATCAAGCAGCAGGTCGCGATCATCGCCGCCACCGAGCGCCTTCGGGATCAACTCCATGCGACCAGGCCAACGCGCCGTCGCGAATCCCTCACGAATCTCTTCGTCACTTACCGACGCGATGCCAGCGTCACGAAGTGCGTCGAGTGTCGCGGCGGCAACCGCGGCGTTTGCCCCTTGGTGTCGACCGAGCAGTCCGACGCGCACCGCACCGCGGCCTTCAAGTTCAACTTCAATACCGTCACGTCCAAGCGAGCGGATTGTGCCGGCACGCGCGATCGTAAATGGTGCGCCAACACGTTGAGCACGGTGGCGAATCACGTCAAGTGCGCCCCCTCGTTCGCTCGCACCAATCACGGCACGGTCACCGCGGACGATGATTGCTGCCTTCTCTTTTGCAATCGCCTCAATCGTGTCACCAAGGTACTGCTGGTGGTCTAAGCCGACATTAGTGACGACCGCTACGCCACCATCCCAGGCGTGCGTTGCATCGAGCCGTCCGCCAAGGCCCACCTCAACGATTGCTGTCGAAATCTCCTCCTCGCGAAGTGCTTCAAAGATGGCGCCGACAAGGATCTCAAACTCCGTCGCTGGCCCAACGCGCTCCTCAATCTGGTCAGCAGCGTCAAGGGCGCGAGTGACCGCCTGGGCGAACGGAAGTGGAGCGAGTGGCAGACCGTCAATCTGCACGCGCTCTCGGTAGCTCACGAGATGCGGCTTGGGTGTGGTGGCGTGGCGAATCCCCGCCACGCGAAGTGCCGACGAGACGAGCGCGACCACACTCCCCTTACCGTTTGTTCCTGCGACCAACGCGCCACGCACCCCAGTTTCAGGCGAGCCAAGTGTATGAAGGAGGGCGCGTGATCGCCCCAAGCCCATGCGAATGCCGAAGCGCCCGCGTGACTCAAGTGCCACGAGTGCGGCACGCCAGGCATCGGGGCCACGACCTTCTCCAACGGCGCGAACGGCTTCGCCACGTGCGCGCGCGACACGATCGCGCATCTCAAGGATCAGCTGCGGGTCGCTCGGTTGATCGGGCATCGTTGGAGCGTAGCGGTCTCAGCGCGCCGCGTGCGAGAATCGTCCCATGGGACTCTTCCGTCGATCGAGTTCAAAGCCACCGCGGCGCGGCCTTCCCGGTCGTTCTGAGGGATACACGCCCCCTTATCGTGTGGACTCCGCATCGCAGCGAGCCCGGTCCTCTTCACGTAGCGTCGGCGGTACGATCGCCACCGCACTCTCCACATTTATCACCCTGTTTGTTATTGCTGGCGCCATCGGACTCGCAGCCATTGCTCTTCCGTTCATCACCTCAATTGGCGGGAGCGGCTCGCCAACGCCACCGCCCGCCTCAATTGAGCCGGGCAGGCCCACCCTCAACGAGCCGAGTGAGCCCATCACAGCCTCCGCCACGATTACCATCAGCGGCGCACTACCCCAAGATCTCCTTGAGAAGAGTGACGCCATCATTCGCATCATCATCACACGCGATGACGGCTCGGAGATCACAGGCGCTGAGATCAACATGCCGAAGACTGCTGGATTCGACGTCGCGCAGATCCCTCTCGCGTCTGGCTCGAACATCATTGAAGCTGTTGTCGTTCTCAACGGATCAGAGGGAACCCGCTCCAATTCAATTACCGTTGTGCGCGATACAACTGCACCGGCACTGACTATTTCTGCTCCCACCCCGGGCGCAATCATGAACGGCGACTCGGTCACAGTTACAGGGAAGACTGATAAGGATATTGATGTTCAAGTCCGTAATGAGACGACGGGGACGATTGAGGGTGGTCGATCTACTACAAAAGGTGCCTTCTCTATTGGAATCTCGCTCCGTGACGGCACAAACGTGCTGACCATCACCGCCACAGACGGTGCTGGAAATCAAACATCAAAGAGCGTAGAGATTTCTACCAGCGCATCTGTGGGGCGTATCTCGATCGTGTTGAATCCAGATACGATCATCTTGAGCGCTAGGAGAAACTTCCTGATTACCGCAACGGCTACCGATTCGGCCGGTGCTCCGGCCACGAACGTACGCGTCTGCATGTACGTGACGCCGTATGGTGGGCAGCCAGACCCTATTGCCCCAGGTCTTTGCACGACGTCAGACACCAACGGTCGTGCCTCGTGGACGTACACCTTCCCAGATAACTTCAATACCGAGGGCCGCGGCCTTGTCACCGTTACCTACGAGCTCAGCGTCGGCGATCCAATTTCAGGCACGCAAAGTTTCCGCGTCTATTTGGTAAAGCCGTGAGTGCTGCACCAGCGCTCACGTGGCGCTGCCCAACATGTAGCGCAATCCAAGAGGAGTCTGGTCAGTGCTGGGTGTGCAAAACACCAACCGCCTCATGCGGCAGTTGCCGACACATGCGCCGCTCCGTAATCGGCAAGGTCTCCTATTGCGGCATCGACAAGAAGCGCCGTCTTGTTGCTGAGAGTGACGTAAAGGAGTGTTGGACTGCTCCAGTTCCGCTGCAGGCCGCCGCGCAACTAGAGCGGAGCGTTGACGGATCGCTCCCTGAGCGCCCGCGGCTGAGTTGGGCGAGTGGTGGGCTCTGGGAGGGTCTCGAAGCCTAGCCGGCTACGGGGAACAGCCGGCGAGCGGCGTTCCAGTTGGTGCAGTCGTTAGGATCGAAATCTCGCTCCCTGGCGCGACGGCAACTCCTGCAAGTGGCGAGAAAGTGTCGACAAGATCTGTTGGATCCAACAGCGCTGACGGCGCATCGAGTGAGAGGCCGACTGCCGACAAGAGTGCGGTTGCATCCGCGATGCTCGAGCAGCGTAGGTCTGGCACCTGTGGCCAATCGGCCCCACTTGCGCTTGGCGACGGGCTCAACGCGGGCTCAGGACCAAGTGAGACCACAAGATCAACCGCCGTGCCGCTAGAAACCTGCACCCCAGGACGTGGGTTCTGTTGGATCAGCTCACCAGCAGGAACGGTGTCGGAGTACTCGGAGAAGGTTGCGCCGCGCACGAGCTTTGCGGTCGCCAAGGCAGCGATTCCGTCAGCCTCGCTCAACCCGCGAATATCGGGAACCACCACGAACCCACTCCCCGCCACCACACGCACCTCAATGACCGTGTTGAGCGGCACGAGCGTCTCGCTCCCGGGAGACTGCGAGAGGATGGTGTCGACTGGCTGATCTGACGAGGCCACCCGCTCCACGACCTGCACGCGCAGCCCCAGCCCCTCAGCAATCGGAATGGCCTCAGCCAGGGTCAACGTAGTGAGGCTTGGCACCTTCACGTTGTTGTCTGGGCCGGTGCCCGCTGAGAAGATCCGAAGCGCCAAAATCACACCGCCAACAAGGAGCAGCGCGGTGAGTGCGACGCCACCGATGGCGAGGAGCATGCTGCGAAGCGACATCGTGTCGGATTCCGGGTATGGGTCGTCGCTACCAATATCGTTGGGATCTGGAAGCATCTCCGGCTCGCCCGGTCCCACTTCGGCAGCAACTCGGGCGACGCGGGTTCCCGCAAGTGCACGCGGTGCCCCCGCCGCTGGCCCAACCGGTCGCGACGGAACGGCGGTGCGATTTGCCTGCACAACATAGGTCTCGAGTGCATCAGCCGCCGCTGTTGCGTTCACATACCGCTCATTCGGTTTTGGTGCGAGAAGGCGCATCGTAATGAGATCAAGCTCTGGGGAGATATCTGGTCGCAACTCGCGAGGTGATGGAGCTGGCGACTGAACTCGTCGCTCTTGAAGTTCAGTGCCACTCAAGCGATCAAACGGACGATGTCCCGTCAGCAGTTCAAACAGAACTACGCCAAGGCCGAAGAGGTCTGACGAGGCCGATTGCGGACCGCCAGCCAACACCTCTGGCGCAAGGTAGCCAACCGAGCCCTCCGGCCGCCCGCCGCTGCGCGCAGCCGCTTCGCTTCCATCGACCTCATGCATCGCCTGCGCAATACCGAAGTCGGCGATCTGCGCGCGCCCTTCACGATTAATCAAGATGTTGCGTGACGATACGTCGCGATGAATGATGCCGCGCACGTGTGCGGCGGCGAGGCCACGCGCCACCTGCGCCGCGACTGCTGCAGCGCGGCGTGGCACCAGTGGCCCCACTCGGCGGAGCATTGAGGCGAGATCTTCGCCGTCAACAAACTCCATCACAATGGCGGGCGATTCACCCTCTGGGGCAACATCGAACACAGCGGCGACGTTTGGGTGCGCGACGATCGCGGCCGCACGACCTTCGGCGCGGAAACGGTCGGCGGCAGCGGCCGATGTTGCGAGCGGTGCGCGAAGGACTTTAACGGCTACGTCGCGTCCTAGCGCCTCATCGGTAGCACGAAAAACGAGGGCGGCGGCCCCTTCGCCAATCAGCTCCTGAAGTCGATATCGACCGGCAACGATGTCACCAGGCTTGAGTGTTCGTTCGTTACCTGCCGACGGAGTCATTGGTGCCGCTTACTTTCGGCGGCGATTGCGCCGCGGACAATTGCGCCGTAGACAGGATGATCAAGCGCGATATGCAGGTTAGCCCGCAACCAGCCCTCTGGCGAACCAACGTCGTAACGAGTACCAGAGAAGTGTCGAGCGACGACAGGCTGCTCTTGTGCCAAGGTATGAATTGCATCGGTAAGTTGAATTTCACCGTTCACACCGTGAGTTGTCTGCTCCAATCGTTCAAAGATTTTCGGACTAAGAACATAGCGTCCGACTACAGCAAGATCTGATGGCGCGTGTGCGGTGTCTGGCTTCTCAACGACGCCACGGAGCGGAATGGTTCGCCCTTGATCGCTCGTTGGAAGCGTGGTGTCGGGATCAACGATTCCGTAGCGGTTCGTATCTTCTGGCGCAACGCGCATCACGCCAATGACCGACGCCTGGGTAGCGACATACGCCTCGATCAGCTCTGAAAGTGCGGGCTTCGCACCGAAGATGAGGTCGTCAGGGAGCATCACCGCAAAGGGCTCATGCCCAACGGCGTCCTGCGCCATGAGCACTGCGTGACCAAGGCCGAGCTGCTCTTTCTGACGGATCGTCACAAGGTGCACCATGTCGGCAACCGCGCGCACGGCCCGCAGGTGCTCAATATCACCGCGCTGCTCAAGGATTGCCTCAAGGTCAGCCGAGATGTCGAAGTGATCTTCAATTGCGCGCTTGTGTTCACTGGTGACGAGAATGACCCGCTCAATCCCAGAGGCAACGGCCTCTTCAATGGCGTACTGGATGGCGGGACGGTCAATGATTGGCAGGAGCTCCTTCGGGACGGCCTTCGTCGCGGGGAGGAACCGGGTGCCCCATCCGGCGACCGGGAGAACTGCGGTGCGGATCTTCATTGGGGCCTCCGTGCGGTGCTGGCGCTCAGGATACCAGTCACCCTTCGCGGCGAACCCACCGGAGCAGCGCTCCCACGGGCCGACCTACGAAGGGAAGGCGCACCTCATTCGAGTCCTCGACGCTGGCCAGGAACCCGCAGAGCAGGAGGAGCGCCCCAATGAGCTTCCCCACCTGATAGCTCTCGGTTGAGCCCGCTCGATTCAACGTATCGGTAAGGCTCGGCACAAATGCGCCGAGCGCAATCAGGGCCGTTGCTGGCACACGACGGTTAAGGGTGCCCGCCCGCCAGGCGCGCCAGGCGTCAGGGATGCTGCGCACAAAGTTTACGGTGAGCGCCACGGGGGCGATCGCTAGATTAAAGAGGAGTTCATCACCGCGCTGTTCTGGATCGCTTGAGTACGGGAGCACGCGACGCTTCGGCATAAAGACGTACACCGAGAAGAGGGCGCCGGTCAGTAGTGCGAGTCCGCCACTTACGTTCAAGATTGGCGTGAGGAGGCGAAGCGTTGGCGGAAGGAGTAGCGCCACTGGTGCGCCGGTCGCCGGGTCTGTCGCCCACCCTGGTGCGGGAAGCTCCGCGATAACAACGAGTGGCACGGCGATCACACTCAACGCAACAGACAACGTGATCGCGACGCGTGCCCACCGCGCATCACCCATGTACGAGAGCCAACCAACGACAATTGCGACGCCCCACGCAATCAACGCGTAGGCCAATGCGGTTGGGCCTGCCGACGGATCCTCCAATCGACGTGCGACCAGAATCGTAAAGAGGCCAGAGAGCGCGAGGCAGAGTGCATACCAGTATCCAAAGCGTGTCTTGGCCAACAGAAGAATCGTTCCGGCACCGAGCCAACCTGCAGTCCATACCGCGCCGAACAGATACCAGACGCGATAGATCGGTTCACTCCAGCCGACTACCGCGGCGAGTGCCTCGGCACCCGCCGCCGCAGAGAACGCGAGTGCGCCGACGCCCCACGCCAACTGATACGTGCCGCGACGCGTTCGGTACTGATCGAAGAGGAGTGCGGCAAAGAGGAGTGTGAACAGGGCGGTGAGCGCTGGAAGGAGAGTCGTCACGTCGGTTCCGGCCTACGCCGGCAGAAACTCGTGAGCATCGTGATGCAGACCATCGCAGAGCCCAAGCTCAGCACCGGCGCCGTGCGGCAGCCGAATCGGTCGCATGATCTCTCGCACATCACTGCGGCTGCAGCGGAGCCAGCCGCGCACCGCCATCCAGCGCGGAGGGCAAGTGGGGTCGGCGCAGAACTGGAATGGCCCGGGATTAATTGGTGACGCTTCGCCGAACGAGGGTGCAACCTCAGTGGCTGTGGTGTCGAGCACGCTGATGCGGAACGGGGTGCCAGTAATCTGTGCAGAGCAACCATCGCAGCGCGCGGCACTATTCTCAGCGATGATTGTGGGGATGCGGATGCCGTTCACTTCCATAGTGCCTCTGATCGTACCCGAGCCCGCCGAGCCTTGGCGTCGCGCCCTCCCCGTCACCCTCGTCCTCGCACTGCTCGCCGCCGGATGCGGGCCAGCGGGCGACCCCACCGATCCCGCCGCAGAGGTGAGGGGTGACGACACGCTCCAAGAGCTCTTGATTCGCCATGACTCCCGTGACCCCGCCTATCGCTTGACCGGCGGGGCGGTTGAGGTTGGCTCCACTGTCGTGCTGCAGGTCCGCACGGGGAGTGATGATGCCGTGTCCGTTGCGCTCTCCGTCGCCGCGCCGTTTGGTGGCTCTGCGACGAAGAGCCCAGCCATCCGTGTCGCACGAGGGGTCCCGTGCATCGAGGTCAGTGAATCCAACCGCGGAGCGAGCATTGAGCTGACTGCCCTCTTGGCCCCCGATCCCGTCCTTGATCCTGCGAACGGGTTGACCGATGCGCTCTGCGATGTCTGGCGTGCCAGTATCGATGTGGGGGGTGAGCCAACCGCAATTGGGTACCACTTTGAGATCGCAGACGGCTCCGCCGCAGTAAAGCTCGCAGACGACAACATCAACGATCAGGGCCTTGGCAGCATCTCTCCAGCCAACGTCGGAGGCGATTGGGCGATCGTCGTTTCGCCGAAGGGGTTCGCTGCAAGCCCACTCCTCAGCGGCTCCGTTGTCTATCAAATCTTCCCTGACCGCTTTGCCAACGCCAATCCGTTGAACGATGGCGGCCCACAACCGCGCTACAAGGGCGTCGCGTCCATCATCCCGTGGAACACGATTCCGGCCACGCCTCCGAAGGGTGAGGATTTTTACGGCGGTGATCTTGACGGGATTCGCCTTCGTCTTCCGCATCTCGTATCCATCGGTGTCAACACGATCTACCTCAACCCGGTCTTTGATGCGAACTCCAACCACCGGTATGACGGCAACAACTTTATGCAGGTCGACGAGCGTCTCGGTGGCAATGCTGCTCTGCAACGTCTCTTGGCTGCCGCGCAGAAGTTGAACATCGCGGTGATCCTTGACGGTGTCTTCAACCATGTCAGTTCCGATTCGCCAATCTTTGATCGCTATGGGCGATGGCCAACGGTTGGTGCGTGCGAGTCCCTTGATTCGCCGTATCGCGACTGGTTCATCTGGACGAAGGCTGCGGGCGCACGGGGACCGTGCGCCGGCGCATCGGGCCCCAACACGGCAGGCTACGTGGCGTGGGCGAACTACGACACGCTTCCAGTGCTCAACAAGAACAATGACGCGGTCCGAGCGCTGATCCTCGGTGACGCTTCCGGTGCGCCAGCCGCCATGCTGCTCGCCTCGCCTGCGGGTGATGCGGGCGTGGCGCGCTGGTGGCTACAGCAGGGCGTTGCTGGCTGGCGACTCGACGTGATGCCCGACGGCAGCTTCCCTGAAGGTTTCTGGCAGGAGTTCCGTATCGCGCTGAAGGCGGCGTCACCGAACGCACCGATCATTGGTGAACTCTGGAATCGTCGTGACGCGCTCCGCCTGCTACGCGGTGACGCTGCTGACGCCACGATGAACTACCGCTTCCGCGATGCGGTGCTCGCCTACCTTGGCGGAAAGCCAGAGGCCGGTGCAACGGACAGCACCAATCGCAGCGCAGTGCTCTTCGTACGCAAGCTGATGGGGATTGCCGAAGATTACCCAACAGCCGTGACGCTCGCGAACTTAACGCTGCTTGATTCACATGACACGTCGCGATCGCTCTGGGAGCTCACACCAGGCAACGGTCGGGACGGCAAAGAGATGCCAGAGAATCTTTCTGTTGGGAAGGCGCGTCAACTTCTCGCTGCGACGATGCAGTACCTGCTCCCTGGATCTCCAACGGTCTATTACGGTGATGAGATCGGTGTTAGCGGCGCAACGGACCCAGACGACCGTCGAACGTTCCCGATCTTGCCAACAGATCCCCGAACGGCCCGACTCGACGGAAGTGGCTCTGGTGGACGACGCCCTGCGCCGCTCCCAGATGCGAGAGTGGCCGATCTCTCAATGCTCGCTTGGTACCAGAAGCTTGCCGCCATCCGCGCCGCTCATCCCCACGTACGTGGCGCATGTGTTGACTGGCTTGCCGTTGGTGCAAGTGGTGCTACTAGTCGCACGGTGCTCTTCTCGCGCCGTGCCAACGGGGTCATTGGCGAAGTCGCCGCACTCGGCACATCTGAATCTTGGGCGGTTGGCGACCTCTTGGTAGCGGTGAACGCGGATGGCGGCAGCGAGCGCCTAACCTTCAACCTTGGATCTGGCGTAAAGCTCCGAGAAATCGCTCGGTCCAGCGGCGGCGAGGGGGTTGGCGACCCCACCACTGGGGTCGACGTACCAGCGCGCACCGCGATCATCTGGGAGGTCGTACCCTAGGCCTATGAGGAACCTGCCGCAATGAGTGCGCTAACCCGTTTGCGAGGACGCCTGCGTGGCGTGATCTCACTCGGCACCTTCGTCGCCGTCGTGGTGGCAGTGGGCGTCTCACTCCTCTATCTCGCCTGGGTTGCCACGATCCGAAACTCCGACCAAATTGGCGAGCTCTCAGTCGGCACCTTTGTTGTTGGGCTCTCGTGCGCCTTTGCATCGTTGATGCTCACGATCAGCATGATTCGCGCGATTCGCGGTGCACGCGATGGCCGGGCGATGCTCGCCGCCCTCCTGGCCGGCGGGTTCGCCATCGCCGCAGGAATCGCCCTCGGCGCCTCAGACATCCTCGGCAAGCTCGCCTCTTAGGGGCGGCGCCCTAAGAGCGGTGCTACGCTGCGATCCGCGCGCCCCTGTCGTCTAGAGGCCTAGGACGCCACCCTTTCAAGGTGGAGATCACGGGTTCGAATCCCGTCGGGGGTACCACCCCACCGCGCGACCCCCTGCATTAGCGGAGTTGAAAGATCGCCCCACTGACAGGCGGTAGATCAATCGCTATGGTCCCATCTTCTGCAAGCGTTGCTGCGCCGGTAACTCCGTCCCAGGTGAGTCGCGTCACGCCACTCACGCCGTCGAATCGCACGTGCACACGCGCCGGGCTCTCCCCCGTGTTGGTCGCCACGACAAGTCGGCGCGCCTCCCCCTGCTCAAGGTCTAGTGGCGCACCCTCAAACCCGACCGGATCGGCGCTCCGCTCAAGAATGAGCACTGGCCCCTCTGCGTGCACCACGCGCAGGGCACCGGAGCGGAGCACGCGATGCTCATGCCGCGCCGCCACAGCACCGCGGACGAAAGCGCGGAACGCCGCTGCGCCAGCATCAATCGCAGTGAGGTCCTTCGGGAAGTGGCCACGATTTGCTGGGTCATTCGCACCGAGTGCTCCCAACTCGTCGCCGTAGTACATACACGGCGCACCTGGGAGGGCGAGCTGCAGAAGCGTCGCGAGCTGTGCCGCAGCCGCACTTCCACCCACGATGCTGCGCAGTCGCGGCGTGTCGTGGGAGCCGAGTAAGTTCAGCTGCACCGCAGTTGTCGCTGGGTGATACCAGCTCATGATCTCCGTGAGCTTCTCCGCAAACTGTGCCGCGTCCAACTCTGGGCGTTTGTAGGTGTCGTTATGGTCGCCAAGATCCCGCGCCAGTCGCCCACTCCCCGCATACCCGAGGATCGCCTCAGTAAGCGGATAGTTCATGACCGCGTCAAACCGATCGCCGGTAAGCCATGCATCGGCGCGCTTCCAAATTTCACCAACGGTGTACGCCTCAGGATTAATCGCACGGACGCGTGTTCGGAACTCTTGCCAGAAGCTCACATCATCAATCTCTTCGGGAACATCAAGACGCCAGCCGTCAGCACCAAATCGAATCCAGAACTCTGCCGCCTGCAGCAGGTGCTCACGTGCCTCGGCATTGCCAACGTTGATCTTTGGAAGCGCAGGGAGTTGCCACCAGGCCTTGTAGCCGATCGTCGTCTCGAGGTTGCTCGCGATGCCACCGCCGGCTCCGCCGCTCTGTTTCACCTGCCAATCAACCGACTCTGGATACGCGATCAGTGGGCGATCACCGCGCAAGAAGGCCTCGTCGGTGTAGAACCAGTCGACGTAGGGTGACTGCGCTCCGTTCTCCAACACGTGGTGAAACGGCCAGAAGCCACGGCTTGCATGATTGAAGACGCCATCGAGAATCACACGCATGCCGCGAGCATGCGCAGTGTCAAGAAGCTCGCGCAGCGCGTCGTTTCCGCCGAGCATGGGGTCAACATTGAAGTAGTCGTACGTGTGATACCGATGGTTTGATGCGCTCGAAAAGATCGGGCACAAATAGAGCGCGGTGATGCCGAGCTCCTGAAGCTCACCAAGTCGCTCCGTGATGCCGTAAAGGTCTCCACCTTTGAACCCATGTCGTGTTGGTGGTGTCTCCCAAGCCTCGAGTGGACCAGGTGGTTGCGTTCGCGCAGAGCGAGCGAATCGATCAGGGAAGATTTGATAGAAGACAGCGTCGCGCACCCATGCTGGAGTCTGTGGCCCCGCGGGCCGCTGCGAACTCACCCCTTAACCGAGCCGACCGCGAGTCCGCCCGTGATGAATCGCTGGCTCAGCAGATACACGATCGCTGGTGGCAGCGTGAGCATGATGGAGAAGGCCGAGACGAGTGGCCATGGAATGGCCGACGCATAGGTGCCAGTCATTGCCGAGAGTGCCATGGCGAGCGTGAAGTCCCGCGGTTGCGTGAGGAACATCCAGGAGTAGTAGAACTCGGTCCAGCCGCTAATAAATCCGAGGAATCCCGTTACAGCAATGGCTGGCAGCGCAAGGGGCAGCACAATGCTTCGGAAGATGCGCACCTGCGACGCACCATCAACGGCGGCGGCCTCTTCAAGTTCTCGTGGGATCGTGTCGAGATAGCCCTTCAGATTCCAAATGGCGAATGGGAGTGAGCCCGAAACAATGGCGATGCCGACGCCAAGCTGTGAGTTGCGCAGGTTGAACGCGCCAAGGATCGGCAGGTTGAGCTTGATTCCGTTGAGGGTGACGAAGAGTGGCGCTAGGGTGGCGACGGCCGGAAGCATCAACACGCCGAGAATCACCAGCATGATGAACGTGCGCCCCCGGAATGCGAGACGACTGAGCGGGTAGGCGGCGAGTACGCCGAGTGAGACACTTGCGAGCGCCGTACCGCCAGCAATCTTCATTGAGTTGAATGCCAGCTCAAGGAAGCTCACCGGGTTTCCAGTTGGGCGATCAATCACCTGGAGGTACGCCTCAAACGTCGCATCCTTCGGAATCAGGTTGAGCCCGTCGGGACGGATCAGGTTCAGTGGCGAGAGCGAGACACTAAAGACCCAAATGATCGGGAAGAGCACCGTGATGAGAATGCCGATTGCGGCAAGCTGCAGCAGGATCTTGGTGAGCAGCGACGGCTCCCGGAACGAACGGCGCTTAGAAGTCGTCATACCGCGCCGTCGCCTTCGAGATGCGGTTGGTGATGAGGCTGATCGTGAGCAAAATTACGAAGAGGACGACTGCAAACGCAGCGCCGACAGCATAGAGCTGCCGCTCATTCACCAGTCGATAGGCCTGTGTCACAAGCAGCTCAGTGCGCCCGAACGGCCCACCCGAGCTCATGAAATAGGCGAGGCTAAAGAGGTTGAAGGTCACGACAAAGCCGTAGATGGCGAACGGGACCATCGCCGGCCGTAGGTACGTCAGGGTGATTGTTTTAAACGAGGCCCACTTACCAGCTCCGTCAATCTCTGCCGCTTCGTAGAGGTCCTTAGGAATCGCTTGGAGCGCACCGGTTGCCACCACCGCGTTCAGTGGCCAGCCAAGCCAGATGTTCGCCACCAGCATGGCGTAGTAGCTGAGGGGCAACGGAATGAAGCTAATCGGATCTTCAACCTGGCGGAGCCAGTCAATCGAAAAGGTTTCCGGTGGGATTCGGAACACTTGCCCAACAAGAGCGAGCAGCATGTTTATTGCGCCCGAATCCTGGTTGAACAGGTTGCGCCAGGTGGTCGCAACAACGATCGGTGGAATCAACACGGGGAGCACGTAGAGCGCGCGATACAAGCGCTTGAGCTTCAACCCGGGGTGATTCAGCAAGAGCGCAATCGCAACGCCGAGAATGATGTGGATGGTGACGTTGCTCAGCGCCCAAAAGATGTTGTAGAGAAATAGCCGCAGGAATGAGTAGTTTGGAATGGAGAGTTCACTCGTGAGAATCTTGACGTAATTCTCCAGCCCAACCCAATCCGGCGCTGGTGCGCCTTGGCGCAAGTTCGCAAGGCCGTAGTTGGTAAACGACATCCAGAACTGAAAGATCAGCGGATAAATGGTGACGATCGCCATGACGATCATGGCGGGGGCAATGAACATGTACGGGGTGAGCGAGCGACGATTGACGCGTGCGAAAATGCTCACTCGACCTCCCTCACTCCTCTACCCCTAGGTAGCAATCGGGGCGGGAGCCGAAGCCCCCGCCCCAATCGCGGTTACACCTAAGCGGCTAGCTCGACGCTAGCAGTCGACTATGGCCAGAGGCCAGCTTCGACGTTTGCAGTCTCCATGGCATCGCATGCCACGCCGGCTGCATCAGCACCAGCGGCACCGGTCTGCAGGACGCTGTCCCACGCCGAGCCGAAGTTGCCCCAGTAGTTGTTCATCCACGCCTCGACTGGACGTCGGGTGCCCGTGGCGATCGCGGCTGCGAAGGCCTTGGTGACCGGGTCCTGGATCGTGATGGCGGTCGATGCTGGCACGTGGCCGGCACCCGTCACCATGATCTCGGCGTATGCAGGGGAGGCGAGAATTGCGCCGACCTTCAGGGCCAGCTCCTTGTTCGCTCCTGCTGCATTGATGTGCCAACCGTCAACACCGACCATGCCCACCGAAGGGAGGCCGTTGGTGCCAGCTGGGAACGGAGCAACCTGTGTGCCCGGGCGGGCCTTCAGGTAGTCCGCAAGTACCCAGTTGCCGTTGAACATCACGTCAACTTCACCGTTCATGTACTTCTGACCAAGGTCGCCGTCGTTGCCATCAACAACTGCGCCAGCAGCCTTGAGGCTCTTGACGTAGTCCATGGCATCGCCGACTGGCGTGGTGAAGCATGCAGCGTGACCGGTGCTGTCAAAGATCGATGCGCCGAAGGCCTTGTACCAGCCCCAGACGTGATACACGCCGGCAGGAACGGCAACCTTGCCGCCGTTGTCGACGTAATCCTTGAACTCAGCAGCGGTTGCTGGTGGAGTTGCGATCTTCGCGGAGTCGTAATACATCACGACTGCCTTGAGGCTCTCAGGAACTAGGTAGAGCTTGCCGCCGATGGTTGCACCATCGAGAGCCTGCTGTGAGATCGTTCCAAGATCCGTCAGGTCCGTGATTGGCTCGAGCAGTCCGGCCGTAACCAGGTTGCCAAGCTCATCGTTCGGAGCAATGAAGAGGTCAGGTCCGCCGCCGGCGGCTGCCTCTGTCTTGAACTTCGTGAAGATGTCGCTGAACGGCACCTCAACGGCAGTGATCTTGATCTTTGGGAATTCCTTCTCGAACTTGGCGAGCTGTTCAGCGAAGGCGGTGCCTTCAGCCGAGCCGCCGGACGAGCCGTATGCGTGCCAGAGCGTTACCTCACCTTCGAGGCCGTTTGCCGATGGGGTGTTGCTCCCACAGGCCGTGGCCACGACGGCAAGCATCGCTGCGACTGCAGCGAGCTTCCAATTCTTTCGCGCCATGCGTTAGTCCTCCTTCTTGCGAGGCCTCCCCACCAGCGAGGCACCGCGTAGGGCGCCAACTACTGCTGGCGCCGACATCGTTCAGGGTCGCCTGGCGACCCAGTGGTGCGGTAAGGGTAGGGCTCCCCACGCTCCTGCGTCAATGTGGTTCCCGCTGATCCATGAGGGCGGGGTGTGGGGAATCCTCACCTCAAGCCCTGCGAGTGCAGAAGGGGCGCCCGTGGCATCCTGAGGGCATGCCAATTGCCATCGTTGCCTTCCTCGCCTACGCCCTCCTCCTGCTGGCGGGGCTGGGGCTCACGCTCGGCCCGATCGTGGAGCAGGCGACCGCCGCCCCCGTGACCCTGCAGGGGGTGGTCTGGATGGCCCTGATCGCCGCCTGCATCTTCACCATCACTCTCGTCTGGCAACGCAAGGAGGCAGGGCGGGGCTTCGCCCTCGGCCTGAGCACGATCCTGATCCCTGCTGGCCCCCTGGTCGCCCTCACCCTAGGAAACTGGCTCCCTGGGCTCCCCCTCATCGCCCTGGCCCTCCTCCTGATTCGCGGGCTGCAGGGGGCCGCCGCCCGCGCCTGGCTGAACGAGCAGTGAGCCCCGCCCCGATTCGCCGGATCGGCGACCGCGACCGCCGCCCGGACCTGGCCCTTGCGGGGACGTTCGACTCCCCCCTGGACGTGCACCTCCACACCCTCCTCTCCCCGGACTCGGAGGTGCCCCTCGACGTCTACCCCGCGTTGGCGATCTCCCTGGGGATGCAGCGCATCGCCTTGACTGACCACCTCGACTTTGACCCGCGTGAGGTGGGGGCGACCCTAGCCCCCCATCAGCAACGTGTCGAGGCGGTCGAAGCGCTGCGCAGGGAGTTCGGCGATCGGATCGAGATCCTGCTCGGCGTGGAGATCTCGTATGAGCGGCAGTACGAGGCAGAGATTCGCGAACACCTTCGAAGCAATCACTACGACCTAACCATCGGCAGTGTGCACCCGGGGATCGATTCGCCATTCAAGAGATCGCTTGCGCCGAACTGGGCTGGGCACGACGTACACGACACCGCGCCCTATTTTGCCGAGGTGCAGTCGGGCATTGAGAGTGGTCTCTTCGACATCGTCGGTCACATGGACTACGTGCGGAAGTATGTGCATCCACATATCGACACGCCGGCATTCGAAGCTGCGCCTGATCTGTACGAGCCGGTTCTGAAGGCTCTGATTGAAACCGGAACAGCGCTCGAAATCAACACATCGGGCTGGAGGCAGCGCACTGGTATCCCGTATCCACTACCACAAGCGGTGCACCGGTATCGCGAGCTGGGCGGCGAATACATCGTCACTGGATCCGATGCACATCAGCCTGATTGGTTTGCCATGAATTTTGATCGCGCACGTGAGCTGCTGCTTGCCGCAGGGTTTGAAGAGCTCGCAACAAAGCGCTGGAAGAGTGCAGGAGAACTGTGGCCGATTCCGACTCGCTAACGTTGACTGTTCTCGGTTCAGCGGGCGCGTATCGCACGCACGAAGGTTCGCGCGCATCGGGATATCTTGTGCAGTACGGCGCGACAACGGTAGTGCTGGACCTTGGCCACGGCACGTACGCGCCACTCGCGGCACGCGTTGGCATCAGCGCACTCCCACAGATCAGCGTGGTCGCAATCTCGCATCTACATCCCGATCACTGGGTTGATCTCGCAGCGCTGCGACATGCGCTCGTGCACGGCAACAAGATGGGCAACGATGCGCGCAGCGTCTCCGTGATTGGTCCGAGCGGCCTAGCTCCTCGGATCTCAGCGCTACTTGATGATCGAACGCCAGAGGAGCAGGCTGCAGGCGCATACGAGGCGTTGCAACCATTTGCGTTCACTACATGGCGGAGTGACGCGGCACTGCCACCGCTCGGCGGCGGACGCGTCGTTTCTATTGGTGATCTGACGATGCAGAGCGCACGCGTTCGTCACACTGGGGAGTCGTACGCACTTCGCGTTGTTCGTAGACATGCCGCTGGGCTGACCTACTCAGGCGATGTATCGCACTGGGAAGACCTCGCGGCGATTGTGCGACCCGGTGACACGCTGCTCTGCGAAGCAGCGGGTGGTGCTACGCGGTGGCGCGAAGGTGACACCCATGTCACCGCGTACGGTGCTGGAAAGGCAGCGGCGTCTGCGGGTGCGGCGAAACTCTTGCTCACACACTTCGGCGCAGAGGTTGATCCAGCAGAGGCTGTTCGCGCGGCGGCAACCGAGTTTTCAGGTGAGATTGTCGCGGTGCGCGAAGGGGATCGCTTCGAGATTTAGCGCGCGTCGACGTTCGCGATGGTCAGTCTGGTGGCAGCGTTGGATCTGTATCGGCAAACCCGCGCTCAACGGCAAGTGCGACGCGACCAGTTTGATCAATCAGCACGTACGCCCGAATCACATCCGTTGCATCTCCTGCCGGAATTTCCATGGAGGGGCGAACGTCGTCGGTGACGATGAGCCAAAACGTTCCCTTCAGGTTGGGCGCGTCGGTGCCGCCGCTACTGAGCGTAATGAGGCGTACCCGCGGTGTTGCGCCAACGGGCGCGTCAGCGGAACGTGCTGCGCGAACCGCGCTCTGCGGCGAGATGCCGGCAAGTACGGTGTCGGCGCTCACGGCCGCCCAACCGGCCGGCAGTGGAAGGTCAAGCTCGCGAATGCGGTCTGCCTGGATACGCAACAACAGCGCACCAACGAGGAAGGTGACAAAGAGGAGCAGTCCGACCCGCGCGATCTGCCCGCGGGTAACTGGGGCCGCAAGGACCGCCCCCTCAGGTGGACGCGTTGGCGGGGTGCCCGCTGGAGCTGTCTCAGATGTCATGGCGCCATCGTGCCAGAGTTCGCGGCTACGATTCAGCCATGAGCGCTCCGTCTGCACCAACTACTCGTTCTGCCGCGCTACCGCGAGACCCCCTACTCGGGCGCCCGCTTCGTCACACCGTGCGCGACGCCGTGGCACGAGCCGTGCGGCGTGCCGTCGCAAGCGGCGCGCTGCCCGCCCCTGAAGACACCGCCACCCTCGACGCCCTAGTCGCCGGAATCGAAGTTGAGATTCCTGCGAATCGCGATCACGGCGATTACGCCTCAAACATCGCCATGAAGGGGAGCAAGATCCTCAAGCGCCCACCGGCACAGATCGCTGCGGCAATCGCTGCAGAACTCATCGCCGAAGCATCTGAGCGCATGCACGGGGGCAGCGGCGCAATTGGGCCCATTGCGCACGCTGAAGTTGCAGGTCCGGGATTCCTGAACCTGCGACTTCGCGCTGGCCTTCTCGCTGATCACTTGGACGCGATTGTTCGTGTGCCACTCGCGTGGGGACATCTTGCCCTTGCACAGGACGCGCCGGCATATCGCGTCAATGTTGAATTCGTATCCGCCAATCCAACTGGCCCGCTCACCGTTGGAAACGCACGCGGCGCATTTGTTGGCGACCTTCTCTCGCGCGTCCTTGAGGCAGCAGGGCAGCAAGTCACTCGTGAGTATTACTTCAACGACTTCGGTGAGCAGGTACGCCGACTCGGCGAGAGCGTCATTGCGCTGCGTGATGGTATGCCCGTCGCGGAGAATGGATACAAGGGCGACTACGTTGCAGAACTTGCGGCAGCGATTCCACCCGAGGTTGCAACACGGGCGGCAGCTGCACCAAAACGAAGCGCTGAAGTTGATACGGAAGGGTACGACGGAACCATTGCAGATGACGAGATCGCGGTCATTGGTCGATGGGCCTCGGAGCGCATTCGCGCCGGCATTGAATCATCACTAGCAGTGCTCGGTGTTGAGTTTGATGTGTGGCGCTCTGAAGGTTCGCTCTACACCGACGGATTCGTTGATCGCGCCATTGCAAAGCTGCGTGATGGGGGCTGGCTAGAAGAGCGCGAAGGAGCGCTCTGGTTCAAGAGCACCGCATTTGGAGACGACAAGGATCGTGTGATTCGTAAGTCGAGCGGCGCATACACCTACTTTGGTTCTGACCTCGGCTACATCGTTGAAAAGTTCTCGCGCGGACATGATCGGCTGATCTATGTCTGGGGGCAGGATCACCATGGCACGGTTGCACGACTGCGGAACGCTGGTGAGGCGCTCGGCTTCGATAAGGAGTCTGTTGAAATGCTCCTCGTTGCCTGGGTTCGATTTGTTCGCGATGGCGTTGAGATGAGCATGTCGAAGCGCGCGGGAACATTTATTACGCTTGACGAATTGCTTGAAGAGATCGGTGTTGATGCAGCGCGCTGGTACTTTGCTTCGCGAAGCGCGACCACGGCGATTGACTTTGATATTGAGGCGGCGAAGGCGAAGAGTAGCGATAATCCTGTCTATTACGCGCAGTACGCGCACGCGCGAATGCGATCAATCCTGCGCAAGGCGGCTGCCGAATCGCTCACCCCCGCAGTCGCAATTGGGAGCCTGCTTGATGATCACACCTCTCCAGAGGCGAAGCTGGCACGCGCGATCGTGCGCCTTCCAGAGGTAGTGGAGGATTCGGCCACGCATCACGAGACGCAAGGGGTGACGACCTATGCAACGGAACTTGCGACCGCCTTCTCGGCCTTCTACCGCGACGCGAAGGTCGTTGATCCCGCAGCACCTGAGCGGTCGGCCGGTCGATTGCGCCTCGTCGCCGCAGCGGCGGCGAGCCTTTCTGCCTCGCTTCGCCTCCTCGGTATCTCCGCCCCCGAGGAGATGTAGCGAAAGCCTGGCAGGCAGGGCCAATTTTCTGCCTTTCATTGCGAACTCTTTACCCAATCCCACCTTGCAGATTCACCTGACAGGCAGATGATGGGTTTCGGCTCACCGGACCTCCCTCCCGTGAACCGACCTCCAAGCCAGGAGGGCCGACGGGCATCGACCCTCCTGGCATACCTCCCCCGTAGAACCCCCACGATGCGACGGCGTGCCGCGGCGCGTGGGAGAATAGGGGCATGGAACTCACGTATTACGGTCGCACCTGTGTTCGCATCCGAAGCCGGGAGGCGACCATCGCCTACGACCCATACACATCAATCGTGGGGCCAACCGGGCGCGGCATGAGCGCCGACATCGTTACCCTCAGCCACCCCGACGACGCCCCACTCTCGCGCGTGAAGGGGCGACTCGCGCCGCGGGACAATCGCACTCCCATCGCGACGAGCCTGGACAGCGCCGTCATCCTTGAGGGCCCAGGCGAGTACGAGGTGAAGTCGGTA
>RFPZ01000121.1 GCA_009925905.1 Candidatus Aquidulcis frankliniae
AACTGCACGCTGCCCCACTCACCAAGGATCGTGGCGACGATGGCGCCACCGATGGAGCCGGCGAGCATTTGGATTGCCACCGCAACGCGGGAGTCGGCCGGCGTTGCAGCGCGGCGCTGGCTCCAGATCGAACCGCCACCCCAGCTGAGCGGACTAAAAAGAATGCAGGCGAGGCCCAGCGGATCAAGGCCTGCATCGCCGGCCTTTGGCGAGATGAGGATTGCAACGCCGAGAATGCCAACGACGATCCCCACGATGCTGAGTGGGGCAATGCGGTCTTTGTAGATGACCCGACCGATCACCGCGACCCAGATCGGCAGAAGGGCGATGAGGAGGGCGGTAATGCCCGAAGGGATCGTCTGTTCACCGAATGAGGTGACGCCGAGCCCGCCGACGTTCAGGGCGAGTCCAACGATTGCCTGGTCGCGAATCTGTGCGCGAGTAAGGGAGCGCAGCGCGTCGCGGGCAAAGATCGCAACCAGTGCCAGCATCGCGAGGCCAGCGAAGGCGAAACGGATGGCGACCATGGCGAATGGGGGAATCGCCACTCCCTCGGCAGGGTCAACAACCACTCGGATAGCGAGGTAGGTGGTGCCCCAAATGATGTAGATCGCAAGCATGGCAAGGGCGATCGCAATCGGCGCTGCGGCGGTGAGTCGAGGGGCTGCCTTCGAGGTCGTTTGTGCCATAGCTCTGATGCTAGCCGAGAGCGATCAGAGCCGCGCCAGAGACGATCGCTATTGCACCTGAGGCGCGCAGTGCGATCTGTGCGGCGCTGCTCGCCTCGCGCGCGCGAAGCAGCCCCCACCCTGAAACGAGCAGGATTGCCGATTCGCGCAGCGGCACAACCACTGAAAGCGGCGCGACTGCGAATGCAGCCATCACCAAGAGATGTCCTCCAATAATGAGGGAGCCGGTCAGCGCCAAATTTGGCGTCGTCTTCCAGACGAGACCCTTTCGCTGCGCCACGATGAGATACAGCAATCCCGTGACGCCCCAGGTGATGCCGAGGAAGGGGAGCGGCCCAGCCTCCAGCACACCGAGGCGCTCAATCGCCGAGCCGCCGGCAGAGAGCACGCCGGCGCCAATGGCAAAGAGGAGTGCGACCCCCAAAATCCCCTGTCGCAAACCCTGCCATGGTGGGCGGAGCGCAAGGAGGCCAGCGATGATGAGGATCACCCCCCACGGCTGCGCGCCGATAAGTCGCTCGGTCAGGAGCAGGGTGCCGATCGAGACTGCGACGAGTGGATTGATGCCGCGAACGATGGGGTAAACGACGGAGATTGGTGCGCCAGCGTATGCCCGCGCCAGGGTCATGAAGTACGCGAGCTCTGCAGTTCCTGCCGCGATGCCGAGCGCGGCGGCATTTGGGGTGATCTGCACGAGCCCAAGTCCCCATGCGCCGAGTACCAGTGCTCCGGCAATCAGGCCCGGTGTGATGACGGCGAGGTTTGCCGCCGTTTCAGGGTCCCCCGTTCCCTTTAGTCGAATATTCCACGCCGCATGAGCGGCGGCAGACCCGGCAACAAAGAGGAGCGCAGCAAACGGCATCTATGCATCGTAGGTGCTCTGCGCTCGCGTATCCTTCCACGATGCGTTCGAGTCGGCTCCCGTGGATTCTGATGGTCGTCGTCTCAGCGATCGGCTATGGGTCAGGATCACTTTTTGCGAAGGCAATCTACCCAACAGGCTTTGATTGGCTTGATCTGTTGGTGTGGCGTCAC
>RFPZ01000122.1 GCA_009925905.1 Candidatus Aquidulcis frankliniae
GTCGGTTCGCACAATGTCGCCTGGCAGAGCGACGATGAGGGTTCCTCCAGCCTTGCCAGCGGGTGTGCTCGAGCACGCCGCGGCGACCATGAGGAGGGCGCCAAGAATGGCACCAATCCGTAGGTTCTTCATGTGTTCTCCTTCGATGGCGAGTTTGGCCCAGGCCCGCCGCCCGGCCGTCGCGGGGTTTCCGCGATCGCCTCATCCTACCGCAGGCTGTACTCCAGTTATGTTCAGATAGCGCAACCTTGCAGTTGGAATCACGCACGAATTGAGCACCAACTGGTTCCGCCGCTACTCTCATAGGCACCAGGCTGAAGTCCAGCCTGTAGTAACGATTAGGGAGGAACCTTCATGGCAACAGCCAAGAAGTCCGCGCCAAAGCGCGCGGCCGCCGTAAGCACCGGGGTAGCAACGACGTTTGCTGCCATTCCGGCGGCCCGGGCGAAGCAGCTCTTTAACTGGAACCGTGCGCTCGTCGTACTGCACGGCATCCAGGCAGCCATCATTTGGTGGATTAGCCCTACAGACGCCCTCGTGCGATTTGAGGGAACGTATCCAGTATCAAAGATCGTTAACGGCCAGTTTGCTGGGCTGGAGTCGGCGAAGGAGCTGTTGATCAGCTTCCCACTTGCCTATCTGGTCGCCGCATTCTTCCTCCTCTCGGCACTTGCACACTTCCTGGTTGCCTACCCGCTCCGCAAGCGCTACGAAGGTTGGCTTGCTCGCGAGTTCAACCCAATGCGTTGGGCTGAGTACGCATTGAGCTCGACGCTCATGATTCTCGGCATCGCGTCACTCAGCTTCGTCACAGACGCTGGCGCGCTGATCGCAATCGCCGTGTGCAACGCATCAATGAACCTCTTCGGTTGGTCAATGGAAGAGGCGAACATCGGGCGCAAGAACGTGCAGTGGAGCCACTACATCTTTGGCTGCATCGCCGGCATCGCACCATGGCTCGCGCTCTTCACCTCGGTTGGCCTTTCGCTGGCTAACTGGCCTACGGGCGTTGGGCCGAACGGTCGCAGCCTCGAAGAGTTTAAGCCGGTGCTCATTGCGATCTATGTGAGCCTCTTCATCAGCTTCAACATCTTTGCAGTGAACATGGTGTTGCAGCGCTTGAAGGTTGGAAAGTGGGCTGACTACCTTCACGGTGAACGCAGCTACATGATCCTTTCGCTCGTCGCGAAGACGCTGCTCGCATGGCAGGTTTGGACTGGGGTGTTCATGCCCGCCTGATCGGCTCGCACTTAACCTCAGTGGCGAACCCCCCTCCAGCGCGGAGGGGGGTTCGTTTTCTCTCCTGGAGGCGTACGATACGACGATGAGCAACGACAACAGAGAGAGCGCCGCTGCCGGCCTCACCTACGCGGGATACCTGGCGTTAGACGAGCTGCTCGCCCTGCAGCGTCCGCGATCTGATGAGCACGACGAGCTGCTCTTCATCACGATCCACCAAACCTATGAGCTGTGGTTCAAGCAGATCATGCACGAGCTTCGTGGCGCCATGAGCGCCCTTGAGCGAGATGAGATCTCTCGGGCGGCACACCGGCTGAGCCGGGTTCGTCACATCCTGAAGATTGCGGTTGCGCAGGTAGATATCCTCGAGACGCTCACCCCGCTCGAGTTTGCGGCATTCCGCAGTCGACTTGCAACTTCGAGCGGCTTTGAGTCGGCACAGTTTCGCGAGCTTGAGGC
>RFPZ01000123.1 GCA_009925905.1 Candidatus Aquidulcis frankliniae
AACAGAGGCGAGCCCAGCCGGAACGGTTGGGAATAGCAGATAGGAGGACCTCATGAAGGTCTTTAACAAGAAGGGCCTTAGCGCCCTTGCAGCAGTTGCGATCCTCGCAGCTGCATGCGGTGGCTCGACGGCGAGCACCGCGGGCAAGACGTTGACGATCGGGATCAGCTTCCCGCTCAACGGCTCTGCTCTTGCCGCAGCGGGCCCAGCCCGCGACGGCGCACTCCTTGCGATCAAGGAGGCTTCGATTGAGGGCTACACCCTTAAGGCGAAGGTTCTTGACCACGCTAAGGAAGGCGCACACAACCCAGACCAGGCCGCTGCAGACATGCTGACCTTCGTCGGTGACGAGTCGGTTGTTGCCGTTGTCGGTCCATTCAACTCGGCTTCGGCACGAGCGCAGATTCCAGTCTCGTCAGAGGCCGGACTTCTTCAGTGCTCGCCGTCGAACACGAACCCAACGCTCACCAAGGGCGCTGACGGCGAGGCCCTTCGCGGCGGCCGTGCAGTGAACTATGTGCGCGTTGCCACGACTGACGACCTTCAGGGTCCAGCCGTTGCCGTGTACGCCAAGGAGAACGGCGCTAAGAAGATCTACATCCTCGACTCCACCGATGCCTATGGCAAGGGTGTAGCGGATGCCTTCGAGGCTGAGTTCACCGCTGGTGGCGGCACCGTTGTTGGCCGACAGGGCCTACCAACGGGCACGACCGACTTCTCCGCTGCCGCTACGGCCGCGAAGGCAGCCGGCGCTGACTCGATCTTCTACGGTGGCGTAACGTCAGACGGCGCCCCACTCTTCCGCAACGCGCTTGCCCAGGCGGGCCTCGGCGCGCTGCCGTTCTACGGTGCCGATGGCATCTACGACGGCACGAGCGAGGGTTCGTACATCGCAATCGCCGGTGCAAATGCTGAGAACAGCTACGCATCGCAGGCTGCGATCGAGAACATTCCTGGCAAGGCTGACTTCAACGTGAAGTTCAAGGCTGAGTTCGGCAAGGATGCCGAAGGCTACGCCTACGCTGGCTATGCCTGCGCACAGATCATCGTCGAGGGACTCAAGGCTGCCGTTGCTGGTGGCGAAGTGACCCGCGAGACGGTTCGTGCTGCTGTTGTCGATAAGGGCACCGTCTTCGAGACGGTTCTCGGTTCGGTCAGCTTTGACGCCGTTGGCGACACGACCCAGCGCATCATCTCCCTCTACAAGGTTGAGGGTGGCGCTTGGAAGTTCGTTAAGGAGATCAATTACGGGAACTAACCTGGCTGCGTAGGGAGACCTACGCCGCCTGATGTAGGCACCGTGAAGAGCCCTCATCGCCCGTAAGGGCGGTGGGGGCTCTTCGTATTCCCGGTCGTGACGCTCCCCCTTGCCGAAACCCCCGCTGGGCGGCACTATCTACGGAACGAGTTCGCGGCCTGAGCAGGCTGCCAGTAAGGGGGGTACATGGCCACCGCCAGCGTGACGAGCAGTACTGCAGGGCGCCTTCTCGGCAACCTGCGCCTCCCGTTTGGCATCCTCGTGTTCCTTGGCCTCTCACTTGGCGTCTTGGGCATCGACCAGTTCGTAAATGCCCTCACCCTCGGTGCGATCTACGCGCTTGTGGCCCTCGGCTACACCATGGTCTACGGCATTATCGAGTTGATTAACTTCGCCCACGGTGACGT
>RFPZ01000124.1 GCA_009925905.1 Candidatus Aquidulcis frankliniae
GACCTGCGCTTGGTCGGTGCGCAAGGCAATAATTTGGGCACTGCTCAAGCTGGCCACGGCATCGGTCGCTAGCACTTCGATGTCGGCCGTCACCAAGGCAGCTATCTGGCGTGTTTGCAAGGCAATAGCCTGCGCCGTGGTCAAGGCCTGCGCCTGCACCGTGGCCAAGGCCGCTATTTGCGCCGTCTGCAAAGCCGCTACCGAGGCGGTGTTGATCGCCGCCAGGTCATCGGTGGCCAAAGCCAGTACTTGCGCCGTACCCAGTGCAAAGGCTTGGCTGGTCGTGATCGCTTGGGCCTGGTTCGTTGTTAAGGCTACCAACTCCGCTGTCGTGAGCGCCACTACTTGCGCCGTCTGCAAAGCGGCAATGCTTTGCGTGCTCAGGGCCGCAAAGTCTTGCGTCTCCATCGCCACCAATTGCGCTGTGCTCAGCGCAAAGGCTTGGCGGGTCGTCAAGGCCTGTGCCTGGTCGGTGCGCAAGGCGATGATGTCTGCACTGCTCAAGGCCAGCACTTGCGCCGTCTGCAAGGCGGCAATGCTGTCGGTACTGATAGCTGCAAAGTCGCGTGTCTCCAAGGCCAGCAGTTGCGCTGTCGTCAAGGCAAAGGCTTGCTGCGTAATCAAGGCTTGTGCCTGGTCAGTGCGCAAGGCGATGATGTCTGCCGTGGTCAGTGCCACCACTTGCGCGGTCTGTAAGGCGGCAATGCTGGCCGTGGTGATGGCTGCAAAGTCGGCCGTCTCGGCCGCCACCAGTTGCGCCGTGGTCAATGCAAAGGCCTGCGAGGTCGTCAGGGCTGCCGCTTGCGATGTGGTGATCGCCACCACCTGGCTGGTCAGCAAGGCTGCCACTGCCGCTGTGTTGAGCGCCGAGGAATCATCCGGCGTTTGCAAGGCTGCAATTTGCGCGGTGCCCAAGGCCACCGCCTGCTGCGTGCTAAAGCTTTGCGCTTGCGAGGTCGTAATCGCAAAGACTTGCGATGTTGTTAAAGCGGCGATGCTGCGCGTGCTGATAGCCGCAAAGTCGTCCGTCTCCAAGGCCGCCAGTTGCGCTGTCGCTAGGGCTACGATTTGCTGCGTCGTCAAGGCCTGCGCCTGGTCGCTGCGCAAGGCCACCAACTCGCTGGTGATCAGTGCCGCAATTTGTGCGGTCAGTAGCGCAGCGATGCTGTTGGTGCTCAAGGCAGCAAAGTCTTGCGTCTCCAACGCCACCAACTGCGCAGTGCCCAAAGCCACCGTCTGCTGGGTCGCCAAGGCCAAAGCCTGGTCGGTGCGCAGGGCCAGCACTTGGGAAGTGGCCAATGCCGCTATCGCATGGGTGGTCAAGGACGCAACATCGCGCGTCTCCAAGACCTCTACTTGCTCGGTCGTCAATGCATACGCTTGTGCCGTAGCCAAGGCCTGCGCTTGCGCCGTTGTCAAAGCAATGATGTCGGCGCTGCTCAAGACCGCTACCGTAGCAGTGGCCAAGGCCTGTATCGCCGCAGTGCTTAAGGATGCAAAGTCGGCTGTCTCCATCGCCAGTAATTGCTCACTGGTCAAGGCCACCACTTGCTTGGTCGT
>RFPZ01000125.1 GCA_009925905.1 Candidatus Aquidulcis frankliniae
GCGGCACGGCGGTCGGCAGCATACTGAGCGGCAGCAGCGGCACGGGTGGCATCCAGGTCCTGCACCATCTGAGCGCCCATACCGTAGACACGGTTCAGGTTCATCCCCTTACCGCCGCCCGTGGTGGTGGCACCCGTGGCACCCTCACCACCTTTGTTTGCCTGACCCATGGCACGTCCTGCACCGTGCTGAGACTGACGCATCCAGGTCTCACCCTTACGGGGCTTGCGGGTGGGCAGGCGCTTGATGGTCACTTCCTTACCAGCAGCGTTAAGGTCGGCGGCGATGGCGATCAGGTTGTCGGTAGAAGCGGTCATGGTGTGGTTGGTTGAACTGAGGTAACAGTAGAACGGGCAGGGGGTGGAAGTCAAGCGTTCCGGACAGTTCCCGGACTGTCACCGCCAGTCCAGGAAGGTGGCGGGGTTGCCGTACTCTCCGATGACCATCCCATTACAGCGGACCTCAGCGTAACCATACTCCTCCGACAGGGAGTAGCAGAGGTCCCATGCGCGGTCCTCATCACAGGTGTGGTTCTCCCAGGGGGCGGAGGGGCAGATCACATCGTAGCGGGTCATGAGTTCGTTTGGTTGACTGTCCCCATAGTATAAGACCCCCCAGGGGCGAACCGTGGGGGGCAGTGGTCAGATTCAGAACTGGATGGGGTCGGCGGTCGGTGCGCTGATGGCAGCATAATGGGCAGCGGCATCAGCGATGTTTGCGTCTGCCTCATCGTTGGCGATGGAGTCCAGGATGCTCAGAATCTGAGATCCGTTGCTGCCACGGCGGAGCAGGGAGATGGCAAGGTCAGCGGTCATGGGTGTGCTAGGATAAAGGGTTGAAAGGGTGGAAGGGTCAGGCAGCGATCAGCAGGTCATCTTCCCAGCGGGCAGCGGTCAGAATCTCATCGTAGATGCGGTCAGCGACCTGATCAACGTAGCGGCGCTCATCCGCTTTCAGGATGGCAGCGCGGCACTGAGCGGCGATCTCATCAATGTTCAGAGCGCGGTCGGTGCGGGGGTTGTAGCGCATGGGGTTCGTTTGATGAACTGAGAGTATTGTAGAGGCAGTTTAGGGTCGTGCCCAGGACCTTGTGCCAGTGCCTCAATCGGCATAGAGGGAGATGAAGTCATCCACAAACTCCCGTGCCTCATCGCCTGACATACGGGAGACCATCTCACGTGCTACGGTCTCCCAGGAGAAGTCGTCTGCCAGGTCAAAGATGGCGCCACGTGCCTGAGAGGCGGTCAGTTCGGAGGCGGTGATCTGAGCGTAGGTCATGGGGTTGTCTGAACTGAGAGAATTCTAAGGGGTCAGGGGTGCTCAGTATGCCAGGAGTGTGCGGTTTGCCCACTGTCCACGGCTCAGGTTGCGGTTGAACAGCAGGGGCAGCATGTCACGGCGGCGGCAGTAGTGGGCGCTCACGCTGCCAGACTGCCACTTAACGATGGCGGTGGTGGTGAGGGGGGACAGGATGATGGCATCACAGGCGGCGCTGCCCTGGCAGTCCACGTTGATGAACACGGGCAGGTGATCCAGGAGGAAGTTCAGCATGGTGGGGTG
>RFPZ01000126.1 GCA_009925905.1 Candidatus Aquidulcis frankliniae
CGCATCTACGGCGCAGACGGCGTGGATGTTGCACCAGCAGCGGCGAAGCGACTTGCCCGCTTGGAGGAGCTCGGATACGGACACCTGCCGATCTGCATGGCGAAGACGCAGTACTCCCTCTCCCACGACGCGAGCAAACTCGGGCGCCCAACGGGCTTCCGAGTCCCTGTGAGAGCGGTCACCCTGGCTGCTGGTGCCGGCTTCATTACCGCCGTGTGCGGAGACATGCGCCTGATGCCGGGACTCAATAAGTCTCCTGGCGGCGAGCGCATCGATCTCGACCTCGAACACGGCGGGGAGATCGTCGGGCTCTTCTAGGGCTAACCCGTGCCCAGGAACCCCTGGTGCACTTTCAGCGTTAGGGTCATACGGCGCTCCACTGTGACCGCCAAAGTTGAGGTGCACACCATGAAGATCGGATCACTGACCCTTCCGACGTTCAGTACGCCAGCGAAGGTTGGCCTGGTGGCGGCGCTCGTGCTGGCCCTCTCCGCCAGCGGCGGCATCAGCCCGCTTCTCTTTGGCGCGAGCACCGGTGCCGCTCCCCAAGAGAAAGGGGATATGGGCGGTGTTCCAACCGCAGTTCCTGACGACGGCGCAGTTACCGGTGATCGCATCGATCTCGTGCGCACCGGCACCTTCAGCCTTGAGGTTGAAGACGTTGATGCGAGCCTGACCAAACTCACGAACCTAATCAAGAGCCAGGGCGGCTACGTCTCTGGGAGCTATCGCTATACCGACTCTTCAACCCCGTATCTCACCGTGACGTTCCGCGTGCCCGCGACATCGTTTGATGCGGCGGTGCTTGCGCTGCGCGCTGAGGGCACGGTGCTCTCCGAGCAGATCAGTTCCTATGAAGTGACGATGCAACTGGTTGATTTGGAGGCACGCCTGCGCAATCTTCGCGCTTCCGAGGCGGCCCTTCTTGAACTTATGACACAGGCTACAACGGTCTCTGATGTTCTATCGGTACAGACGCAGCTCACCGCCGTGCGCAGTGACATTGAGTCCTACGACGCACAGCGCGCAGCGATCGCAGATCAGGTCGCAATGACCACGATCTCAGTGACTATTAGCCCGATCGGCTCTTCGATCGGTAACGCAACAAACGGATTTGACCTACGCAAAGAAGTCGCACTCGCGATTGCAAATCTGATCTCGGTTGGCCGCACCGTGATTGTTGCCGCAATCAACCTCGTCATCGTGGTGCTGCCGATCGCTTTGATAGGAGCGCTAGCCGGTGGACTGCTTGGACGAGTGCTCACGCCACTCGTTGCGCTTTTGCGCCGACTCATGGGTGTTGGGGTAGCGACGAAGCGAACGGTACGCCGCCGCTAACGGCGGGGTACGCCCCAGGTTTGCGCTAGAGGGCGCCCGCCGCGATTGCGATAATGGCCGCCGTCAGGAGGCCGATTGCGACACCGAGCGCACCTGCACCCCACGCAGCAAGGTTGATAGCGCCCAGCGGGGCGTCGTCGGCCTCGCCGTGTGAACTGTGCCCGGGAGTCGCATGATCGCTCATGCGGCGTAGTAT
>RFPZ01000127.1 GCA_009925905.1 Candidatus Aquidulcis frankliniae
CCATTCAAACCAGTGTCTACGAGCGGTTCGGCATTCGTTTAGAGCCTGAGCCCGTTGTGATTTAAACCAAAGTACAGACGAAAAAAGAGCCACGCGAAGTGGCTCTTTTGCATTGAAGCAATTTGCTTCAGGTGGCGTTTATTTGCCGCCTTCAAGTTTGAGCATCTCGGCGCCTTCGCCCAACGACAACAAACCTGTTTGTGCATAGATGCCCAACTTGGCGCGTGTGTCCACGATGTCCAAGTTGCGCATGGTGAGTTGACCAATGCGGTCCAAAGGTGTGAAGGTGGATTCGCCTTTTTCCATCGTCAAACGCTCTGGGTGGTAGGTGAGGTTAGGCGATGTGGTGTTCAAAATGGAGTAGTCGTTGCCACGGCGCAGTTCGAGTGTGACCTCACCGCTGATCGCCTGCGCGACCCAGCGCTGCGCGCTGTCGCGCAGCATCAAACATTGCGGATCGAACCAGCGTCCCTGATAGAGCAAGCGACCGATCCGACGACCATTGCTGCGATACTGCTCGAGTGTGTCTTCATTGTGGATGGCGGTGACCAGTCGTTCGTAAGCGATGAACAGCAGCGCCATACCGGGCGCCTCGTAGATCCCGCGGCTTTTGGCCTCGATGATCCGATTCTCGATCTGATCGCTCATGCCGAGCCCGTGCCGGCCGCCGATCTGATTGGCCTGCTCGAACAGGGCGAGCACAGAACCCGGTCGTTCGCCGTTCAATGTCACCGGAACGCCATTGTCGAAACCTATCGTTACGCGCTCCGGAACAACGGTAACGTCCTGGCGCCAGAACGCCACGCCCATGATCGGCGCGACGATGTCGATGCCGCAATGCAACTGCTCGAGATCCTTCGCCTCGTGCGTGGCGCCGAGCAGGTTGGAGTCGGTGGAGTAAGCCTTGTCGGCGCTCATGCGGTAGTCGAGCCCAGCCGCCCGCAGATACTCGGACATCTCGCGACGACCGCCGAGCTCAGCGATGAACCGCGCATCGAGCCAGGGCTTATAGATACGCAGCGTCGGATGCGCCAGTAAACCGTAACGGTAAAAACGCTCGATATCGTTGCCTTTGTGAGTGCTGCCGTCCCCCCAGATGTCGACGCCATCCTCGCGCATGGCGCGTACGAGCATGGTGCCGGTGACGGCGCGACCCAGTGGCGTGGTGTTGAAGTAGGTCGCACCGGCCGTGGAAATATGGAAAGCGCCGCTCTGGATCGCGGCGATGCCCTCGTTGACGAGTTGTGCACGGCAGTCGATGAGCGTGGCGTGCACCGCACCGAGCGCAAGGGCCTTGCGCGGGATGGCCTCGTAGTCGCTCTCGTCAGGTTGCCCGAGGTTAGCAGTGTACGCGCACGGCAGCGCGCCGCGCGCACGCATCCAATGCACGGCCGCACTGGTATCGAGGCCACCGGAGAACGCGATACCGACGCGTTCCCCACTCGGCAGACTTTGCAGAATGGTCGTGCTCATACACCGCGCTCAGCTTCAGCGCCGGCCTTGGCCGAGATATCAAGCGTGGTTTCGTT
>RFPZ01000128.1 GCA_009925905.1 Candidatus Aquidulcis frankliniae
GGGACGGCCAGTCCGGCGACGAACGCGATCAACGCACGTCCCCGGCGGCGCTGATCTGGCGTGGCGTCCACCCGTCCCGCGTACTCGCCGGCAAGGAGCATGGCCACACCGACCAGCATGGCCACCGCGTACACTTCGGTCTCGGTGGCGTTGTTCCACACGCTGTACATGACGCCGGCCATGACGGTGGCCACGACCGCGCCGCGCGCGCCGATCCATCGCGCGAGGGCGAAGGCCGCGGCGCCACCTGTCAACGCCGACGCCCACACCGACACCAAAGCTAACCCCACAACCAACACCAGCCTGTGCTGAGGTTGGCGATCGCGTTTCCCTGCTCCCTAGGCCGCAGGTGAACCTACAGGGATGTGATTTTTCAAATAGGCAATTTGACCGAATGAGCGATTGGGGGGAAGCAGACCTGAGCGGAGCAGATTTCACTGGTGCAAGATTGCATTATGCAGACTTTAGTTTTGCTAACCTGACCTCAGCCAATTTCTCGGGAGCTTACCTAGAAGGTGCCGATTTCACGAACGCGAATGTGCGTGGGGCAAACTTTGACGGTGCAGTCCTGAGATGCATTCTTGAAGACGGCACAAACAGGTTGTCGGACGCAATTAATGTGCAAATTTTGTCTGTGGGCAGTTGTTTTGATTAGGCCAATACGCGCTCGGTAAGCGCCCAGCCCCACCCTGGAGATTCAGGGGCGTGCATCTCATCCCCTTAGGTGTCGGCTAATTGCTCTTCGCCATCCTTCGCAGCACCGCTGGCATTATGCCGCCGTTGCGGTAGGTGTTGACCTCGTTGGGGCCGTCGAGGCGCACGAGTGCTGAGAACTCTATTGCAGGGCCGCTCGGCTCATCGTTGGCATTGACGGGTTGTGCGCTGATGCGAATCTCTGAGCGAGCAGTGCAGCTGCCGATGTTTGCGATTGTGAAGCGCTCGGTGCCGGTAAGGCCCAGGGTCTCGGCGCTCTCGCCGGGGAGGAACTGCAGTGGCAGAACACCCATGCCGATGAGGTTGGAGCGGTGGATTCGTTCGTAGGACTGTGCGATCACGGCGCGCACGCCGAGCATGCGGGTCCCCTTAGCTGCCCAGTCGCGGGATGAGCCTGAGCCGTACTCCTTGCCGGCGAGAACGATCAGGTCGCTCCCTTCACTCTGATAGCGGGCGGCGGCATCGGCGACAGCGAGGATCTCGCCTGACGGATGGTGGCGGGTGATCGGACCCTCTTTGCCGCCAGCCAAGGCGTTGCGCAGGCGAATGTTGGCAAAGGTGCCGCGCATCATCACCTGGTCATGACCGCGTCGCGCGCCGTACGAGTTGAAGTCGCCAGCGGCAACGCCGTGCTCAATCAGCCAGCGGCCGGCGGGGGAGTCGATGCGAATCGATCCGGCGGGGGAGATGTGGTCCGTTGTCACGGAATCGCTCAGCAGCAGGAGTGCGCGCGCGTTACTGATGTCGGCGATCGGTTGTGGCTCGGGGGTGATC
>RFPZ01000129.1 GCA_009925905.1 Candidatus Aquidulcis frankliniae
GCCGTCAGTCGTTTCCCACGCGTAGCCACGGTGCCGCTGATCTTCGGCGGAACACTGGTCGACGCGGTCGGCGGGCGAGATATTGCACTCGTCGACGCGCTGTATACCCACCGCGCGAGCAGATCACTGCCAGATGTCTTGCGCGCTCGAACGCTAAACCGCAGGTACTTTCCAAGATCGTTGGCGTCGGTGACTCGGGTAAGTGCCGTGGCGCCAGAGATCGCCGTGCAGCCAGCTGGAGCACCGTTCGTGGTCGCAGAGATTGCCGAGGCCGCGGGGCTCGTACATCGATACCACTGGTAGGTGTATTCAGCAGCCCCACTCCACGTTCCCTGCGTGGCCGTAATCCTTTGGCCGAGACCGATATAGCCGCTGAGTGACGGGGCAAGTGAGTTGGTCGGCCGTGCCGCTGCGGTCGTAATCACGAGCGCGCCGCCTCCCCAGCCAGCGTCGTCATGAACCTCGTAGACGTATCGACACTCGCCCTCTGTAGTGGCTGTCGTACTCCACGCGCCCGCTGTATCAAAGTTGACGTTCATACAGAGTGCGCTGTAGTCGTTGTTGTATCCAGGAGTCGTTGACATAAACGTAAAGTGTGCGCTCTCGTCAGCGACCACACTTCCTGAAATCACCTCGTCAGATTGGGCAGAGATTGCCGTTGACGTTTCACCAGGGTACGCAAGTGCTGGTGCGCCCCAGATCGCCACGCTCCCCCAATTTGTGGTCGTGCCGCTATCGCCACCCTTATCGCCAGGCGCGCCGACGACAGCAACGTCGTTAGTTACCGCCACGCTGTACCCAGCCTGATCATCAAACTCAGGGCTACTTAGGGCGAGTAGCTGCTCGGCACCGAGCGTCTCGTCTGTAAAGGAGTAGAGGTAGGCGCCGCCGGCCGAGTAGATCGTCGTACCGGTTTCGGTGTGGTTTCGTGACGGTGCTCCAACCAAGATTCGCTCCCCGTTCTCGCTAATCGCCACCGCACTCCCATACGAGCTTCCCGAGGCGTTGGCGTCGCCACCCTGGGTACAGTCGGCTACCTCCCACGACTCAGTCACGGCATTGCGAGAGAAGACGCAGACCGCACCGTCTGCAGCAACCCCTGCTCCGCTACTGTCACCACCAGGTGATCCGACCACGAGATAGTCGTTTGAGGCAGCAATTGCGGCTCCGAAGTTGGCGTTGGCGACAGTGGCTGGTGGTGAGATCGTTTCAAATACCACTTCAAGCTCATCAGCGTCCTGAATGGTGTCGGCATCTGCGTCAACCCAGACCTCTTGGATTGGAATTGGAATGGCATACACCAGGCCAGAGTTGCTCCCGGCCCCCGGTGCTCCAACGAAGAGCCAGTCGGCGTTAGATGCCAACGATTGCCCAAACGCGAGCGCCACATCACCACTTGCTACGTCGGTGCCGAGCACTACACGCGAAGTTCCCGCACTGTAATCCTCGC
>RFPZ01000130.1 GCA_009925905.1 Candidatus Aquidulcis frankliniae
GCCGCCAGGATCGCTTACGTCGTCGCGCTCCAGCTTCCACTTAGCGAGGTCGAGTAAGGCGGCGGTTGCATCGCGCTGTTCAGTCATAGGTGGGCGAATGGTGTTTTGCGATACAGCAGCCTAGGTAATAAAAAAGGTAAGTGCCGCAAAGCACTTACCCTATGCCGTACTTGATGATCCACATAGACGCTAAGCGGTGTGCTTAGCACTTATGGGGAATGTGGGTAAGCGGCGACGCGGCGTGGTTGCGTCGCGGCGTGGTTGCGTCGCAGCTTAGTCGGCGGGTTTGAAGGGGTCGGTGCCTTCGAGGAGGCGGCTGATGTCGAAGCCGGCGGAGCGGGTTTCTTCCCAGGCGGCGGCGATGTCCTTGTCGGCGCCCTTCTTGCGGGGGACGGGGGTGAGCTTGTACTCGGTGTTGAGGCCGCTGCCCTCTTTGCCGAGGAGGAAGTCGACGGCGGTGATGTCGTCGTAGTCGGGCATCTGGCTGATGGCGTCGAGTTCGCGGATCAGCGACTTCTGGCTGAGCTGCAGGATCTCGACGCGGGCGGTCTCGTAGTTGTAGCAGGCGAGGGCGAGGCAGAACTTGACGGGCTCGAAGCCGGTGCCTTCGCGGTTCATGCGGCGCTTGAAGTCGCCGAAGGCCAGGGCCATGTCGTCCGGGGAGGGCTCGCAGTCGAAGCGGAAAGGCTTGGCCTTGCCGTCGGTGCCCTCGGCCCAGACCTCGTAAAACTCCAGCGGCTCGTCGCTGACGAGGCAGAAGCGGACGGAGGAGCCAGCAGCGATCTTGCTGGGGTTGAGGTAGGCACCGCCACCGGCGACGGCGGCTTGGGCGTTTTTGCTAAGGAGTCCCATAAGAGGAGTGGTTGGTGGATGCAGAGGCGGTGCCCGTGGGGGCGGTGCCGAGTGCTTACGCAGCGTAGCACGGCTGGCAAGCTATGGCCTAGTACACTGTTGCGTGTTCAAGGCCAAGGGCCTACCATGATAAAACGCCCCTCGCAGCAGGGCTGACGAAGGGCGCACGACTTCTTCACCTACCGGATTTTAGCACATGGATACGCACCAGGCGCTGATCGAGTTTGTGCGGTCACTGCCGATTGGCCCGGCTTACGCCCCGATTTATGCCAAGGGGCAGACGTTCGGGAAGCATCAGTCGATGAGCAGCGGGAAGGCACCGCACGAGGATTCGCACCACCGGCGGTTCAACCCCGAGGACGTGGCGCTGCTGCTGGAGAAGCGGTCGGAGGTGTTCCGGGCAGTCGGTCTGTTTACCGGCATCCGCAGCGACGGCATCGTGATCTTGGATGTCGATGCCAACTTGAGCACGCTGCTGCAGAAGTGGGGCGACACGGTAAGTGGGGCGCCGCAGGTGCGCAGCACTAAGAAGAACGCGGCGAAGTTTGTGTTTCGCGTGCCAGCGGACCAGCGCAGCTTGGTGCGAGG
>RFPZ01000014.1 GCA_009925905.1 Candidatus Aquidulcis frankliniae
CCGGATGTGCGTTCGCGCTGAGCTGTGCAGCGCGGCGGCGCTCTTCCACAAGGCTCGTCAGTCTGAAGCGCAGCGTTAGCGCGCGAACAATGCGCTCGATCTCATTGAGCTGGTCCGTTGAGGCTGCGGCCAGATTGAAATCAATGGTGCGCTTGGCATGAAGGGCTTCGCGGAAGCGAGCAACGAATGGGAGCCCCTCCTGCTCGGTCAGGGTCTCTTCGAAGATCTGATTCAGCAGCTCGAGGTCGTCCACGACCCTCCCCTCAGTCGCCGCGATGCGGCAGACGGTATCGATCCCCTCCCAGCGACTCAGCGAGCCCCTCAGAGACCATCTTGCTGATGGTAGCGGCGACTGCCGCTTCGTTGTGCTCACCACGCACGCCAGTTACCTGTACTCCTGCACGACCAGCCTCGCGCAACTCATCTAGTAGGCGTCCGCGCAGCCATCGCGCAGTCTTCGTGAAGGGGGTTCGTGCTTCGCCACTCCGCGGCACCTTGGTAAACGCGCGACCGGCGGACGGGCAAGAATCACGCAGTGGGCACTCATCACATTTTGGCGCAGCAGCACGACAGGTTAAAGAGGCCAGATCCATCGCCGCTTGCGCCCACGAGCCTGCCTCACCATCAGCGAGCTCAGCGCCGAACTCATTGGCGCGCAGCTGGACCTCGCGCGGTGACAACGGCGCATCTGCATCAACTAGCCGCGAAACGATGCGCGCGATGTTCACGTCAACGGGAATCTCGCGACCGCCGAATGCAATCGCAGCGACGGCGCGTGCCGTATATGGACCGATGCCTGGGAGCTCCACAAGCGCGTCGACGCTTGGTGGCAGCCCACCGGCTGCAACCGCGGCGGCGGCGGCGCGCTGTAGTGCCAGTGCTCGTCGGTTGTAGCCAAGACCCTTCCAGGCCACGAGCACGTCGGCGGTTTCTGCCGCTGCGAGCGACTCGAGCGTAGGGAATCGCGCAAGGAAGGCCGTCGCCAGCTGATCAACGCGTGAAATTTGCGTCTGCTGCGCCATCACCTCGCTCACCAGCACGCTGTACGGATCGGTGCGCTCACGGATCTTCAGTGGTCGGGCGGTTGCTGCGTACCAGGCAAGGAGCGCACGGTTTACTTTGCGGATCAACTCCGGATCGAGTGGCTGGGCTGCCGCGCCCCGCGCGGCCTTCGTCATCGTCGCTCGGGTATTGTTGGCGGAATCCGATTCTTAAGCGCTCGTTCGCGAAGATCTCGCGCAAGCTCCGCCTGCTCAATCGCATCAGCGAGGGCGTGATGATCGCCAACAAGATCGGTTGGATACACCTGGCGCACGAAACGTTTTACCGTTTTCTTCCAGGTCAGGTTCTTTCCCCCATGCAACGTGTAGTACACGCTCTTCAGATCCATCGCCGACATGCCGAAAGGATTCTTTACGCCGGCCTCGGCGAATGCCATGGTGAGCCACATCCAGTCAAATGGGGTATTGAATCCAACGAAGAGTGGGCTTGATTCGGGTGCCGTCTCCTCGGCGGTGGCGCGAATCCAGAGGGCAAACTGGCGCACCCCTTCAAGGCGGTCAATGCCGTTGGCCTCAAGGTGCGCGCGCGAGAGGCGGTGAACACGCTCCTCTTTATGGCCCCACTGCTTCGTCGGGTCGGGGCGCAGCTCGACGTAGAAGGTCTTCTTCGGATCATCAACGAGACAGGCGCCGATGCTGATCAGACTCCCATCGAGTGGTGTCTGCCCGGAACACTCCACGTCAACGCTGAACCAGAGCTCCTGCGGGAGCCCCTCTTCAAATGGGGGTGGCGTCGGGGCGTCGTGCTGCATCTGGTGCAGCCTACGGCATAAGACCGAACTAGACCGCGCTACTCGCTCCGCACCATGATGTGCTTCGCCACGGTGTAGTCCTCAAGGGCGTACATCGACTGATCTTTGCCGTAGCCGGACTGCTTGAAGCCTCCGTGCGGCATCTCGCTCGCCAGCGTGAAGTGATCGTTCACCCAGACGGTGCCGAACTGCAGCGCTTTGCTCACCTTGAAGGCGCGCGCAATGTCGCTCGTCCAGAGCGACGAGGCGAGGCCGAACTGACAGTCGTTCGCCCACTCCAAGATCTGATCGGCGCTCTTGGCGCGCTGCACCGAAACGACGGGTCCGAAGACTTCGTCTTGCACAATCTCCGAGCTCTGCGCTGGGCCCGCGATTATGGTTGGGCGGTAGTAGTAACCCTTCCCCGCAACGCTCTTGCCACCGAGCACCACTTCGGCCTTCTTGCCCGCTCGCTGCACAAAGCCATCAACGCGCGTGCGCTGTGCGGCACTGATCAGCGGTCCCATCTCGGTTGCCTTGTCGCTCGTTGGGCCGACCTTGATCGTCTTTACCTGCTTAATGAGGGCGTCAACGAGGCGCTCGTAGATCTTTGGCCCTGCAATGATGCGACAGGCTGCTGTGCAGTCCTGTCCCGCATTCCAGAAACTTGCGGCGCGCATCGTGCTCGCCACAAGGTCAACATCGGCATCATCAAAGACAAGCACGGGGGCCTTGCCGCCAAGCTCGAGGTGGAGTCGCTTCACTGTTGACGCGCCTGCCGCGGCAATTCGTTTCCCCGTCGCCGTGTCTCCGGTCACTGAGACCATTGCTACACCAGGGTGCTGCGCCAAGTAGGCACCCGCTTCATCACCCGTGCCGGTGATCACATTGAGCACACCCGCCGGGAGGAACTCTTGCGCGAGTGCGCCGAGCATCAACGCCGTGATCGGCGTGCGCGCCGATGGCTTCAAGACAACGGTGTTGCCGGTGACCAGTGCTGGACCGATCTTCCAGCCAGCCATAAGGAGCGGATAGTTCCACGGCGCGATTGAGGCCACGACGCCAACTGGGTCCCGGCGAATCATGCTGGTGCGCCCTGGGAGATATTCAGCGACCGCCTTCCCCTCCATGTTGCGCCCTGCGCCAGCGAAGTAGCGCAGGTTGTCAACTACCGCATCAACCTCAATACCGACAGCGCTGATCGGCTTGCCAGCGTTCTCCGATTCTGCCTTCACAAATTTGCGCTTCGCCAACTCGAGGGCGTCGGCGAGTTTCAAGAGCGCGAGCGCACGCTCGCCAGGAGTGGTGGCACTCCATGCTGGAAATGCCGCTGCGGCAGCAGCAACAGCCGCATCTACATCGGCGCGTCCGCTCTGCGGCACGCTACCGAGCACTTCACGGGTTGATGGGTCTTCGACGGAGATGGTTTTTCCCGACTTCGCGGCCACCGACTTGCCGTTGATGATCTGCTTCCACGTGCGCATCACAAACCTCCTACCCTTCTGCCCCGAGACGGGGCTCACCCAGAGCCTACCGCCGCCGCCCCCTTCGTGGGGTGCCTCGTCGCGTGGTCCGCCACTAGCGAAGCGCCGCGGTGCGCGCTACCCTCACGGTATGGCACATCAATTCGTGGTCCAACTTGCACATAAACCTGGGGCACTCGCCGAACTTTGCCGTGAGCTCGAGCGTCAACACGTTGACCTGAAGGCGATCGGCGGTGGTGGGATCGGCGATGTTGGCCACGTCATCTTAAAGACCGCCGACGACGACAAGACGCGCGCAGTGCTCGAAGCGGGCTCCTATACGTTTATTGAGAGCGAATCTGTACTGGCAGAAGTCGATGATCAGCCTGGGGGCATGCTCTCCGTACTTGACCGACTCGCGGCCGCTGGCGTGAACGTCTACGGACACCTATTTATGGGGCGATGGGGTGAACGTGCAACGTTCGCCTTTGTCGTTGATGATCCCGCCAAGGCCCGCGCCGTACTCGGTCAGGAGTACTAACGCGCTTTAGCGACGCCCGATTCGCAGCAGCATCTCGTCTACGGCGGTCTGATACGCAAGGGTTGCAAACGGATGATGATTGAATCCCATCAGTGTTAGGTACTCAACGTTGCCGAGCTGTGCCAACGGTTTGGTCCACTCTGGCCGCACCAGTGCGTCGCCATCACCCTGCGTCACCAGCGTTGGGACAGGGAAGTTGCCGCCAGCGGCTACGACCGCACGCGCTGCCCTCTGCGCGCGAAATCCCTCATCACCGAGGCGTGTCGTCACCGCGTAGAGATAGTCGGGGGCTTCTGGGTCAAGATTTTCAAGGCGTTGCCCTTCGCTCGTGTCGGCGCCAATTCCAGTCGGAATGCGCAGCATCGGCAAGGCGCGCGAAAGGATCGGCGCAACGATGCGCTTCCACGTGGCGATGTTCGCCTCAAGTGCCGGGGCTGAGAGAACGAGATAGTCGGGCTTTGTGAGTCCGGCGGCAACGGCGCCAAAGGCGATGAGGCCGCCAAGGCTATGTGAGACAACAACGACCCTTCGCCCTGTGCGCTGCAGCTCTGTCACCTGCTCTGCAAGATCCAAGTGGAATCGGCCGAACTCTTTCACGTAGCCGCGTGGCCCCTCCGAGCGCCCATGCCCACGCAGATCCCACGTCGTCGTGCGCCAGCCCGCGGCGGCGAAGGCGCGTGCCGCCTGGATGTAGCGACTGGAGTTCTCCCCGATCCCGTGCCCAAGAAGGATCTCACCCAGTGGCGCACCGCCAGGCTCGTAGACGCGCCTGAAGAGCGTCACCCCGTCGCTCGCCGTAAAGGGGGCTACGCTCCCCTGCTCCGTGCTCATGCGTGGGATCCTACACTTACAGGAGAGGCGCGCCGCGCCCGTATCGGAGGCCGCAATGACCAACGCAAAGCAGACTCGCACCGAGCGCGACTCATTTGGCGAAATTAAGGTGCCGGCCGAACACCACTGGGGCGCCCAAACCGCCCGCTCCCTGCACTTCTTCGCCATCGGCGACGACCGCATGCCCCTTGAGGTGATCCACGCCCTCGCCACAATCAAGAGTGCCGCGGCGAGCGTCAACTCCGAACTCGGACTACTTCCCGCCGAAAAGGCAAAGCTCATCGTCGATGCGGCGAACGTTGTGACGAGCGGCGGTGCCGACAGCGAATTCCCACTCTCCACGTGGCAGACCGGCTCGGGTACACAGAGCAACATGAACGTGAACGAGGTGATCGCCTCCATCGCCAATGAGCGCGCCACCGGAACGCGTGGCGGCAAGACACCCATTCACCCGAATGACGATGTGAACCTCTCCCAATCATCGAACGATGCCTTTCCCAGCGCCATTCACATTTCAGCAACACTCGCCATCAGTAAGACGCTCCTTCCATCGCTGCGACACCTGCACGCCACCATCAGCGCAAAAGCCGCCGCCTGGAGCGACATCGTCAAGATCGGCCGAACACATTTGCAGGACGCGGTGCCGCTCACCCTTGGCCAAGAGTTTGGCGCGCATGCCGCTGCCCTCGCAGGCGACATCGTCCGCATCGAGGCGGCACAGAGCGAGCTCCGCGCGATCGCTCTCGGTGGCACCGCCGTTGGCACTGGATTGAACGCTCATCCTGAATTTGCCGAGCGTGCCGCGAAGGCGATCGCAAAACTCACCGGCGAACCGATCGTGAGCGCGCCGAATAAGTTCGCCGCACTCGCCGGACAAGAGGCGACGCTTGCGACATCAGCTGCCCTACGAACCACCGCCGCGACACTGATGAAGCTCGCCAACGATGTGCGCTGGCTCGCCTCTGGCCCGCGTGCCGGGCTCGGTGAGTTGCGCATCCCCGAGAACGAGCCAGGCTCTTCGATCATGCCGGGGAAGGTGAACCCGACCCAGGCTGAGGCGCTGACGATGGTCTGCGTGCAGATCTACGGGCTCGACGCCGCAATCGCCTTCGCCGCAAGTCAGGGGAACTTCCAGCTCAACGTCTTCAAGCCACTCATCGCGCTCGACCTGCTGGCGCAGATCCGCCTGCTTGGCGATGCGGCGCGCTCGTTCGCCGATCACTGCCTCGCTGGGACGGAGCCAGACTCGGCGCGCATCACCGAACTCGTCAACGACTCGCTGATGTTAGTCACCGCCCTCACCCCGGTGATCGGCTACGACAAGGCGGCGGAGATCGCCAAGCGGGCACACGCCAGCGGTGGAACTCTGCGCGAGACCGCTCTTGAGCTCGGCTACATCAGCGCGGAGCAATTCGATGCAATCGTTCGCCCAGAGCAGATGACGCAGGCAACCCGATGAGCAACAAGATGAGGATTGGCGTCTTGACCGGTGGCGGCGACTGCCCTGGCCTGAACCCCGCCATTCGTGCCGTGGTGCACCGCGCAACTGCTGCCGGCCATGAAGTCGTGGGGATCCTCGACGGCTGGAAGGGGCTCGCGACTGTTGGCGCGCCGCTGACACGACCGCTTGATCGCGCCGCCGTGCACGGCATTCAGGCGCAGGGGGGCACAATGCTCGGCTCAAGCCGCACGAATCTGCTTAAGCGCGAGGGTGGCCTCGATGCCGCCGAGGCGAACATGCGCGCGCTCGGCCTCAACGCCCTGATCGCCATCGGTGGCGATGACACCCTCTCCGTTGCGGCAGGGCTCGCTAAGCGCGGCGCAGCCGTCAACGCAATTCCAAAGACGATGGACAACGACGTTTGGGGGACGGAAGGGTGCCTCGGCTTCGACACCGCGGCCAACATCGTGACTGAGGCGCTTGACCGCATCGCCACGACCACCGCGTCGCATCACCGCGTCGCCGTTGTTGAGGTGATGGGTCGCGATGCAGGATGGGTCGCCGCCTGGGGCGGGCTCGCCGGTGGTGCGCACGCGATCCTTATTCCAGAAGTGGAGTTCACTGCCGCAGCACTCGACGAACTCGTCGCCAAGCTGAAGGCACGCCGTGCGATCGGCGATGGCAGCTCCATCATCGTCGTCTCCGAAGGGGTGAAGCTCCCGGCAGCCGGATCGACCGCAACGTCAGTGCCGCTCGACGAGTTCGGTCACCCTCGACTTGACAAGGTCGCTGTTGGTGATGCGCTCGCAACAATCCTTGAAGAGCGCAGCGGGCTCGAGGTGCGCTGCACGCGCTTGGGCCACCTACAGCGTGGTGGTGCCCCGACGGCGGCTGACCGCGTGCTCGGCACGCGCTACGGCGTTGCCGCTGTAGAGGCGCTCGAGGCTGGTCGACTCGGCGTGATGGTGGCGCTCAAGGGCGGCGCGATCGTTGAGGTCCCACTCACCGAAGTCGGTGGCAAGAATCGCTCGATTGATCTCAGCTACCCGCCACTCTTTCCGCACTTCGACTGACCGATGGCACGACTGATTCTCGTTCGTCACGCGCGCACCGCCGAGACCGGCATCAAGTTAAGCGGTCGCATCAAGGGGATCCCGCTCAGCCCAGCGGGTCGCAAAGAGGCGGCCGCACTCGCCGAAGCACTCAGTGGTGTACAAATCGCCGGGATCGCCTCCTCACCAATGCAGCGCTGCCTCGAGACCGCCGAAGCGGTACGTTCAATGCGCGGCCCAAGCGTGAAGTCGCGCCCCGACATCGTGGTTGACGAGCGCCTCACCGAGGTGGAGTACGGCGACTGGTCAGGCAAAGAGCTCCGGAAGCTGATGAAGGATCCGCTCTGGAGCACCGTTCAGCGCCAGCCGTCGGCGATGACCTTCCCCAACGGCGAGTCGCTCCGCGCTGCTAGCGCACGCGCCATTGAGGCGATCCGCGAGATCGATGCGCGGTTCAGCGACGATGAGACCTGGCTCTGCGCCAGTCACGGCGACATCATCAAGGCGATCGTTGCCGATGCACTCGGCACTCCGCTCGACCTCTTCCAGCGCATCGCGATTGACCCAGCAAGCATCACCGTCATTCGCTACAGCGGCGAGCGCCCAACAGTGGTTCGCGTCAACCTCTCGGCTGAAGGCGCCGCAGCGGGCCTAATTGACAAGCCGAAGCGACCATCACTCCTCGGACGACTGCGCGGCGAAGGCTGATGGCGCGGAGGATCATCCGCTTCGATCCACCCGACCAGTTCATCGCGGGAGCGATTGGCGAGCCTGGACAGCGCGTCTTTCATCTGCAGGCGATCGGCGGCGGCATTGCCGCAACCGTAGTCGTTGAGAAGAGCCAAATTGCGGTGCTCTCGCGAAGGATTGTTGAGATGCTCAAAGATCTGAGCGAGGGTGGCAGCGTGCAACTTCCGAACGCCCCACTCCCTCTTCCGCGCAAGCTACCGGCGCTCGCCGAGCCGTTCACCGCAGAGTTCCGGGTCGGCACGATCGCGCTCGCGTGGGATCCCCTGCTCACGCGCCTCATCCTTGAATTCCGCGACGATATGAGCGTCGAAGATGCCGCGGCTCCGCCGCCAATCAACGACTCGCCCGATGGCCCCGACGTGCTGCGCGTCTCGCTCAGCGTCGCATCGGCCCTTGAATTCGCCGAGAACTCTCTACAGCTCGCCGCTGCGGGTCGGCCAATCTGTCCGAACTGCGGCGTACCGCTTGATCCGCGCGGCCATCGCTGCGCACGCAAGGCTGCACTCCTTAACTGAGGTGACGGACCAAACCGAGACGTCAAGTTGGCGCGCGGCGCTCCCCACTACCTCAGGTCTCATCGAGATTGATGAGGCGCTTCGATTGATGCGGCACTCACCAGCGCTCGAACCTATTGGGCGCATTGCCGAGGCGAGCAACGCCAGTTTCCTCTGCGAGATTGAGGACGGACTGCAGGTGATCTACAAGCCGATCCGTGGCGAGTTACCACTTTGGGACTTCCCAGAGGGGAGTCTCGCCGCGCGCGAAACCGCCGCGTTTCTCGTGAGCGAGGCACTCGGCCTCGGTGTTGTGCCGCCAACGATCCTGCGCGACGGTCCTGCTGGCGAAGGGGCAGTGCAACTTTGGATTGAACATGACGGGGTGCAGCGCGCGGTTGACCTCGTCAATGCGTCAGACGACGGACTCCGTCGACTCGCCCTCTTTGACGCGATTGTGAACAACGGTGATCGGAAGGGTGGGCACATCCTCCCCCTTCATGACGGCCGCATCCTTGGAGTCGATCACGGTGTCACCTTCGCCGTTGAGCCAAAGCTGCGCACCGTGTTGTGGGCGTGGCGCAGCAAGGCATTCACCGACGAAGAGTTGGAGATCATCTCGCGCGGTGTTCAGGGCGTGACCGACGACGGAACTCTGCGCGCACAGCTCTCACCAATCCTCGACGGGGAGGAGATTGACGCGTTGGAGTCGCGACTCAACGTTCTCGCTGCAACCGGCTGCTTCCCAGAACCGAGCCCCGATTGGCCGCCACTTCCGTGGCCGCTCGTCTAGGGGCGGCGAGATTAGGGGAGTAGCGAGTCGTCGACGATATCGCTCGCCTTTAGCCCTTCAAGAACCTGCTGGCCTGGGACCGAGCGCATGAAGCTGATTGACGTCTCCCAACCCTCCACGCTTATCGCCCCGTAGCCGGCGCTCTCTTGCAGTGGGCCAGCCCAGACGCCGACCGTTGCCTGCATGACGGCGAGTGAGTTTGCGCGGGCCGCTGGTGTCGCTGCAACCTCGGGGACAACCTTTGCCGCAGCATCAACGCCGAGTTCTGGGTTTGCTTCAATTTGCCGCATCGCCTCAAGCGTTGCGGCAATGAACGCGCGGATCGCATCACGTTTGCTCTCAATCGTGGTTGGCGATGAGATGAGACCAGGACCCGCAAAAGGCGCCGCAGCGGACGCGTAGAAGACCTCAACCTCAACCCCTGCCGCCTGCGCCTGCACGAGATCGTTGTTGGCGTACCCCGTTGTTGCATCGGCGGCGCCGCTGATCAGCGCCTGCGTCTGTCCAAAATCTGGATAGAGATCAAGCGACACGTCGTCAACGCTGAGCGATGCCTCTTCCAGGATGCCGAGGAGCGTCAGGTACCCCGAGCCGTATTGGCCTGGCGTGCCCACGCGCTTCCCCTTTAGGTCAGCTGGACTCATGATTCCGGCGTCGGTTCGCGCGATCACGACGTTTGGCAGCACACCGTAAATCGTTGCCAAGTAGCGCACTGGAATGCCCTGCGAAACAGCTGGGATCATGCTGGTGCCATCGGCGAGGGCCAGATCAAGGCCGCCACTGCCGACAAGGCTAATCAGGTCAGGATCGATCTGATTCTGCAACGTCACATCGAGACCTGCGGCAGCATATGCGCCGCTCTGCTGGGCCAAGTAGAAGGGGGCGAACTGCACGCCTGGGATATAGCCGAGGCCAACGGTAAGCTTGACCGGTGCCACTGAAGCCGATGCTGATGGTGATGGCGAAGCACTCGATGTGCATCCGGCGGCAACGAGCGCCAACGACCCGAGCAATACGACCAAAATCTTCTTCATGGCTTTCCCCCTACACGCTGGATCGCATTAGGCGATCCTTCTCGATGTTACCCGCTCAATCAGAAGCACGAGTCCATACGCACTCACACCTACGATTGCAATTTGCAGCAGGTCGGCAAAGAGAAGCGGAGTGTCAAAGAGTGAGCCCCGCGCGAGGTTAAGTAGAATGCCTAGCCCTGCCGTTCCGCCAAGCCACTCGCCCACGATTGCGCCAACCACAGCCAACGTTGCGGCAACACGCGCCCCGGCTAGGATGCCGCTACGAGCCGCAGGGAGTCGCGCATACCGAAGGGTCTGCCAGCGCGTTGCACCAATCGATCGCATTAGCTCAAGGGTTCCAGCATCAACATCGCGCACGGCAACCAGCGTAGAGATCGCCACTGGGAAGAGAGTGATCAAGGCACAGACGGCCACCTTTGCGGCGAGCCCTGGCCCTAGCCAGAGCACAAGCACGGGGCCGAGCGCCAGAATTGGTGTTGACTGAGCCGCAACGAGATACGGGCTGACCACACGTCTGGCCGAACCGGAGAGCCCAAGGGTCACGCCGAACAGGAGCCCAAGAGCACCGCCGAGTAGTCCGCCAACCGTCACCTCGGTCACTGTTGGTACGAGATGGCGAAGCATGGTGCCGTCAGCCCACGCCTCGGCAAAGCGCACGGCGATCACCGACGGCGCAGGAAGAATGAACTGCGGGATTGCCGCGACATGGACGCCGAACTCCCAGGCGGCCAGCAGGAGGGCTGCGACCACGAGTGGAGTGAGCTGACTCAACCTACGCATGCGCCACCGAATCGAGAGCGGCGTAGAGACGCATCTGTCGGGCGGCACCTTCAGGTGAGAGGAGGGCGGCGCGGCGTTCAGCCGACGGAATGCCGCGCAAACCCGGAACCTCAAGCGCAATCTCCCCATCAGCACTGAGCAGCAGCACGCGGTCGGCAACAAGTAGCGCCTCGGCAACGTCGTGTGTCACGAGTAGCGTTGATGCTCCTGCGACCAGCTCAGGGAGTTCGTCGTCAAGTCTGGCGCGGGTGATGGCGTCGAGTGCTGCAAATGGTTCATCGAGCAGCAAGAGTGACGGCGTTCGCACCATTGCCCGTGCCAGCGCGGTGCGCCCACGTTCACCGCCAGAAATCTCTGCAGGGCTGCGATCAAGCAGCCCACCCGCGCCAACGCGCGTGAGCGCCGCTGCTGCGGTAGCTCGAGCGGTCACCAGAGATTCGCCCGCGAGCTCCAATGGGAGCGTGACGTTACGCAACACCGTTCGCCATGGAAGGAGCCGGGTCTCCTGGAAGACAATGCCAACTTCACTTCGGCCAGCGGCTGCGGCGCTGCCAGCTAGGGTGATTCGCCCAGCCGTAGGGGTGATGAGTCCAGCCACAAGGCGCAAGAGGGTGGACTTGCCTGACCCGTTTGGACCAAGGAGCGCCACCGACTCACCAACGGCAATCTCTAGCGAGAGGTTGCGGAGAACACGGCGTTCGCCATATGAGTGCGAGAGTCCTTCAACCTGCAGTATCGGCATCAGCACATCATCGCGCGCAATGTCTGCGCGCGCCAATCAGGCGCTGGCGGCGGCGCGAGTTGCTGCGGCTCGCCGCACTGGGCGCACGTAAAACAGGAGCCCAAAGAGCAGGTAGGCACCTTGGGCCAGCAGCGTCGTGAGCTCGGGCGTTGAGCTGTAGCCAACAATCGCTCGCAGGAACTGCCCAATCCCCTCCTTATGCGGCAGGATTGCGGAGATGTCGTAAAGGGGCGTGATCAGACCTGGCAAGAGTCCAACCTCAATGAACTCATGAACGCCGTACGAGAGAAGGCCTGAAGCAATCACCACGAGTGCAGCGCCAGTTACGTTGAAGAAGGCGCTCAAGTTGAGGCGCAGTCCAGCTCGGAAGATCAACACACCGATGCCCGCGGCGATGAGTAGTCCGACGACCGCGCCAATGACAACGGCGAGCCCCTCCCCCGCGGCGGCCGTCGTCTGGCCCAGCAAGAAGAGTGCGGTCTCAATCCCTTCGCGGATCACAGCGGTAAAGGCCAAAAGGCTTAGGCCGAGCACCGATGCGCTTGCAACTGCACGATCGACGCCGCTACGAAGGTCAGCGCCGAGGGTGACCGCTTGCTTGCGCATCCAGAAGAGCATGTACGTGAGGATGACAACGGCGAGGAGCGAGGTGGTGCCAGCGATGACCTGTTCGGCGGTTCCTTGCAGGCTCCCGAGCAGGACAAATGCGGCAACGCCCACTGCAGCAGAGGCAGCGATGGCAGCGGCGACGCCAAGCCAGACGCTGGCGAGTCGATCGGCGCGGCCGATCTTCACGAGGTAGCTCGCAATGATGCCAACGATGAGTGCGGCTTCGACTCCCTCACGAAGTCCGGTGAGTAGTCCGCCAAATCCCCAGGCGATGACGCTCTCCACTTGAACCCCCTCTCGCACTTGGCGCGAACGCGTGAGGAGATGGTGCCATCACCCGCTCAGAAGTGTCAACCGCACCTGTCTAATGCGACAAGTGCTCTTGTCTTTTTAGTGGTCTATCGGTCGAGGACGAAGACCGGCAGGCGATCTGGGTCAATGCCCAGTTCCTTGATCGCCGTGGCCGCTTCCGCTGGTGTGCGCTCCCCACTTCGCGCGAGGGCCACCATCGCGGCCGCAGTGATGTGCTTGGCGTCAACAGAGAAGAATTCACGGAGCGCCTCGCGCGTATCGCTCAAGCCAAAGCCGTCGGTGCCCAGCACGAGGTACGGCACGTCGACCCACGGGGCAAGCAGGTCAGGAAGAGCTGTCACCCAGTCACTGGCGGCAACGATTGGCGCCCCACCACTTCCGAGCTGATCCTGCAGCCACGAGGTTCGCGGCGCACTCTCTGGGTGGCGGCGATTCCAACGCTCCACGACGAGCGCTTCCCGCCGCAGCTCTGAGTACGAGGTGGCCGACCAGATCTCGGCGCGTACGCCAAACCGCTCGCGCAGAAGATCGCGCGCGGCAAGCACCTCACCCATGATCGCGCCTGAGCCGAAGAGGCGCACGATCGGCCCGCTCGCACTGGCATCCGCTTCGGCAAAACGATAGAGACCTCGGTGAATTCCCTCATCGACATGTGCGCCATCAGGTCGCGCCGGCTGCGCCTGGTTCTCGTTGTAGATCGTGAGGTAGTAGAGGATGTCTTCTCGCCCGCCATGCATGCGATCCATGCCGCGACGAATAAGTGCTGCCATCTCATATGCGAATGAAGGATCGTACGCTGCAACATGCGGATGCAGATGGGCAATCATCTGCGAGTGGCCGTCGTCATGTTGTAGGCCTTCTCCGGCAAGTGTCGTGCGACCAGCTGTTGCGCCAATCAAGAAGCCGCGACCACGTGCATCGCCCACCTGCCAGATTTGATCGCCCACTCGCTGGAAGCCAAACATGGAGTAAAAGACGTAGAACGGGATCGTTGGCACACCGTGCGTTGCATAGGCGGTAGAGGCTGCTTGGAACGAAGCCATTGATCCCGCCTCGGTGATCCCCTCCTCAAGGAGTTGTCCACTCTGTGACTCGCGATAGCTCAACAGCAACTCGGAGTCGACTGGCTCATAGCGCTGACCGAACGGCGCGTAGATGCCGCTCTGCTTGAAGAGCGGATCCATGCCGAAGGTTCGTGCTTCGTCTGGAACGATCGGCACGATCTGCTGGCCGATGTGTGGATCGCGCAATAAGTTGCGCAACAGTTTGGCGAACGCCATCGTGGTACTTACAGGCACACTGCTCCCCGCGGCGAACTCCGCGTCGACGGCCGACTCCGGAGCGCTCCACGTCACCGGGTGAACGACGCGAGATGGCAGTGGTCCGCCAAGTGCGGCGCGGCGTTCATTGATGTACTTGGCCTCTGGGCTATTCGGCCCTGGGTGGTAGTACGGAGCCTCAGGAATCTTCTCGTCTGGAATCGGCAACCCAAGCCGATCACGGAAGGCCAAGAGTTCGGCCTCAGAGAGCTTCTTCGCCTGATGCGTCACATTCGTCGCCTCTACCGACGGCCCGAGCGAGTAGCCCTTCACCGTCTTCGCCAAGATCACGGTGGGGGCACCCTTGTGCGCCACAGCTGAGGCGTAGGCGGCGTGGATCTTGCGATAGTCGTGACCGCCGCGGCGCAAACGAGCGAGGTCATCGTCGGAGAGGTGCTTTACGAGGGCCCCGAGCTCTGGCTCTGGGCCAAAGAAGTGTTCGCGAATGTACGCGCCGCCAGCAACGATGTACTTCTGGAACTCTCCGTCCACGGTTGAGTCCATTTTGCGAACGAGATGTCCACCCGCGTCGTTCGCCAGGAGTTCGTCCCACTCGCGGCTCCAGATCACTTTGATCACGTTCCAACCTGCGCCACGGAAGAGTCCCTCAAGTTCCTGAATGATCTTGCCGTTGCCGCGAACTGGTCCATCGAGTCGCTGCAGGTTGCAGTTAACGACCCAGGTCAGGTTATCGAGCCCTTCGCGTGCTGCGAGTGTCAACGCGCCGGCGGACTCTGGCTCATCCATCTCGCCGTCACCAAGGAATGCCCAAACGCGGCTGCCGGAGGTGTCGGCGAGTCCACGGTTGTGCAGGTACCGGTTGTATCGGGCCTGATAGATCGCACCGATACCACCGAGGCCCATGGAGACTGTTGGGAACTCCCAGAAATCGGGTAAGAGCCGCGCGTGTGGATACGAGGGGAGGCCGCCGTGTCCGGCCGTCTCCTGGCGATATCGGTCGAGCTGCGGCGCGCTGATGCGTCCCTCGAGATAGGCGCGCGCATAAATGCCGGGTGCGGCGTGACCTTGATAAAAGATCTGATCACCGGCGCCACCCACTTTGCCGCGGAAGAAGTGGTTAAAGCCGACCTCGTAGAGGCTCGCGGCGCTTGCGTAGGTGGCAAGATGCCCACCGATGCCGGCGTGCGCCTTGTTTGCGCGGAGCACCATCGCGGCGGCGTTCCAGCGAATGATGTGGCGAATGCGCGTCTCCATCGCCTCGTCTCCAGGGAAGTTCGGCTCATCGCTCGTCTTGATGGTGTTGATGTAGGGCGTCGTGGCCAGGGTTGGAAGGTCAACGCCAAGGTCGCGCGCCCGTGCAAGGAGGCGCATGAGGAGCAGCTTGGCGCGCTCAGGTCCATGAGCCGTGATGGAGCGCTCAATCTCTCCGACCAGGCGTGCCGTCTCCGTTGGGTCGGCGTCAGGGATCTGCTCAAGAAAGTCGAAGGTCTGCACGATGGCACAAGGGTAGCGCCCCGTGCGAGGATGCGGGTATGGCGAAACCACAGCGTGCCCTTCTGATCGTTGACCTGCAGGTTGACTTCGGCGACCCCTCGGGGAGCCTCTTCGTCGCAGGCGCTCCCGCCGCCCTCCCCCACATCCTTCGCCTCGTTGCGCGTGCCCGAGACCACGGTGAGATCGTCGTGTGGAGCCAAGACTGGCATCCCGAGAGCACACCGCACTTCTCCCCACAGGGCGGCAGCTGGCCGGTGCACTGCGTAGCGGGTAGCCCCGGCGCAGAACTACTCCCTGAAGCGGTCTTGGCACAGCGACCTGGTGACGTGGTCATTCGCAAAGGGGTGGCAGGCGAGGACGGCTACAGCGCCTTTTCGATCCGTAATCCAGTTACCGGCGAGGTTCGGTCCACCGAACTTGCAGCACTCCTCCGCGACGCAGGAGTTACCCAGGTCACGGTCTGTGGCCTTGCCACCGATTGGTGTGTCAAAGCCACCGCGCTCGATGCACTCACCGCAGGTTTCACTGTCGAAGTGGCAGTCGCCGCAACCGCTGGTGTTGAGCTACGCGCGGGCGACACCGACGCTGCACTACGGGCCATTGAGTCTGCGGGTGGAGTGCTCTGCTGATGGAACTACTCATCTTGCTCGCGGTGATCGGCTTGACTGGTGCCGTATTCATTGAGCTCCTGCTCGCACGATTGATCCGTTCTGGCGCAATTCGACGACCTGAGATCAATCTGACAATTGAGATTGCCGCACCGCGCTCTGCGGTATGGGCATACGCTTCCGACATCGCGCGCCAACCAGAGTGGATGCATGAGATGAAGCACGTGGAAATGCTTACACCGCCACCCGTTCAGCCTGGCTCGCGTGGGCGGGCCACCGTGCGCATCTTTGGAATCTCAACCACTGATGATGTCGTGATCACCCAGTTTGATCCACCAAGCATCTTCGCGATTCGGCACGAAGGGAGGTTTGTTGGCGAGGGGCTGCTGCGCTTCACCGCCCTTGATGAGTCGCGTACCCGTATCGATTGGTTGGAGTACCTGCGACCGCCTCTCTTTGCAAACCTCGGGGGGTTCGTGCAGCGGCCCATCCTCGGTGCGATCTTTCGTTCAGACCTGCGCCATTTGAAGCGCATCCTTGAAGGGGGCCCGAAGGCGAACTAGTTCCCGCAGGAAATAGCGAGCGGGATGGGCTCGCTGCCGAAGGTCTTCAGTTCACGATCCACCGTGGTGGTCGCCCCAGGCTCAATGCGCGGCGTGGAGATGATCTCTGAGAGGCCGGCGCTGCCGATTTTGCTCGTGGTGATCTGACATGTGGCAGACCCTGCGGTCGCACCGGTGTTCGTGATCGAGATTTCCACGGCAAGTCCGCCCGGTACCGATTCAGCGGCGCTCATTGATGCGGTGAATGGTCCGATCCCTCGCGATGAACTTCCTGCGAGCGAGGCTAAAAGGAGCACTGCCGCACCAATGCCAAGAAAGACTGTGCCGTGCGCCTGACTCGCCGATGGCTGGGCGAGGCCCAAAGGGTTGCAGCGCTCACAGAGTGCCGTCTGCAACGAGACTGGCGCGCCACAGCGAACACACGCCTGCATCTGGGTGCGCACCTGTGGTTCGTTCATGCGTGCATCATCGCAGTTTTGCCAGAAGCTGGAGTGTCATTTCGGCATCACGTTCGGTGCGCACCGTCACGATAACGCCGTCTGCGCCGGCGGCCTGAGCATCTGCGCATACCCCCTGCGGATCTCTACCGAACGGCGACTCCACCAGTGATTCGGCTGCACGTAGCTCGTAGAGCAGGTGTGTTCGCACTGGTGGCTGCATCCGACCGGCGGAGCGTTCGCGCTCGCGCAACAGCGCGAGCCCGTCGCTGAAGGTTGCTACTGGGGCCACCCACTCATCAGCAGAAGAGGCCGCAAGGTTTATAGAGCTCGGGTGATCGCCAGCGATGAGTAGACGCAAACGGGCACCGGGGCGTGGTGCACTTGCAGCACCCATGAGGCTCTCCGACGCGTTGGGTGTCACTCGCTCACGTGGGTCACCGCTGAGCATGGCGCGTGCAACCGCAACCTGTTCGGTAAGCGCTGCGATGCGCTCGCCCACCTCGCCATAGTGCATGCCAAGCGCATCGTGCTCGGCCGCATCTCCACCAGCGCCAATACCAAGGGTGAATCGCCCGGGGGCGATCGCGTCAAGTGTCGCCGCCAGCTTCGCGGTGAGTGCTGGGTGCCGCTTCGTCACATCGAGCACGAGCGTGCCAACGTGTAGATTCGGATTCAGCGCGAGAGCGGCCGCCGCTAACGTGGTCGCCTCAAGTACAGGGCGCTCTGGCGCCCCTCGGCCCATCAGGTGATCCCAAATCCAAAGGCGATCTATAGGGCCAGTGGCCAGAAGCGCGGCGGCACGCAACCACGCATCGCCCTCGAGACCAATGGTTCCAAGCGCAATGCCGACTGGAACCGGCGAGGTTCGCGTCACGTGGTGAACGGACTAGCGAGCGCCGAGTGTTGCGGCAGCCTTCAGCGCAGCACCGATCGTGAGATCGATGCGCTTGATCAACTCATCTTCAGGGAGTCGGTACCACGGCTCGCTGCCACCCTTGCGCGCTTCGGCGACGACCTTCGGATCGCGAATCGTGTCGGAGACGGTAAGGATCGTTCCCGCGCGAACCGGTCGCCCCTTCGCGCGCTCGCGCATCGCGAGCAAGAACATAGCTGCGGACTCCATCTCAACGCCGAGATAGCCCCGCGCACCCCAGCGTGCGGTGCCGGCTGGGTTCGGATCGTAGAAGACATCCGAGGTGACGATTGGCCCGACATGCGTGGTCAGGCCTTCGGCCTTCGCCGCCGCAACGAGCACGTTGGTCACGTCAAAGTCGGCCGTAGGTGCCGTCGGCTCATCGAATCCAAGGATTGGCCCGATGCCACTACTTGCAACCGCCGCGGAGGCAACGATCACATCGCCCGTGTCTAGGTGCAGAAAGCCACCGCACGTGCCGATGCGTACGAAAGTTTCAACGCCAAGGTTGAGCAGCTCTTCCATCACGATGCTGGTTGTTGGCGTCCCCATACCTGTCGTCTGGACGCTCACTGGCACACCGTTGATGGTGCCCGTATAGCCGAGGAGGCCGCGATGCTCATTAACAAGCTTCGCCTTCTCCAGGCCACCATCGAATCGCGCCGCGATCCGCTTTGAGCGGTTCGGGTCCCCCGGCATGAGCACGATTGGGGCGTAGTCGCCGCTCTCGGCGTGAAGATGGATCTGGGCCATGGAGCACCTCCGCAACTTCTTGGCCCACCTAAGGACGGCGGGCTCCGTTGCGTGTAGCGTACGCCTCATGAGCCCATTAGGAATTGGCGATCCCGGGATTCGGAGGTTCCTCGACCGACCACGGTTTGGAAGCCTCGCGACCATCGATGCCGACGGTGCGCCGTTTGCCGCGGTGGTCTGGTACGAGCTCGTTGGTGACCGCATCCTGGTGAATAGCGCCGAGGGGCGCCGTTGGCCGGCGAACCTCCGTCGCGACCCCCGCTGCTCCTTTATGGTCGAGGACCGCTACGACTACGTGCAGATCCTTGGGCGCGTACGCATGGACGACAACCAAGAGGTCGCGCAGGCTCAGATGGCACGGATGGCCGCCAAGTACCTCAGTGATCCAGCCCTATTGGCGAAGAACCTTGCGATGTTCAAGACGCAGCAACGGATCCTTATTGAGATCGTGCCCGAACGCGTTGTTGCGCACGGCAAGCCTGTTGGGGAGGAGTAGCCATGAGCCAGGGTTCCGCAAAGATCGGATACGCCGCAATGCTTGAGCAGTTCGGGCCAACCGAAGTCGTCGACTACTCCGTCGCCGCAGAACAGGCGGGCTTTCGTGGCGTAATGGCCGCCGACCATTTCCAGCCGTGGGTGCCAGAGCAGGGCTCTGCGCCATTCGTGTGGAACGTGATGACGCTCCTCGCCGAGCGCACCAAGGGTGATGTTGGTCCTGGCGTCACCTGCCCCGGTTGGCGCATGCATCCAGCAACGGTCGCGCAAGCGTCGGCGACACTTGAAGCCATGTATCCGGGGCGTCACTGGCTTGGCCTTGGCTCAGGCGAGGCGCTGAACGAACATGTCGTGGGCGGCTACTGGCCCGAAGTGGGCGAGCGCATCGCGCGAATGTTTGAGGCAATCGAAATTATTCGCAAGCTCTTCACCGGCAAAGAGGTGAAGCATGCCGGTCGCTGGTATCACTTGGAGAGCACACGCCTCTGGACGCTTCCACCTACCCCGCCACCAATCTATGTTGCAACCGCTGGTCCAGTCACGGCAAAGAAGACCGGTGAACTCTGCGACGGCATCATCACCGTCGGTGCCGCTGACGAGAAGATCCAAACGGTGTTCGACAAGTTCGCCGAGGGGGCGCGTGCTGCCGGTAAAAACCCCGACACCATGCCGAAGATTCTGCAGCTACACCTCTCATGGGCGACGACCGATGAGGAGGCGCTCGCCAACGCTCTACGCGAGTGGCCAAATGGCGGAATGAAGTTCCCGAAGCAGGACATTCGCAACCCTGCCGACTTCCAGCAGATGGCGAAGCTCGTGCGGCCAGAAGACTTCGCTGGGCGCATGGTGATCTCGAGCGACCTCGAGACGCACCGCAAGACGATTCAGCGCTACCTCGACATGGGATTCGACAAGATCTACCTGCATAACGTCGGTCGGAATCAGACCGAGTGGGCCGCCGCCTTCGGGCGCGAGGTGCTCCCCGCACTCACGGCGTGAGCCCGCGCGTCGCACTCCTCGCGGGCGGCGTCGGCGGTTGGTGCGCAGGCGAAGCCGGAGGTACATGAGGTGGCCTTTGACGGCGCTGAGGCTGCACGCCCAACTGCCGAAACGCTCGATGCCCTCGCCACAGCGGAGCGCATCGTGATTGCGCCATCAAACCCGCTGATCTCAATTGGCCCGATCCTCGCTATACCTGGCATCCGTGAGGCGATCTCTTCAGCGCGCACTCGTGGCGCACTCGTGGTGGGCGTATCGCCGATTGTTGGCGGAAAGGCGCTGAAGGGGCCGGCTGACCGCATGCTCGCGGCGGCAGGGCTCGACGTCTCTCCGGCCGGTGTCGCCAAGCATCTGACGGGGCTGATGGATGCACTCCTTGTTGAAACGTCGGACCTCACTCCCACACTTGCCGCTGCGATTGCGCCACACGTGCGCAAGAGCGTTGCGGCGCCGATCGTCATGACCGACGATGCTGCGCGCCTCGCCGT
>RFPZ01000131.1 GCA_009925905.1 Candidatus Aquidulcis frankliniae
ACGTACTCGAGCGCTGATCCTTGAGGCGGCCAAAGAGCTTGCCAATAGCAAGGGCGTTGGCAGCGTCACCATGCAAATGGTTGCCGCCAAGGCAAAGATCGCCGCAGGCACGGCTTATCAGTTCTTTGATGACCGTGACTCCATCTTCTTTGACCTCTACGAAACGTGGGCAGGCGCGTGGTGGTCGAGTGTGGTGCTCTCCACCTCACGCCCATGGACTGCAGCAACCTGGGCTGACGGGCTTGACGCCGTTGTCGAAAACGGCTGCAAGTTCCACCTGAAGCACAAGGAGATGTGGGAGGTCATTCGCTACGTGGAGTCGACGAAGGTTGGCCGCGACGGAATGCGCCTGCTCTTTGACGCAAACGTTGATCGCGTGATTCAGTGGGCGTCGCCGTACCTCAAAACGACCGGCATGAGCCCTACCGAGATCCGCAGCCTCTGCGCCTCGATCATTCGAACAGCTCGGGGCCACCACATGTACTGGCCCCTTGACAGCTCATCGCTCCGTGAAACGATTCGTGGCTCGCAAGAAGCCCAGCGCGCGATCGTTGAGGCGAAGTTGCGCACGCTCGGAAAGAAGAGCGGCGCCAGCGGCACCGCGTCGCGAGCGAAGTCGGTCTAGCGACTCCGTCGCGCTGCCAAGAAGAGCAGCACGCCAACCACGGCGAGCGCCGCGCGCTCTGCAGCACCGGCACCACCACCAGCAAAGTAGCCCGCGAATCCTGCGCCGTAGAGAAGCACCGTGTCGATGATCAGCCGCTTTCGGTGTGCGAGGCGCGAGCCAGCGAAGAGCAGACTTCCAGCAGCCAAGATTGCAAAGGTTGGGTGAAGTCGCCCTGCCACCGTTGTCACCTGCCAGCCGGGATCAGTGGGAAAGATCGCTAGGCCAACAATGCCCACCGCCGCAAGGATGAGCGCGCGCGTAACCCCTGAGCGCCCCTTCACCCCCCAGCTGCGCGTGAGCAAGAGCAGTGTGACGGCGAGGATTGCTCCGAGGCCCAAGTGGAAGAGCCAAGCGGCGCTTCCGAGCGCGTGCTCAGAGGCGGCGTAGATGCGCGGGTCGAGGGTCTGATCAAGCAGATCGCAGGCAAGAATCGCCGCTGCACCAAAGAGGACGAGGAACTCGGCGGCGCGTCCACGAACGAGCTTGGCGAACGGCGCGGGGAGCTGCTGTGAAAACTGTGTGGTCATAAACGCATCGTAGCCCGAAGGCGGCATAATCGCCCCATGAACCTGGCACCACCAAAAGATGAATTCAAGCGCACGCTCCCCACACGCTGGGCGGCGATTGACTTTGAGACGACCGGACTCTGGTTCCGTGACCCTTCGACTGGCGTCATAGAGGCCGCCGCCGTGATCTACGAGGGTGCACGCGAGGTGAGCTCCTGGTCGACCCTGGTCTACCCAGA
>RFPZ01000132.1 GCA_009925905.1 Candidatus Aquidulcis frankliniae
CCGACCTCGAGAAGGTCGCGCATGGTTACTGGTGCCATAGTTCTCCTTACACGGTTATTCCACCGCGGGACGCCTTCACGACCCCGAAGGGCCACCGTAGTGGGGCGTCTGGTTCCGCGTGCGTATTTCGCTCCCTTGCGGGGGCGGACGTCCGATTCGGACGCTCGGGAATCCTAGCACGGGGCGCCGAGCCCCTAGGCGACCCCTCGAACGAGGCGAAGTCGCTCGCGTCCGGGGCTACCGAGGACCAGCAGGAGGTCAATACGACACCCCTCTGGGAGGTGGGCACGTTGCCGCCGCAGCGCCCGCATCTTGCGTGCCCCTAAGAGCTCTGCTGGGGCGGCAGCGCCCACGCAGGCACGGCGGCGCACCTCAATGGCAACGAGGGAGCCGCGTGGGTCCCGCGCAAGCAGGTCCACCTCAAGTCGACCAAGACGAAGGTTCCGCGAGAGGATCACCCAGCCACTGCGAGCGAGAGAGCGCGCCGCCAGTGCTTCGGCTTCACGCCCGACGAGTGCCCGCTGTGCAGAGGTGGTTGCCACCAGCAGAGGCTCGCATCACCGCCGTACCAGTGGCGTTCCCGCGGAGTTAGCTGCGCGGCAGGAGGCCAATGCGCGCGGCAACCGGGGCATAGGTGCGGCGGTGGTGCGGTGTCACGCCGAGCGCATTAAGGGCCGCGAGGTGCACGGGCGCTGGATACCCAACATTTGATTCCCAGCCATAGCCTGGGTAACGCAGCGCGAGTTCGGCCATGAGTTTGTCACGAAGCACTTTCGCAACGATCGAAGCGCAGGCGATCGCATAGACCGACTGATCGCCGCGAACCACGGATGCGTGCGGCCCGATTAGTTCACGGAGCTCGCGCGCGCTACTCCCATCGACGAGGGCAAAGTCTGGCGCCGCCCCCCTTCTTCGGGAAAGCTGCGCCACCGCGCGGGCCATCGCGCGATGCGATGCTGCTCGCGGATTGATGCGTTCCACCTCTCGTGCCGACGCAGCACCGATGCCGATCGCAACGGCAACGTCTCGAATTTGCTGTGCAAGGAGAACGCGACGTGCGGGCGTCAGCATCTTTGAATCACGAACGCCTGGGATTGGGTCTCCTGCAGGCATCAGAATCGCGCAGGCGACGACGGGTCCAGCGAGTGGAGCGAGACCTACTTCATCGATCCCGATGACGGCACGTTCCGGATGGCCGTGGCGTAGTTCAAGTTCGCGAGTTGGCAGTGTGCGGCCACTCGTGGGCCGCAGGTCGCTCACTCCGGAGCCTTCTCCGATGCCTCAGCGGCTGGTGCTTCCTCTGGCGCGCTCTCTGGAGCGGCAACCTCGGCAACGGCTTCAACTACCTCGGCAGCTGGTGCTTCAGCAACAACTTCGGCGGCAGTTGCAGCGGCAGCGGCAGCCTCTTCT
>RFPZ01000133.1 GCA_009925905.1 Candidatus Aquidulcis frankliniae
CGTGGGAGAATCTGCGCGGGCCGGTAGCTCAGCGGTAGAGCAGGGGTCTTTTAAACCCTTGGTCGCGGGTTCGAACCCCGCTCGGCTCACCAGACTCTTGGCGCTCGATCCGCCGCTTAGCGGCTGCGCAGTCGCTCCGCGCCGTAGTAGATCAGCGCAACCACATACCCGCCAACGATCACGCCACCCATCAGCGTCAGCACGGACGCATAGCCATAGGTGAGCACGTCGAAGAATCCGTAGGGGTACATGCTGGCAAGTGCGCCATGCCCCAGCGTGTAGACGAGATAGGCGATGGGCACGATGAAGACCGAGAAGGTATGTGCGAAGTTGAATCGACCACGTGGCCCCGCAACCACCCACACCGCGATCGTGACAATTGGCGTGAGGTAGTGGGTCAAGAGGTTTGTGATGATGTTGAAGCTCTCAACCTTTGCGTACGGTGCGAGCAGAATGTTGTACAGCACGAAGGTCATGGTGATCATGAGCAGGGCGCTGTTTCGCAGCCACTCACGAGTTGCCGAACGCACCGTTGGATGCTGATAGAGCACCGTGAGGGTGATCGCCACCAGCAGGTTTGACCACGTCGTGAAGTAACCGTGTGAGTTGAACACGCGACCAATCGCACCGGCGAGCCCGGCCTCTGGCTGCATGAAGAGGTTGAGGAGCACAGGCTCCGTCGGCGGTTTCGCCGGCACGAGGTCAAAGATGTTGATCAGCTGCGAGAGCCCGTAGCCGAGCCAGGCGATGAACGCGTTGATGCCGAAGAGGCGCTTGGCGGTCTCACCACCAATGGCTGCGCGCGCTGACGCGTCGAATTTGCACGAGTCCAGGAATTCGACCGGGTGATCTTCGCCGATTGTAAAGGGCTGATCGGTGCCGAGTACGATTTTGTCCGTGCCTGCAAGCTCCGCAACAAACCGCATTGTTGTGGGGTCGTAGACGACCGTGTCGAAATAAAGCTTCTGGAAGCCCTCATAGGGGTCGGCATAGCAATAACGCGGGGTGCAATCAGTCGCGATGGCAAGCGCCTTGGCAGAACCGTGGACGCGCACAACAGCGGCATCACCGCCCGGAGCCTGCACGGTATCCCCGCCGACCTTGTTGTCATATTGCTCCCAAATCCAGCGGCGCGACGCAATATCGGGAGAGGCCATCAGCGTGACGAGGTCTGCCCCCAAATCGCGGCTTTCTGGCACATCCCCCAAGGAGGGGACTTTGGCCCACGCTTTATATTCGGCTTGGCTGACATAGGGCCGCTCATATTCCGGCGCTTCATCGGCGAGAGGCGCCAGCGGAATATCGGCTACCGTCTCCCCATTGAATGTCAGGACCATATGGCCAGTATCGGTGATCTTGCCGATGACCGCGAGGATCACGTCCTTGGCCTGCTCGATGTTCGCGA
>RFPZ01000134.1 GCA_009925905.1 Candidatus Aquidulcis frankliniae
GTGCGCGAGATCGCTGACCGCATCGTTCGCGACATCACCGTGGGCGCCCAAGGAACGAACATTCGCGCGGGCTTCATCGGCGAGATCTTCGTTGGCCAGCCATTCACCAACCGCGAGCGCAACTCGCTCGCCGGCGCCTGCCTTGCGCAGCGCGAGACGGGTGTGCCAATTCAGATCCACATGCCTGGCTGGTATCGCCTCGGCGATGAGGTGCTCGATTTCGTTGCCGCGCACGGGGTGCCGATGCAGAGCGTAGTGCTCTGCCACTCCAACCCGAGCGGCAGCGATTACGAATATCAGACGCGCCTCCTGAAGCGCGGCATCTATCTGCAGTACGACATGATCGGCATGCAGGTCTTCTACGCGGATCAGCAGGCGGCTTGCACGAGCGACGAAGACGATGCGCGCAATATCGCGCGCCTCGTGCAGGCAGGCTTTGGCGAACGGGTGCTGATGTCGCACGACATCTTCATGAAGATCCTTCTGCGGTCCAACGGCGGTCCGGGCTATGGACACATCGTGGAGTTCTTCTTGCCGAGGTTGGCACGCCATGGGGTGCCGCTCCAGCAGGGGATCTCGATGATGACGGATAATCCGCGTCGGCTATTCGAAGAGGCGCGATAGCGCCAGAAGGGGGAGCACATGGGTAAGCGCGTTCTGCTCGTTGGAGAGTCGTGGGTATCAGAGGCAACGCACTACAAGGGGTTCGACTCCTTTACCAGCGTGACCTTCCACTCCGGTGCCGATTGGTACAACGGCGCCCTCCGCTCCAAGGGCCACGAGGTCGAGCAGATGTACGCGCACGATGTGCCCGCGAAATTCCCACACACCGCCGAAGAGCTCAGCAAGTACGACGTCATCGTGCTCTCCGATATCGGCACCAACTCGTTCCTTCTCCCCATCGAGACGTGGCTCCAGGGAAAGTCAACGCCGAACCGATTGAAACTGCTCGCCGATTGGGTCGAGAACGGTGGCGCGCTGATCATGGCTGGCGGCTATCTCAGCTTCCAAGGGTTTGAAGCGAAGGCGCGATTTGCGGGTAGCGCGGTCGAGCGAGTTCTTCCTGTGACCTGCCTGACCCACGACGATCGCGTCGAGGCGCCTGAAGGTGCGCAGCCAGTGATCGTTGATGCGAGCCATCCAGTGCTCGCCGGTGTGCCTGCAGGCATGCCAGCTCTCCTCGGTTACAACAAGGTGGTGCTGAAGCCTGGCGCAACACTCGTTGCATCGGTCGGCGGCGATCCACTCATCGCCGCGACGCAGGTCGGCAAGGGTCGATCGCTCGTGTGGACCTCAGATATCGGGCCTCACTGGTGCCCAGAACCATTCGTGCAGTGGAACGGCTTTGCGCCACT
>RFPZ01000135.1 GCA_009925905.1 Candidatus Aquidulcis frankliniae
CACGCAATCGCCCATGGAATAATCGCGAGAAGCCAGAGCGGACGCATGCGTGACGTTTTTGAACCAACAATGGCTGGGAGGATCCAAGTCCCCACCAACCAGACTAACGTGCCGTCAACGCCGAGGTTCCGGAAGTAGCGCAGCACTAAAGCTTGTCTCCTGGCGACATCCGTGCCGAGGCCGCAAGGGCACGCTCTGTTGCGGCCGATGCCCCGTAACGCTTCAACATCTCGCGGCTCTGCCAGCCGGCAAGGATCATGAGATCTCCCTCCTGCATGCCGCCCGCGAGCATCATGTGGGCATAGGTGTGGCGGAAGAGGTGTGGGTGGAGCTTGTCGCCCAGCCCGGCCTGTTCACCGCGACGTCGAATCATCTGCTGGAGTCCGGATGCGCCAAAGGCCCCCTTTCGCGCAACCCAGAGGGCGGTACTGAGTGCCGCATGGTGTCGTGCCCGGAGGCGCAGGTAGCGATCCATCGACTTCGCAGTCTTCGCACCGAAGCGCACCGTGCGTTCGCGTCGCCCCTTCCCCATCACCCGGATTACATTCTGATCAAGATCAATGTCGTTCTTCAGCGGATCCGTCGGGTCATAGCGCAGCCCCGCGACCTCCGCGAGACGGCAGCCGGTATCGAGGAAGAGTCGGATGATTGCCTCGTCGCGGCGGGACTCCAGATCCGTCCCCGAGCAGGCGGCAATGAGGGACTTCAACTGTGCCTCGGTCAGGACGTCGGGCGGTTGGACAGGGGTCTTTGGAGGGCGCATCCCAACCATGGGCGAGACCTTGATGAGGGCCTCCTCGATCGCCCACTTGAAGAACTGCTGGACCCCCCGGTACCGGTGGGCGGCCGTGGATGCCGTGGCTCCAGCCTCAAGCATCTCGACAAGCCAGTTCTCGAGGTGCTCGCGGCGGAGGAGGGTGATGTCGGTCGGTCGGCCGTTGGCCAGGAGGCTCTTCTGGAGGGACTCCAGGGAGCCCGTGTAGGCGACGATCGTCCGGGGGGCGAGGTTGGCCGCCTTCAGGCTCCGGACCCAGCTCGGCTGCAGGCTTGCGAGGTCGTCGGGGGATGGTAGGCTCACGCGGGTGGCTCGAGGGGCGTTCAGCGTCATACAGCTCCTTTTGTGATTGTCGAGGCAGGGTGCCGCGGTTGGTAGAATTATACGCTCTATCACCGCAGTGCGCAACTCCTAAACCACAAAAGCGCTGTACTTGAGCACAAATCGCGCGGGAGTAGCTCAGTTGGTAGAGCGTCTGCTTCCCAAGCAGAAGGTCGCGAGTTCGAACCTCGTCTCCCGCTCCAGCCCCTACACTCTCGCCATGGC
>RFPZ01000136.1 GCA_009925905.1 Candidatus Aquidulcis frankliniae
CCCCTCCGCTACCATTGCCCTAACGCCATTCGGCGAGCAACTAGGAGGATCCATGGGCGGCAATGAACTCTTCTCGCCACTTGGCATCGGTTTCGGAATCTTTTTGGTCGTTGCACTCGCCATTGACTTCGGTCTCCTGCGCAAGAACGGCACGCACGTCGTGCCAGTCAAAGAGGCTGCCGCCTGGACTCTTGTTTGGATTGTGCTTGCCATCATCTTTGGCATCGCAATGCAGATCTACTGGGGTGACACGACAAAGACCACCGAGTACTTCGTCGGCTATCTCGTCGAGAAGTCACTCTCCGTCGACAACATCTTTGTCTTCACGCTGATCTTCGCTGCGCTCAAGACACCGAAGAAGTTGCAGCAACTCGCCCTCATGTGGGGCATCCTGCTCGCGCTGCTGTTGCGCGGCATCATGATCTTGATCGGTGCCGCGCTCATTGAGCGCTTCGAGTGGATCATCTGGTTCTTCGGAGCCTTCCTCCTCTTCACCGGCGTACAGATGCTACGCGGTGGTGGCCACGCCAATGAGAATGAGCCGTCGGCAATCAAGCTGGCGCGGCGCTTTATTCACGTGAACAACGACTACAACGAAGAGCGCTTCTGGATCTTCAAGTCGGGGAAGCGTGTCTTCACGCCAATTTTCTTGACCATTGCGGTAATCGGCATCATTGACCTGGTCTTTGCCGTTGACAGCATTCCAGCAATCTTTGGCATCACGTTGGATCCATTCATTGTCTTTACCTCGAACGCCTTCGCAATTCTTGGGCTACGGAACCTCTACTTCTTGCTCGCCGACGCAAAGGATCGCTTCCACTATCTCAGTGCAGGCCTCGCCTTTGTGCTGATGTGGATTGGTGTGAAGATGATCCTGCCTGCATTCAACCACGATTGGAAGGTTCCGCCGCTCGTCAGTTTGGTGATTGTGCTCTCAATCTTGACGATTTCTATCGTAGCGTCACTTCTGCGCACGAAGCGCGTTGCGCGCAAGACTTCTCGACCCGCTCGCTCGCGTAAGCGCTAGGCGCAACAACGCCGCTGGTAGGAGGACCACCAACGGCGTCGCGCGAGATCTCGGAGCGGCGATTACTTGACGATCAGCACCGACTTAGCAGCGGTTGAGTCGCGACCAAGATCAACCACAACACTGTCACCGGTCGTGACGTCAGTGTTTGTCGCGGTGGCAATCTTGCTGATTGACGTGGTTGCCCCGATCGTGACGGTGAGCGTCTTCACACCGTCACGCGTCGTCATTTCGACAGTGAGCGTGTTCCCATCTACCGCGGTGACCTTTGCAGGTCGACCAAGGTGAACATG
>RFPZ01000137.1 GCA_009925905.1 Candidatus Aquidulcis frankliniae
AACGGGTGCTGAGCCGTGGCGCATCCCGAATGTTGCCGACCTTCCTTCCATCAAGGTCGAGAACGCACCCGCCTCAGACAAGCCAGGCTTCCGACCGTATCAGCGCGATCCCGAAACGTTGGCGCGCCCATGGGCGGTGCCGGGAACCCCGGGCCTTGAGCACCGCATCGGTGGGCTCGAGAAGCTCGACGAGTTGGGGACGGTCAGCTACGACCCCGACAATCACCACCGCATGAATCTGCTCCGCGCGGAGAAGGTGGCGCGCGTCGCCCGCGACATTCCTGCGACTGAACTCTTCGGCGAGGCAACAGGCGACCTGCTCATCTTGGGTTGGGGCTCCACCTACGGCTCGATCCGCTCGGCAGTGGAGCGACTGCAGGCGCGTGGTAAGCGCGTCAGCCACGCACATCTGCGCTACCTGAACCCGTTGCCAAGCGATCTTGAGAATGCCGGCCAGCTGCGCATGCTCATTCGCGCCAAGTACCTAGTTGACGCCGTGGGCTTCAACCTGGTGCGCGGCAAGCCGTTCCAGATCGGTGAGATCGAGGCGAAGGCCGAGTCGCTTCTCGGCGAGAGTGTGGAGGCGGCGAAGTGACCCAATCTGAACTCCCCGTACTGACGAAGAAGGACTTCGAGTCCGACCAGGATGTGCGCTGGTGCCCGGGTTGCGGCGACTATTCGATCTTGGCCCAGACTCAGAAGACGATGCCCGACTTCGGCGTCGCCAAGGAGAAGATCGTCTTCATCTCGGGAATCGGCTGCTCGGGTCGCCTCCCGTACTACATGAACACCTACGGCTTCCACACCATCCACGGCCGCGCGGCAACCATTGCGACGGGTCTGAAGGCGGCGCGACCTGACCTGATGGTCTGGGTGATCACCGGCGACGGCGACGCCCTCTCCATTGGTGGCAACCACCTGATCCACGCGATGCGCCGCAACGTCGACATGAAGATGATCATGTTCAACAACCGCATCTACGGCCTCACCAAGGGTCAGGCGTCGCCAACCTCGCCAATCGGCAAGAAGACAAAGTCAACGCCGCTCGGCACCATCGAGACGCCAATCATTCCGCTCAACCTGGTTGCTGCGGCCGAGGCGAGCTTCATCGCGCGATCGGTCGATACCCACTCCGAGCACCTGCAAGAGATGATGCATCGCGCCGGCGAGCACTCAGGTGCCGCCTTCCTCGAGGTGCTGCAGAACTGCAATATCTTCAACGACGGCGCCTGGCGCGACTTCACCGACAAGTCGGTGAAAGAGGATCGCATGCTCGTGCTGAAGCACGGCGAGCCGATGATCTTCGGCGCCGAGAAGAA
>RFPZ01000138.1 GCA_009925905.1 Candidatus Aquidulcis frankliniae
TGATCAGGGTGAACTGCAGAACCCCAGGAATGCTTGGCTTGTCGATACCGCCGATGCCGTTGACACCGTCGGTGAACTTATCGGCATTCATTAGGGTGATTGGCACGATTTCGCCGAATCCCAGCGTCACGATCGCAAGATAGTCGCCGCGCAAGCGCAACGTTGGCGCTCCGAGAAGCACGCCGAAGATTGCGCCAACGATTCCACCAGCGAGCAGCATCGGCCAGAACGGCAGGTGCACGCCGGTGAATGGTGAGGCAACGAAGGCGTAGGTGTACCCACCGAGAGCGAAGAATGCGGCGTAGCCAAGGTCAAGCAACCCCGCAAAGCCAATCACCACGTTGAGCCCCATTGCCAACATCGCGTAGATGGCAGCGGTGGTGAACGCGTTGACCCACGCGTTGGTGGACTGAATACCGTCAAACGGTGGCACGCGGGTGAGCAGCGGCAGGGCGATGCTCAGCAACACGACCCCAACGAAGATGCCAAAGCTGCGGTGGCGACGGAAGTAGGCTCGCACCGGAGCGAATGGTGCACTAATGGCGTCGAGAGCCCGGCTCATGCGCGGTCACCCGTGTGTGAGCCAAGCAGGCCCGTTGGGCGGAAGACCAAGAAGATGACAAGGAGCGAGAAGACGACCGCTCCGCCCCAGCGCCCATACCCGAACGCCGATGCACCGACCTCAACGAAGGCGATGAGGAAGCCGCCGAGCGCGGCGCCCGCCGTGTTGCCAATGCCGCCGAGCACCGCAGCTGTGAATGCCTTCAGACCCGACTGGAACCCGAGGCTGAAGGTGGTGTTGCCGTAGTAAAGACCATGGACCACACCCGCCGCTCCAGCAAGACCAGAGCCAATAAGGAAGGTGATCATGATCGTGCGATTAATGTCGACTCCCATGAGTGACGAGGCGTCTCGATCCATTGAAGTGGTACGCATTGCTCGGCCGGTGCGAGTTCTCGAGATGAAGAGTTGCAGGGCGAACATCAAGATGACTGAGGTGGCGATCACAAAGAGGTTCAGTAATGGAACTCGCGAGCCTGCTACCTGAATCGACCACTCAACTGGCACGAGCTGCGGCACCGTCACGATGGTTGGGCCGAAGAAGAACTGAATGATGTTCTGCAGAATAAAGCTCACCCCGATGGCCGTGATGAGTGGAGCAAGCTTTGGAGCTCGACGCAGTGGTCGATAGGCGAGTCGCTCAATGAGTGCGCCGACCAGTGACATGATGCTAATCGTCAGAGCAAAGAGCACCAACACGCTTACCGCGAGGAGTGGGATGTTGGTGATGCTCCCCTC
>RFPZ01000139.1 GCA_009925905.1 Candidatus Aquidulcis frankliniae
CCGGCAGACCCGCCGAGCATCGTAACGGCCTTCTCGATACCAGGTACGAGGTGCGCGATCTGATCGGTGTCCGGGACCGCCACCCACTTGCCGCCTCGAAAGACATCACGCGTGCCCGTGGTCATTCGGGTCGCGATGAAGCGCGTGACGGGCTTTGATGCGAGCGCGCCCCCGAGCAGACCAAGCCCCAGGCCCGCCAGTATTGGGGGCGCGAGGCGCGGTTCGTCCGCTGGGGTGAGGGCGCGGCGCTGTTCCATCTACCAGAACCGAGGAAGGCCAGACTTCTTCTCTCCGTCCTTCTTGTCCTCGCCCTTCTTCTCACTCTTCTCGGACTTCTCGTCCTCTTTCTTCTCGCCAGACTTCGCAGCCTTACGCGCCGCGAGGGCGGCCGTGATGCTGTTCGGGGGAGGAGCGGACGCTTCCTTGCGCGTGAAGTACTCCGCCATCGGGGTCGTACGGTTGGTGAAGTAGGTGCTGAGCTCCGCGTTCCCGGGAGCTTCGGCCTTGGAGCGCGGCAGCGTACTCATCGCCGTGTTGGAGCCCATCGCCGCCTGCGAGAGCGCACGAGATCCGGCAGGTGTGCTGGCGGTAGGGGGGCTCACCTTCTGGTCAATCGTCTGGGTCGGAAGGGCCCCGCCCGCACGCTTCGTCACCATGTCCCAGATCGACGCCTTCTTCGTAGTGGCGATCAGCGCTGCGGCCGGGACCGGCGGAGTGTCCTTGACCTCCGAGACACCCTCCTTGGGTGCCACCTTCTTACCAGGGGCGATGGTCGCAGGCGCCGTGTCTTTGGTCTCGGTCACCACAGGGGGGCCGCCCGCCGCACTCTTCGAAATATAGTCGGCAACCTGGCGCGCAATCGGGGTACCAGGCCCTGCCAGTTCGATGGCAAGTGCCGCGCACCCGTCCGCCAGCTTGGCCAGGTCGAGGTCCACGAAGGACTGCGGCGCGGAGGCCTCTTTGGAAACACCCGACGAGACACGTGCGCGGTCTACGTAGCGGGAGACTAAATTCGTGACATCCATCTGAACTCCTTAGGTGCCCGGAACACGGGCGTCAACTTGGGATACCGGCCCAGGAGCCATGCTTCGAGGAGTCGCAGAGGGTGCCGCAACAGGACCGGATTTGTTGCGAAAAGCGCCCGCAAGCGGTGTGCCTGCGGGCTGCCTCGGGAGGACACTGCCCTTCAAGGGGAGCGGCTTGATCACAGGGAGGGCCGCCTCCTTGAGTGCGTCGTAGAAACCACGCAGCCACGCATCCTCTGCGCTATGGCCACGCACGTCCATCACTC
>RFPZ01000140.1 GCA_009925905.1 Candidatus Aquidulcis frankliniae
CCCGCTGCTGTACAGCGAGGGCGATCTGCGCGAAGACCTAACCGGCGCTGGCATGGATCCAGCCGCCAACGCCATCGTCGTTCGGGCTCCCACCGGTGCAATCGCAGGATGGGGCTGGGCGGTTGGTGCAACAGATGCCGAGAAGCCACGCGCCTACCTGTTTGGCGGCGTCCACCCGCAGTTTCAGGGCATGGGGCTGGGACGCCACCTTTTTGCATGGTCACGAGATCGCGCCGAAGAACTACTCGCCCCGTTCCCTGGCGCAACAATTCAGGCGCAGTGCGTCGAACCCGATGAGCGTGCGCAGCGACTCTATGTGGCCGCCGGTATGCGACCCATTCGCTACTACTCCGAGATGCTCCTTCGTTTTGCTGAACGTCCGACCAGCAGCAAGATCAGCGATGCGCCACTCCCCGATGGCTATCAGTCAATCGCGTTTGACCAGGTTGACGTGCAAGCGCTTCGTGACCTGAAGAACCACTGCTTCGCCGATCACTGGGGGTCGTCATCTGTGACACCGGTTGAGTGGAACGAGTACCTCACCGCTGAATCAATGCGACCAGCGCTCGCCGAGATCATTGCCGATAGGAACGGCAAACTCGTCGCCTATCAGCTGACCAGCGCCTTTCCGCAAGACAGCAACACGGTTGGTCATGTGCTGTGGGTCGCCAATCTGGGCGTGCATCGTGAGCACCGAAATCGCGGTCTTGCACGGCTGCTATTGGAGCGCCATCTGATTCGCGCGCAGGCCGACGGCTACGAAGGGTCAATGCTTGGAGTTGACGCCGCATCGCTCACCGGCGCGAACAAACTCTATGAGAGCGTTGGCTACAAGCACCACTCTGGCGCTGTGCGCTACATCCTTGGGGACGCGGAGTTCTCCTAGCGGTTCGCTAGTCGCGAACGGGTGTCTGCGATACAGATCGAGTGGCCGAGGCTTCGAGCTTCTCGGCCTGACGTGCGAGCAGCCAAAGCAGGTCGGCGAGGCGATTCAAATACGCCAATAGATGTTCGCCCGGAAGTAGACCTTCGCGGCCGAGGGTGACGCACCAGCGCTCCGCACGACGAATGATCGTTCGCGCTAGCTCAATCGCGGATGACGCTTTGCTGGAACCTGGAATCACGAAGTCTTTCGGGAATTCAATTACTGCTTCGGTCGCAGCAAGCAGGGTGTTGATACGCGCCAACATCTTTGGCGACACTTTGGTGCGCCCCTCTTCGAGTCTGTTCCAGGCGTCGGGGTTCGTGGCGAGTTCGGCGCCGACAACAAAGAGGTCG
>RFPZ01000015.1 GCA_009925905.1 Candidatus Aquidulcis frankliniae
TCGACGGCGCGCCGTCGACGGAGTTTGCTTACAAGAACGATGCGCTTGAGGCCGCGATGAACGCTGCGCTTGCAGCGGGCACCGAAGCTGAGGCGAAGACGCAGTGGGAGTTGGCGCAGGACTTGATCCGCGCGGACATGCCAACTGTGCCGATCGCAAACTCCAAGCCACAGGCAGCAGCCTCAATCGACCTCAAGGGCTTCATCGGCTCTGCAGGGTTGAACGAGCCGCTCAACCTGGTCTGGCTTGATCGTCCGTAACTGAGTAGGGCGAAGCCTTCGGGCCTCGCCGACTCGCTCTAGAAAGAGCATCTGTCGCCGCTCCCTTGGCCGTGAGGCTGAGGGGGCGGCGATGGCGTTTCACCCTTAGACTGCCCTCCTATGGGCAGGTACATTGTTCGACGGTTGCTCGCCGCGATCCCAGTATTGATCGGGCTCTCCATCTTGCTCTTTGCGTACATCCGCATCCTGCCGGGTGACCCTTGTGTCGCCATCCTTGGGCAACACCGCACGCCAGAGGCGTGCGCCGCATTGATCTCAAACCTGGGATTAGACCGCCCACTTTGGGAGCAGTACATCACCTACCTGCTGAAGACGCTCTCCGGCGACCTGGGCTCCAGCGTCGTCAACTCCCAGCCGTTCCTTGCCGAATTCCTCACGCGCTTCCCAGGGACGGTCGAGCTAACTTTCGGCGCCCTCCTCTTCGCAATCGGCGTGGGTATTCCACTTGGCCGCCTTGCTGCTCGCAAGGTTGGCGGCTGGGTTGACGGGCTCATCACAGGCGTCAGCCTCTTCGGCGTCAGCATTCCAGTTTTTGTGCTCGGACTTGCCCTGGTTGTGATTTTCGGCGTGATCCTGGGCTGGCTCCCAACCCAGGGTCGCATTGATGCCCGTGCACGGTTTGATGCCACCTCCGGAATCTTGTTGATCGATACGCTGTTGGCGGGGCGGCTCGATCTCTTTGTGGATGTGGTGCGCCACCTCATCCTGCCATCGATTGCACTCGGCTCAATTCCTCTTGCAATCATTGCTCGCATCACACGCGCCTCGGTTATTGAGGTAGCAAACGAAGATTACGTACGCACTGCGAGATCAAAAGGCCTGAAGGAGAAGACGGTGGACAGCCGCCACGTTATGCGCAACGCGTGGCTTCCAGTCACGACCGTGGTCGGTCTACAGGTTGGCGGTCTACTCGGCGGCGCAGTGTTGACCGAGACAGTCTTTGTGTGGAATGGCGTCGGTCGCTGGGTTGTTGATGCGATCCAGAATCATGACTACCCAATTGTGCAGTCAACGATCCTCGTCTTTGCGGTGATCTTCTTGGTCGTGAACCTGGTAGTTGACGTTGGATATGCACTACTCAATCCGAAGATTCGATACCAATGATGTTTCGAGCGGCCCTCGTAGATCCTCAGAGTGCGCGCGTATCACGCGGGCTATGGAGTGATGCAGCGCGCCGCCTTCGCCGAAATCGACCAGCACTCGTTGGCCTTTTCTGCATCACGTTGTTCGCACTTGCAGCGATCCTTGCTCCAGTCATTGCACCGTTTGATCCGTACGAGATGAATGGAAGCAGCCTTGACGCACCATCCCTGACGCACCTATTTGGCACCGACCTCCTTGGCCGTGACATCTTCTCGCGCGTCCTCTATGGGGCACAGATCAGCCTCTTCGTCGGTGTTGGCGCTGTGGTTCTGGCGCTACTCATCGGGGGAGTTCTTGGCGCAGTCGCTGGCGGGTTTGGTGGGCGAATTGACGGCATAATCATGCGAGCGACCGATGTGTTCCTCTCGATCCCGAGCATCTTGCTAGCCATCGGCATCGTTACTGCGCTCGGTCGTGGCATGGCACAGCTGATGTTCGCTATTGCAGTGAGCTATGCGCCCACCTTCGCACGCCTACTTCGCGGCTCGCTGCTTGCCCTTCGCGAGGCCGACTACGTTGTTGCGGCTCGCACCATTGGCGCATCGCGCATGCGAATCCTGGTGCGACACATGCTGCCAAATGCCCTGACACCGCTGATTGTTCAAGCAACGCTGGTCCTTGCCACCGCTATCATCGACATCGCTGGGCTTGGCTTCCTTGGCCTCGGGCCGGCCGATCCACGAACGCCAGAGTGGGGAACAATGCTCGTTGACGCGCGTCGCTTCATGCAGACCGCTCCACATATCGTCGTGTTTATTGGTGGAGCGATCGTCATCTCGGCGATCGGGTTCAACCTTCTTGGAGACGGGCTGCGAGAGTCGCTTGACCCGAAGTTGAAGCGATGAGCGACCAGCATCTGCTCGAGGTACGCGACCTGGTAGTGCGCTTCCGCACCCACGACGGCGCGGTGCATGCGGTGAACGGTGTCTCGTTTGACCTTGCGGCGGGCGAAACGCTCGGCGTGGCGGGTGAGTCAGGCTGTGGCAAGAGTGTGACGAACCTAGCGATTGTTGGTCTGCTGCCGAAACCTGCTGGCCGCGTCGAAGGCGGGAGCGTCAAGCTCCAGGGGCGTGAGCTCACCACCCTGAAGGAAGAGGAGCTGCGCCAGGTGCGCGGTAGCGAGATCGCCATGATCTTCCAGGACCCGATGACCTCGCTGAATCCGGTGCTGCGAATTGAGGAGCAGTTGGTTGAGACGATTCAAGCCCATCGTGAGGTGACGAAGGAGGCTGCTCGGGCTCGGGCGATTGATCTACTCGCGGCCGTTGGCGTTGCCAACCCTGAGTCGCGACTTCGTAGCTACCCGCACGAGTTCTCGGGCGGCATGCGCCAGCGCGTCATGATCGCCATGGCACTCGCCCTTGAGCCACGCGTGCTCATTGCCGACGAACCAACCACCGCGCTCGACGTCACCATTCAGGCGCAAGTGCTTGATCTGCTTCGCCGCCTTACCGAAGAGCGCGGTACAGCCACGATCCTCGTCACTCACGACCTTGGCGTTCTGGCCGGCATGGCCGACCGCGTCAACGTGATGTACGCCGGCGCAGTCATTGAGTCCGGCACCACCGACGACCTTTTTGCCAAGCCGCGTCATCCGTACACCGTTGGCCTGCTGCGCTCCATTCCACGCCTCGACGGCGAGACGGGCGGCAAGCTCGTGCCGATCGAAGGTCGACCCCCCGATCTCATTGAGGCCCCCGTCGGCTGTTCGTTCTATGCGCGCTGCGCCTGGCGCACCGATCGCTGCGCCACCGAGACGCCCGCTCTCGCGCCGATCGATGGCGGCAAGGGTCCGATCGTGACGAGCGGACCAGCAGCGACCCATGTCGTGGCCTGCTTCAACCCGGTGGCCCCCGCAGAGGTCGCCGAAGGGCGACCGCTGCCGCGTGCAGGGGGAGCCACCCAATGAGCCGCGAACCACTGCTCAACGTCAAGGACCTCGCCGTTCGATTCCCCATCCGCGAAGGCTTGGTGCGCGAGCGCACCGTCGCCGAAGTGCGTGCGGTTGATGGTGTCTCATTCGAGGTGGCAAAGGGAGAGATCCTCGGCCTCGTTGGTGAGTCTGGTTGCGGCAAGAGCACGGTGGCGCGCGCAATCACTCGCGTGGTAAAGCCGAGCGCGGGAACGATTGACTTTGACGGCCATAACCTGGCGACCGCAGAGGGGAGTGAACTGCACGATCTTCGACGTCGTGTGCAGATGATCTTCCAGGATCCATATGCCTCGCTGAATCCGCGCATGACCGTTGGCGCGATCCTGCGCGAACCCGCCGACATCTACAAGGTGGGCACGACCGCCGAACGCACCGAGCGGGTCACCGAACTCCTGGAACTGGTCGGGCTTGATCCGCGCTTTGCCGAACGTTACCCCCATGAGTTCTCTGGGGGTCAACGGCAGCGCATTGGCGTGGCACGCGCGCTCGCGCTCAACCCAGATCTCGTGGTGGCCGACGAGCCGGTCAGCGCGCTTGACGTGAGCGTGCAGGCGCAGATCCTGAACCTGCTCGGTGAGCTGCGCCAGCGCCTCGGGCTCGCCTATCTCTTTATTGCGCACGACCTCTCGGTCGTTCGCCACATCAGCGACCGTACCGCCGTGATGTATCTCGGGAAGATCGTTGAAGTCGCACCATCAGCGGAGTTGAATAGTTCGCCAGTTCATCCGTATTCGATTGCGCTGCTCTCTGCGGTGCCAATTCCTGACCCAGCGGTTGAGAAGAAGCGCAAGCGCATCATCCTGAAGGGCGACGTGCCTTCGCCATCCAATCCGCCAAGCGGCTGCGCCTTCCAGACTCGCTGCTGGTTGAAAGAGAAGCTCGGCAACCCAGAACGCTGCAACACGGAGTCACCACAGCTCGTGCAGGTTTCAACCGGCCACCAGGTGGCCTGCCACTTCCCCGACAAGGTGTAGCGAACGAACGCGCTTAGCGATTGCGCTCGCTGCGAACGAAGAGGAACGTACCAACCGAGAGCATGACAACGGTTGCCACGGAGATAACCGCCACTGTCCATGCGGGGTCAGCGAGCACCGCCGGATCTGGATAGCCGTAGTAGGCACCGCGGATAAGGTCAACGGCGTAGCGCAGTGGCGCAATGTGGCTGACGATGTCGAGGTACCACGGCAGGTTGCGGATAGGGTTGAACGCACCGGCGAGGAAGAACTGCGGTAGGAAGATGAATGGGAAGAGCAGGTTTGCCGAGCGCTGATTTGGCAGTACGCTCACGATCAGTGCCCCGAACGCGGCACCAAAGATGGCGACCAGAATGAGCGCAGGAATGATTGCGAACACCTGCGCCAGGGTGAGCGGGATGCCGAGCACGATGCCGAAGGCCATAACGGTGAAGGCCTGAGGGAAGGCTACGAGTGACTCGCCGAGGATCTTGCCGGCGAGAATGGTTCGTCGCCCGATCGGCGCAACGAAAATCTCTTGGCTGAAATCGTTCTCGCGATCCTCAAGGATCGAGACGAGCCCGAGCGCCGAAGACTGCCAGACGCCCTGCGCAAGCTGCCCCGCAAAGATGAAGGGGAGCAGGTCAATACCAGGGGACTCGAAGTTTGAGGCAAATGCCCCGCCGAGAACTCCAATAAAGAGGGCTGGGAAGACGAGGCCGCCGACGAGGCGGATCGGATCGCGTAGGAGCTTGGTGACAAAGTCACGAAGAAGCGCGTGCGCTGACTCGGCACCCTTCACCTCAACGGCGAAGCCGGCGGAGATGACCTGTGGGGTGTGGCCCAGGCGCTCGATCTCTGCCCCAAGCGCCACACGGTCCGCGGCTTCCAGTTCAACGCGGGTCACGCCAGTGCCAACGCGCAGTTCGGCAGGGGTACCGTTTGCCACGATCTTGCCGCGGTCGATGATGCAGACCTGGTCGGCAATCTCTACCTCATCGAGATAGTGCGTAGTCAGCACCATTGTGGTTCCTTCACTGCGGCGAATCGCATCAAGGTAGCCGGCGACCGAGCGACGCGACTCAGGGTCGAGACCCACCGTTGGCTCGTCAAGGAAGAGGACTTGCGGCTTATGGAGCAGCGAACGCGCGATTTCGAGCTTGCGGCGCATACCACCCGAATACTTGGAAATCTTCTTGAAGAGGTCATCGCGATCAAGGCCAACGAGCGCACCGAGCGCAACAATACGCTCGCGGTATTCCTGCGGCATCAGGCTGAAGGAGGGGCGATAGGCATACGCGCCGTAGAGCGCGGCGTGGAAGCGGCAGTTCTCTTCGCCAGTGAGGGCGCGATCAAGTGACGGCTTCTGGAAGATGATGCCGACACGGCGGCGCACCTCTGACTGGTCGTGTGCCAGGTCGGCACCGGCGATCTGCACGCTCCCTGAGGTGGCGGCAAGCGTGGTCGTGAGGATGCTGATCGTGGTGGTCTTCCCTGCGCCGTTTGGCCCCAGGAGGGCGAAGAGGGAGCCCTGCTCCACAGAGAAGGAGACGCCATCTACGGCGTTACGGTCAGCGCCCTTGTAGCGCTTGACGAGGTCTGAGACGACGATTGCAGGGGTAGAAGACATGGGCGCAATCCTACTCCTGTCAGGGTAGGCTCGTCTTATGGCTCACCTCGCTGCCCTCGTCAGACTCGCCCACCCGCTACCCACACTCCTCAACGCGCTCGTTGCGGCGGCACTAACGACGACTGCCGGGGGCTCCAACACCCAAGCGGCCCTTGCGGCAATCACCATGCTTGGCATTCATACCTCCATCGGCGCTATGAATGACCTCCTTGACCAAGCTAGTGATGCGGGGAGAGTAGAGAAGCCACTCGTTGGCGGAGCCGTCACCCCGCGTGAGGCACGAGTGATGGTGGTCGTTGCTGCAACCGCAGGGCTCGCAGCGGCCTCTGCGCTCAGCACTGAGAGTCTGGCGATTGCCGCCGCCGGTGCAACTCTTGGCTATCTGTACAACGCAGGGATCAAGCGCACGCCGATCTCGTTTCTTCCATTCGCTCTTGGGGTCGCACTCATTCCGGTCTTCGCGTGGAGTGCCGCTGGGGCACAACTTCCCGCCGCAATCGCCACACTCTGCCTAATTGCGCTCCCTGGCGGCAGTGCCCTTGCGCTCCAGAATGCACTCGCTGATCGCGAACTCGATAAATCTGTCGGTGCCAATGGTGCAGTGGTGCGACTCGGTCACCAACGGACAATCTCCTTAATCGCGCTGCTCCACGGCATCACCTATCTCCTTCTTCTCGTCAGTGCGCCAACGACCGCCTCACCGGTGCTCCTCGCTGCTGGTGGGTTGCTCCTCGTTGTGGGGGTGACGTTGAGCACTCGTCTGCCGCGCGCCCTGCGCCAACGCGGCTGGGAGGTGAGCGCACTCGCACTCGCCTGTTGTGCCATCGCAATCTCGCTCTCGTAGGATTGATTCATGAACATCGTTCGCGCATCACAGCGCGCAACAAGAGGTGGCTGCGGCACCCTTATCGTCGGGCTGATCATCCTGGGCGCAATCGGCTCGCTGTTCGATGGCGGATCGGATACCAGCATGCCGCGACCAAGCTCGGCCCCCTCGGCCACGAGTGACCCCGATCCTTCGCCCTCCCCGACGCCTTCACCCTCGGTCGTGCCATCGCTGCCAATTGCCCTTGCGGTTGACCCGCCAGCCGCGGTCGCGCGAGGTGCGGAGATCGTCCTCACCGTGCGGGCGAGCGCCGGCTCGGAGTGCGAGATTGGTGTGCCTGAACTGGCGCGTGCGGGGGAGGCCCCCGCGGCACTCTTCGTCCCCAACGGCGGCATAGCCACCTTCACCTGGCGAGCAGGTGCAACCAAGGGTGTCTGGTTTGCCACGGTCGTCTGCACCGCCGAGCTTGAGCGCGAAGCGCTCGAAGTGGCCATTACCATCAAGTAGTGGCGAGCAGCCACCTGCAGGCTTCATACTGCGGTGGTTCGTCTCCCGTGGGGGGGTAGCTCAAAGGTTAGAGCACCGAGCTTATATCTCGGCGGTTCCTGGTTCGAGTCCAGGCCCCCCTACCACCCATCGTTCATACTCATTCCGTGTCACGACCAATCGCACTCATCACGGGAGCCTCATCGGGTATTGGCGAGCGTATTGCCCTGCGCTTGGCATCAAGTGGTCACGACCTAGTGCTAGTGGCCCGGCGTGGTGATGAACTCGCGCGCGTAGCTGGGCTAGCTGCCGCTTCCGGCGCCGCGAGTGAAACGATCGTTGCCGACCTCTCGAAGGCTGCCGATGTGTCGAAGGTAGAGGCCCGCATCCTGGACAGCGCCCGACCGATTGAGATCTTGGTGAACAACGCTGGTTACGGACGCTTCGGCAAAATCACGGAGCTTGACGGCGAAGATGAAGCGAATGAGATCGCCGTGAATGTCACCGCACTCACTCTTCTCTCTCGCGCAGCACTGGTTTCCATGGCACCACGAAAGAGCGGTGGCATTCTCAACGTCGCGTCGCTCGCATCCTTTATTCCGTTTCCAGGATTCACTACCTACGCAGCAACAAAAGCGTATGTGCGGCACTTCACTCTTGCGCTGCACGAAGAGGCGAAGCCGTTTGGCGTGAAGGTGACCTGCGTTGCGCCTGGCTTTACACCAACGGGGTTCCAAGAGCGTGGCGGCCTCAGCCAGAGCTCGGGTGTGCCGAGCTTCTTGCTTACCTCTGCGGACTCTGTTGCCCGTGCTGCGCTTGATGCGCTCCGTGACGGACGTGCTCTTGTCGTTCCGGGGCTCATGAATGCACTGTCCGCGCGCTTCTTGAGCCTGATGCCGAGCTTCCTCCTGCGCCGTATGGGTGCGATCGGCGCTCGTTTCGTTCGCTAAGCGCGACGGCTCCAGCGCGCCCCGGTCGGCTCGTCTACAAGTTCGACACCGAGCGCCTCAATCGCTGCGCGCAATGCATCTGCATCGTTGAATCGGCGCTCGGCGCGGGCGGTTGCACGCAGCGCGATGAGCTGCTCTACGGCGACGCTCACATCAACCCCTGGGTCCGTTGCGGGGGCCGGGCGTGCTGATTCGATTGAGGCGATCGTGGCACGTGGCGCACCAGCAGCGGCACCAAATCGTGCGACAAACGTTGCCAGCGGCTCTGTGGCGCCGCTGTGCAGCGCTGTCTCGCCGATCCCAGGAATACGAATCGTCACCGCTCCCTTGCCGCCAACCGTGACGTTGTTCGCGCCAAGGTCGATGGTGAGGGCGGAGTGTTCGTCAATGCCCAAGATGGCCGTGCCATCAGGTAGTACTCGTTCTAACTGCTGCAGGCGGCCCTCGCCGATGAAGCAGCGTGAGGTGTCGTGTGTCGCGCCTTCGTTGTTGTTCCAATGCGGAACGATCGCAACCGCGAGACCGGTAAGTGCGCCGATGATGTCGAGGCCATCAAGCCAGACCGGGTTCGTGCCCGCCTTGTAGATCTCGTAGACCGGGATCGTGCATCGTCCTGAAGCCGCTGCCGCAGCCGATGATGTGATCAGTGTCGCGCCGTTCTGAATACGTGCGATGACCTGATCAACGATGGGTGTGCTTCCCCAGCGACGGAGCGCGCGCGACGGGGAGCCGGGCCCCAAGAAGATCAGATCCGCAGCATTCAAACCAGCGATGGTCGGCGCAAGCGCCGAAGGGGCAAGGTCGGCGCCTGCCCTGTCGGTCTCGGGGAGACCGATCACCGTCGTTGGAATGCCAACCTTTGAGCGGAAGAAGACGGCGATCTTCTCGCCCATCTCAGCACGGTTCGTTTGAAAGTCGTAACTGCCGTCGAGGGCAACCAGTGAGGAAGGAGTGCTGCGCTTAGGCAGAGAGGCGACGATGCTGCGATGTAGCGGCGCCATGGATGGGCCGATCTCGCCCGAGCCAATCAGGACGATTCTTCCTGGAGTCGCTCCTGCCGTCATAGGGCCAGTATGGCGCAGCGGCGAGTACGATCAGAGCATGGCAACCCTCTACCTCTCAGGCGGCGGACTAGGACGCTCAGCCCACGCATGGCCTGAGGCGCTGCAGTGGCTCGCCGCACAGCCGGGCCCCCTTCTGCTCGCCTCGATCGCCTCAGACGACGATCGGCAGGCCCGCACCCTGCAGCAGCTACTTGCCACAGTTGGGCGCGAGGCAACGCTTATCAACCATCTGCCGCACAGCATTACCGAACCAACCACCCTCTTCTTGTGCGGTGGCGATGCGACGAAACTTCTTGACCAGCCAGAGCGAGTACGTGAACTTACCTCCGCGCTGGAGCTGCCAGACCTCACGATCGTCGCTGACTCTGCCTCGGCAATGGCGCTCGGTCGGCGCGCCGCATCATGCACCTGCGGCGGTCACGCCATTCGCGTCACTAACGGCATCGGCGCACTCGGTGCGTGGAGCGTGCTCGCCCACGCGATCGGCGGCGACGACGAGCGACTTGCCGCTCTCGCCGATGATGCGCTACCGAATGGTGGTCCACGATTAGCGTTACCAACTGGCGCTGCCGTAGAGGTTCTTGGACTCGGATCGCGCGCGTCGGGCGAGCCTGGTGGTCTCGACTTTAGAAGTGCTCCGTGGTCACTCGCGAGTGCGCACCGCCGCGACGCGCGCTAGAGAGAGCGACGCGCGCTATGGCGCCCGGCGATCAACGTAGCGACAACGCGCGCGAATCGGGCAACGCTCGCAATCTGGGCGCAGTGCATCGCAGTGTCCCCGGCCGTGACGAATGAGCGCCACGTGCGCCTCGTACATGCGCGATGGTTCCACAAGATCAAGCCACGCATCATGAGCAAACTGCAGACTCGCCTTGGGCGGCAGCAGGCCGATCCGTTTTGAGACGCGCTCCACATGGGTGTCGACCGGCATGAGGGGAACGCCAAAGCAGAAGAGCATCACGATCGATGCCGTCTTTGGGCCGATACCGGGAATGGCGGTGAGCCAGTCACGCGCCTCCATGGGCGACATCGCAGTCAGGAACGAGAGGTCGTATGCACCGCTCCGTTCGCGAGTCGCGCGCAAAGCCGCCTTGATGCGCGGCGCCTTCTGCGCCGCAAGCCCGCCACTCTTGATTACGGCGGCGAGTGAGCGTACTGGCGCCGCCTCAACCGCTGCCCAATCTGGATAGCGATCGCGGAGTGCAATAAAGGCTCGCTCCGCATTCGTATCGCTCGTGTTCTGGCTCAGGATCGTGGTGACGAGCTCGCTAATCGGGTCCATGCGCGGCTTCCAGGCTGGTGTGCCGTAAAGGCTGGCTAGACCAGAAAGCGCCTCCTCGATCAGTCCGGGGCGACGGCGCTTCAGTTGCTTCGCCCACGCCTGCGCGGGGCTGATTTGTGCGGAACCTGGGCGTTTTCGTGCGAGAGGCATGCCCGCATCGTAGCCCCCGGACGCGGCCCATTACGGTGCGCCAAGCGCACCCAGAAGGGCATAACGTCCCGTTAGCCCTCATCCTGTCTGCTGACCGAAGCGACGGCGTGCCCGCGCCGCGCTCCCGGCATAAGGGGAGGAAGAACATGGCTACACGTAGCGCCGCAGGCGGCGTCAAGATCACCGTCCCGGCGACATGGATCGCATCGTGGACGCTCTATGACCTGGCCAACACCATCTGGTCGTACGGAATCTTCTCGTATGCGATCGGTCTTTATCTGACCAGCGAGCAGGGGCTCGGCGAGTCACAGGGAAACCTTTGGCTACAGATTTCGATTGCGCTCTCCGTGGGCGTGAATGCGCTCATCTCACCAGCGATAGGTGCAATTTCGGACCGCGCTGGCCGCAGGCTTCCGTATCTACTCTTCTTCACCGTGCTGGCGATTTTCCCCGCCATTTTCATTCCGTCCGTTCCGGTCGGCGTTGGTGTGCTGCTCTTTATCGCGGCAAACTTCGGATATCAGTCCGCGCTGGTCTATTACGACGCAACGATTCGTATTGTGAGCACGCCGGAGAATCGCGGTTGGGTATCTGGCCTGGGTAACGGGCTCGGCTACCTCGGCACCATTCTGATCGGCGTCATCATTCTCTTCGGCGGACTATCGGTTAATCAGGTGTTTGTGGTTGCTCCGTTGCTGTTTGGAATCCTTGCGTTGCCGATCTTCATTTTCATCAAAGAGGTTCCGGAGCCCGCAGGGAAGGCCACGAGCGGAAACTCGCTGTTGGCGACACTTGGAACCATTCGCGAACTTGGCAAGTACCCAGGCTTGAAGCGCTTCCTGACGGCGCGCTTCTTCTACACTGACGCTCAGAACACCGTGATCTCGATCATGGCGATTTTCGCGGTGCAGGCGGTCGGCTTTACTCAGAGCCAGGCGAACTACGTGCTGGTCGGGCTAGCCACGACTGCGGTCATCGGCGGCCTCGTGTGGGGGCGCCTGACAGATAGCCAGGGACCGAAGGCAACCCTGAACCGCGTCCTCGCCCTCTGGGCGGTGGCGCTCACCATTGGTGCACTCTTCGTTTCACCGATCCCGTTCATCGTGGCTGGCGTGGTGCTCGGCTTCGGTTTCGGTGGCCTCTCGGGCGCAGACCGAATCCTTATGTATCGACTCTCGCCGCCGAAGCAGCTGGGCGAGTTCTACGGGCTCTACGGCTTGGTGGGCAAGGGCTCACAGGTGCTTGGCGGGCTGCTCTACGGCGCTACGATCTTCTTTCTCTATCCAGTTCTTGGCAATGGCGCGTACACGGTCGGCTTGCTGACCCTGCTCGCAACGATGCTCGTTGGCTGGTACCTACTGCAGGGAGTACCGGAGAAGCGCCAAGGGTAAACAATGACGCGCTCGGAGCGCTGCGTTAGCGAATGCGCGCAGCGCTCCAGCGAGTCAGCGCTGGGCCCCAGGCCCGCTCGCCATCACCCTTACTGATCGCATCCAACTCGACTAACCCGTTAATCGCGTCGACAATCTCGGCGGTGCTCCACTTGCGTGCCGCCTCGGCCAGCTTGCCTGCGGGGAACTCATGCATGCCAATGGTGCGCGCAGCCGTTGCAACCGAAGCACCTTCCACTACTGTTGCCCCGTGAATTTGCGCGAGGTCGCGCATCTTGCGGTGCAGCGTTGCCACGACCATTGGCCCTGGCTCACTCACCGCGCGAAGCAGATGCTTTGAGACTAGCGTGCCGCTGCGCGAGACAATCGCATCGGCGAAGGCAAAGAGCGATCCAACGCCGCGATCAGCCACGAGCGCATCAACGGCACGTAGGGAGATCGGCCCACTCGGAATCGCGAGCATCAGCTTCTCAAGTTCAATTGCCGCCGTCATACGTATGCCGCTGCGATCAAGGTCTGGCTCGCGCACTTCGGCACCAAGTCGCTCGGCGATTGACTTCGCCGCATCACCAGCGATCTCGCGTCCGGCACTCTTCGCACGACGCCATTGCCCGGCGCCATGTTGGCGAGGGTGTCGTTCAGGGTGGCGCGCAGATCCTTGGTGCGCCCGAGTCGCCCAGCGCCGGCTACGACCATTAGCGAGCCGCCCCCAAAGAGGCCGCCAGTCCCAAGCCTGCGACGCAGCTCGCCGAGCACCTCGGCGCCGTCGCCAGAGCCGCGCCCTTCAGCCTTGAGACGTACCTTCTCAGGGAGCCCGCCCCCCATGGCGTCCTCGGCGGCCATGCGGGCACCCAGCGCCGCCACCGCCTCCTCGATCAGGAGGAGGTCGTCGCCCCAGGCTAGGAGAATCGGTGCCGTTCCCATGGGCGGATCCTAGCGCGTGGGATGGGGCAGCCGGAGCCCCCACCTGCCGAACTAACCGAGGCAAGACGTGTCGGCCACAGCGCATCGGCGGCGGGTGCACTTGGTGTGCGACGACCAACTGCGGAGCGCGCGGGAGCAAGGCGCTCGCCGCTACTACTGCGAATCTTGATCTGATCTGGCTGCTGCAACGGCACGGTGATGGTCACGGTGCCGTTGAGGTCGGTTCGTTCAACTGCCGCGCCACGCTCCCCGAGCCTTTGAAGGGTTTCTGAGGCGGGGTGGCCATACGCGTTTTTCACCCCAACTGAGACAACAGAGACCCGCGGATCAAGCGCGTTTAGCAGCGCCCTACTTGAAGACCCCTTACTGCCGTGGTGTGGCGTTTTGAGAAGATCAACCGGGGCGCTGATGTTGCGGATGATGCGCGCGTCGATGTCGCTTTCAATATCGCCTGTGAATAGTGCGCTAAATCCAGGTATGTCAAGGCGCAAGACGATTGATCGGTCATTGAGCGCTCGGCCATCGTTCCCAGGTGGCAACGACAGGTACGTCTGATCCGGCCATAAAACACTCAATCGGGCAGCCCCAAGTTGGAATCTGTCACCGGTGAACACTTGGTAATAGGAGATACGACTTCCCGTCAAAATCTCTCTCCAGCTCGATGCAGCGGGCCCTCCGCCACGGTCCTCCGACCCAATGACTGAAGAAATGCGGTATCGGTCAAGCAGTTTCGGCAGACCTGCCAGGTGGTCTTCATGTGGGTGACTTGCGACGAGGAGATCAATGCGGCGGTCCCACGCCGGGATGATCCGATCTAACTCAGTGCTCAGTCGCGCTGGGTCAGGACCGCCATCAATCAACATGCGGCGGCCAGAGACCTCGACCAGTATCGCGTCTCCCTGCCCTACGTCGAGCGTCGTGATACGCAGTGATCCCCGCGGCGCAGCGCTGCCAAGTGAAGTGAGAGCACTTATCGCGATCAACACTGCGATTCCAAACGCCAGATGCTCGGTCACAGATCTTGAGGAGACCGCCTCTTCAGCAGCGTGTGCTGCAGTGCTCTGTGGCTCATCTCGCAAAAGGAGCCAGATGCCGACTGCGCCAAGAGCCAATCCAACAGCGAGTGTTGCCGCACGAGGTACTTCAATGCCGCCAGCAGGGAGGTGGGCGCCGACCTGGGCGATCCACGCTGCGGCACTAAAGAGCGCCGTTGCTGGGAGGGCCAGAAGGCTCGGCAAGATAGCCAGTTGAGGCGGCAGCATGCGCACCAGCTCGCCAGCAATCGTGGCGAGTATCGCAGCTGCGGTGGCTGGGGCAATGAGCGGGGCGATTAGGAGCGTCAGGGGAATCGACCAAACCGCGACTCGGCCAAAGAGGGCGATGACAAGCCCGAGCGTTGCGGCCTGAGCGGCGAGACTGACGGCGACATCGCCGCCAATGAAGGACCAGCCTTTGCGGAGTTGCTTAGGGAGCCTCTCTCCAAACGCAGTGGCACGATCCGACCACCGCTGACTCTTGGCAAGCAGTCCAGCGGTAGCAAGTGCCGAAAGACGGAAGCCAGGATCGGCTGCGATCGCTGGATCAAGCATCATCAGGGCGAGAACGGCGTGCGATAGCGCAACGGCCCCAGAGCCAGGCCGGCCAGATGCGGCGCCGATCAGTGCGGCGGCAGCCATAAAGCTCGCGCGAATGACGCTAGCACTTGCGCCAGCGAATAGGCCGTACGCGATTGCAACAACAATGAGCAGCGGTCGACGCCATTTGGCAGGGAACCGCTTGGTGAAGCGATCAGCAACGGCCATGGTGATGGCAACATTCCAGCCAGAGAGAGCAACAACGTGTCCAAGCCCCGTCGCCGTGAAGTCTGCGGCGAGACGTTCGTCAACCCGCTCTCGTAAGCCGATCACGATTGCCGCGGCAAGGCCCCCCGCCGGTGCAGGAAGCACGCGTTCAATGGCGTCACCGAGGGCTGCTCGGAGTGACTCCAGGGGGCTACCGCGGGAGATTATTTCCACGTTTCTCGTGCGCGCTGTCGCTGAAATCCCCCGGATGCGCAGTCGCTCTTGGGCGTCAGGTGTGATTGTCCGCTGCGCAAGTGTCGTGAGGATCGTGTCGCCGGTGCGCACACTCGGATTCGGCGGTGCCTCTACCTGAATCTGCAACCCATTGATTTCAACTACGAATCGTTGTGCCCCACGAAGAGGAGCGAGGAGCGCCGCGATCTGTCCACGAACCTCACCAGTTGGCACCAGGGCCGCTGCACCATTTGCCGGAGGAATCGGTGGCCCAAGTAGTGCTATGCGCGCACTGATGAGCAGAACGCCAAAGAGCCCGGCGCGGATGAGGTTGTTGCCTCTGACATGTGCGCTTCGCGCCAGGAGCGCCAGCAAGACGAGTGCGACGAGCGCAAGGGCAGGTGCGCCAGCCCGCAGTAACTGGGCGGAGATGGGCAGCAACGAGAGTTGAGCTGTCGCTACCGCGGCGATCGCGGCCCACCCAGGGCGACCCCCAAGTCGCGGCGCCCCTCGGCGCCGTTCACTCACGGTGTAACGAGCGGGCGGATCTGCTGCAAGACGCGGTCGCTGATGATCCCTCGCGTGCGGAGATCATCAACGATCAGAAATGGTGCCTCCTTGCGCGCGGCGATAATCTTTGCGGCGGTCACAGGGCCAATGCCCGGCAGTGTGTCGAGCTGCTCTGCAGTCGCGGTGTTTAAGTCAATCTTTCCACCCGTGGCCGTTGTCGCTGTTGACCCAGGCACATCAACTGCCGCGATCTCTCCTGGAGCCGCATAGAGCGTCCCGCAGAGGATTCCCTGCACGCCAAGCAAGAAGCGATCATCGCGAGAAGGAATTCGTATTGCCGAGCCGTCCGTCAACGGTGCAGCGAGGTTGAGGCAAATTTCAATACGGAGCGGATCAATGCGCTCCCCCCAGCCGCCAGCGGCCGTGATGGCATCAATCAGCCGCGAGCCCACAGGCAGCGCGTAGACCCCAGGAACGCGAACGGCACCGCTCACCTCGACGCGCAATTCATCGACCAGCACGGGGGCCATTGCGGATGGAGAAGAGTCAGCAGGTATTAGCGTGTCGATTGGGTCAGGATCTCCTGTTGAACCAAGCACAAGAAGCGCAAAGAGTAGGGTTCCGCAGAGGAGGGCAGGCCACCGGATGTGTTGCAGCATCTCCGCATTCTGGCTTGCAGAATGTATGGGATACGTACCACGCTCGTCATGGCTAATTCTGTTGCTTCTGCGCTGGCTGATCCCAGATACTGAGACGCATGCATGCCCTCAGGCATGCATGCGTCAATTGCACGTCTTAAAAAGCGAGGAAAATTATTCTCCGATTGTCGTACCTAGGAAGAAGCCATTCTGCAGCAGCTCATCGCCGCTATAGAACACTTTTCCACGGCTGGTCACCTCAACCGAATAGCCCGCATCGTCATTAGGGACATCCTTCAATTCCCACTTGAACGTACAGACAATTTTCCTGGATGAAAGCGACTCAAGGTCGTAACTTGAGCCATACAGCGTAGTAGTACCGACAACTTCGCCGGTGGAGTTGTACACCACCACGGCTGCCCCATCCCTCAAGTCGCTATAGCCCCCATTGCCGGCGCACGATCCATCAGATGAGTCACCGTCAAAATTCTTGCCATAGTCCCAATAAGACCAGGTGCACGACCAATCAGATAGTGGGCCGGTGCAGTAGGTTGCAGTCTCGACTAAGTCGTGTTCGCCACTTAGATCTCGGGTAACTGAGATGGTCTTTCGAAACTCTGCTTGGTGGCTAGAAAAACTGGCTTCCGTGATGGAGCCTGATTTTTCACCATCAATGCTGACGTCATAAGTTGAGAACGGGGAAAGAGACAAAGTGAAGGTCCCTTCGCACAGATTCTTTTCTGTTGAAGCCCATGCGATCTCCGTCATCGGGATTGATTCCCCTGTGGCTGCTGCAACAGAAATATTCTCAAGGCTGCTTCTGTACTCTGGGAGGGCCTCGCATCCATTTGGATCTGTGAATACGCCGCCGTACTCAGCGTTAATTGCTACGGTTACGACAACCTTCTCGGTACGGCCAAAATACAGGCCAACGGCGAGTAGAGCGGCAACAACGCCGCCAACGATCAGTTGCTTCTGCGTGATCGCAATGTTGCCGAGCTTGATCGGCTTGTTTGAACGGCGCCGCGCGACGGACTTTTTCACCGCTGTGGTGCGTTTGGTGGCGGCCATAAAACTCCTCCCATACTGACCCTTCACAAGAGGGTCTGGAAGAATCTTAGATCATGAGCCAAAGTCAGATATGCGGGTTGCCGCTCGAAGCGGCAGGGTATTTGAGGCTAGATCTGCTTGAGCTTTGGCAGCACCTCTTCGGCGAAGCGGATCATCGACTCCTCATCGTGTGGGGTGGCGAAGCCAGCGATCAGGTGGCGGTAGCCGATCTTTAGGTACGGCGCGAGGTGCTCCACGACCTGATCAACGGTGCCGACCGGCTGGTTCTCCCAGACGGGGCTGATGCCGTTGGTGCCGAACTGGGCGGTGTGGATGCGCAGGGCTTCGGCGGCATCGTTGCGAATCACTACGTTGCCAATGCCCACGGTACGGTCGATCGTCTTCGGATCACGGCCAATCGCCTCACAGTGCTTCAGTAGTACCTCTTCCTTATGGGCGACCTGCTCGGGGGTGCCGCTGACGTTGTTGGCATCGCCGTACTTGGCCACGAGCTTCAGCGTGACCTGCTCGCCGCCGCCGCCGATCAGGATCGGCAGGTGCTCCTGAATAGGGGCGGGAAGGTTGCGCACCGTCTTCGCCTTGTAGCGCGGGCCGGTCGCGGTTGGTTCGGTGCCGTCGAGCATGCCGCGCATGATCGGCAGCGCCTCGCCGAGCCAGCGCAGTCGCTCTGGGAAACCATCGCCAAAGTTCAGGCCGAAGTGCTCGTGCTCCTCTTCGAACCAGGCGGCGCCAACGCCAAGAATGGCGCGGCCGTTGGAGATGTGGTCGAGGGTGGTGGCGAGCTTCGCTGTAATGGTTGGCTCACGGAAGGTGTTGGCACCAACCATCAGGCCGATACGAATCTTTGAGGTGTTCTCGGCCCACGAGACGAGCGTCGACCAACCTTCGAACATGGGGCCATTCGGGTTGCCGATGATGGGGTACATGTGGTCCCAGGTCCAGAGGGTGTCGAAGCCCACGCGATCGGCGGTCACTCCCATCGACTTGACCGACTTCCACTCGGTGAACTGTGGCCACACCAGCGCGCCAATCTTGACCTCACCCACGATGAACCCTCCTTACCCCTGCGGCATGCTGCCGCGTTGCGCTAAGGGTACTCCTCGGCGCGGCTCTCGCGTAGAGTGTGCGGGCTGTAAATCAGAACCTCTGGTTCAGCCCGCCAGCTTGAGGTGCCCTGTGGCCAAGGAAACTTTTGATGGAGCCGCTCAGCCAAAGAAGAAGATGAGCAAGAAGCGCAAGTTGCTCATCGCCCTTGGCGTGATCGCCGGCGTTCTGGTGGGCGCGTGGGTGTTGGTCGTTACCCCTGCCATCAACAAGATCGCAACTGAGCAACTTCAGGCTGCAGGCCTTGAAGGCGCGATCGTTGAGATACGCGCCGATGGCGCGAAACTCACCCTCCCAACACTCCCCGCCTCGGTAGGCGGCGGCGACTTGATGGCGACGAATCTTGTCATTGAATTTGGTGGCTTCGGTGTTGACGACATCAACGGCCTGATGTCCGGTGCGGAGTCGGGCACAATCGTGCTCCCTGAAGGGACGCGCTTCACGATGACCGCCGACACCTTCTCCTCGTTTTCGGCGCTGACCGTCACTGGTACCGACAAGACGGCAGCACTCACGGGAACGATCTCGAACGAGCTCGCCGAAGCGCTTGCTGCGGCGATTAAGGATGGAAAGATCGAAGCATCCGATGCAACTGCGGGACTCCCAATGAGTGACATCGTGTTGACGCCCGGAACGGGCGGAACGGTGATGACCGCAACGATCGATGTTGCGGCGATGTTGGCGCTTCTCGCGAACTAGCCAACAATATTGACGAGGCGCCCGCCGGCGTGGATCACCTTCTTCGGTGCGCGCCCTTCGAGGGCGCCCTGCACCTTCGGTGAGGCGAGGGCGAGCGCTTCAATCTCGGCCTCGGTGGCGGTGGCGCTCACGGTGAGCTTGTCGCGCAGCTTGCCGTTGACCTGTACTGGAAGCTCGCGAGTGCTCTCGGTGAGTAGGCTGCTGTCGACGGTCGGCCATGGGCACTGATGAATCGAGGTCCAGCGCGGGTCGCTGGCGCTAATGCCGGCGGCTGCCTGCACGCGGCTGTGCATCTCGTCGGCGAGATGCGGCGCCATTGGGGCGATGCCGGCGAGCAGGTAGTGGATCGCCTCGTTCCACGCCGCGGTGCCAGCAACGGGGCTGCCGCGATACGGGAAGAGCGCGTTGGCGAGCTCCATGAGCTTCGCAACGGCGGTGTTGAAGCGGAAGGCTTCGATGTCGGTGCCCACGCCGCCGAGCGCCTTATACGTTGCCGCGCGACTTCGACATGCGCTCTCCGTCGGCGCCAAGGATCTGTCCCTGATTGAAGAGGCGCGTGAACGGCTCTGATTCGCCGATCAGCCCTAGGTCGCGCATCGCCTTGGTGAAGAAGCGCGAGTAGAGCAGATGCATCACGGCATGCTCAGCACCGCCGGTGTACTGATCAACGGGGCACCAGGAATCAACCAGTTTCCGATCAACAGGACCGAGCTCGTTCTTTGGCGCGAGGTAGCGATACCAGTACCACGACGAATCGACGAAGGTGTCCATCGTGTCGGTCTCGCGTTGGCCAGGGCCACCGCACTTTGGGCAGGGCACGTTGAGCCACGCGGTGGCGGTCTTTAGCGGTGACTCGCCGGTCGCCTTGAAGTCGACGTCATCAGGAAGGGTGACGGGGAGCTGCTCCACCGGCACGCCGACGGGGCCGCAGGTTTCGCAGTGAATGATTGGGATCGGTGTACCCCAGTAGCGCTGGCGGCTGATCAGCCAGTCGCGCAGGCGATAGGTGACCTTCTTCTCGCCGCTCTTGCTGCTCTCGAGATGGGCGATCGCCTTGGTGAGTGACTCTGGCCAGGCGGCGCCGTTCCAGGCGGGGCTGTTCACGGCGATGGCGGCACCCTCAGCTTTCTCTACGTACGGGAGCGGTACGTCGTTTGGTGTAGCGGCGAGATTCGCTGGCGCCACCACTGGAACGATCGGCAGACCGAACTGCTGGGCGAACTCGAAGTCGCGTTCGTCGTGCGCGGGCACCGCCATAATCGCGCCCGTGCCGTAGCCGGCGAGCACATAGTCGGCGATCCACACGGGGATCTGTTCGCCATTCACCGGGTTGATCGCAAATGCGCCCGTGGCCACACCGCTCTTCTCTTTGGCGGTGGTGAGGCGATCGATTTCGGTCTTGCGCTTCGTCGCCTCGATATAGGCATTGACGGCGGCGCGCTGCTCTGGTGTGGTGATGGTGTCAACGAGCTCATGCTCTGGTGCGAGCACCATGAAGGTTGCGCCGTAGAGCGTGTCGGGGCGTGTGGTGAAGACGCGCAGCTTCTCGCC
>RFPZ01000141.1 GCA_009925905.1 Candidatus Aquidulcis frankliniae
GAGGCCATGACGAAGCCGAGTGCGGTCGCCTCGTTGCCGGTGATGTTGCGATACGTGCCAGGTGGTAGGTGTGCCGCAGCAACGCGGTAGTGCGTGTGGAAGATCTCGGTCGTCTCGCCGAACGCGTAGCCAGCATGCAGTGCACGGCGGTTCGCCTCGGCGATCGCATCCTTGCCGGCAAACTTCTCGGCGATCCACTTCTCCGTGCCGGCCATGGAACGCTCGTAGAGCCAGAACATCACGCCGAGCGCGAAGAAGTTCTTGGTCAGCTCAATCTGCTTGCTGGTGAGGCCAAGCCCTTCGCACGCGCCAGCAACCATGGTCGACATGGGAATCTCATAAAGGTTGTAGCCCTGCAAGCTCTGGTTCTTCAGCGGATCTTCGGTGAAGCCCGCCTTGCGCAAATTGATGTCGTTGAAGGCGTCGGTGTTCACGATGATCGCGCCGCCTGGTACGAGGTCGCCAAGGTTCACCTTGAGCGCCGCCGGATTCATGGCAACGAGCACGTCGGGTCGGTCACCTGGCGTGTGAATGTCACCGCTCGAGAAGCTGATCTGGAATCCCGAAACGCCAGGCAGCGAACCGGCTGGCGCGCGAATCTCAGCGGGGTAATCCGGCAGGGTGGAGACGTCGTTGCCGAAGAGTGCGGTGGTGGCGGTGAACTGCGAGCCGGTCAGCTGCATCCCATCGCCAGAGTCGCCGGCGAAGCGAATCGTGACGCGATCCAGCTCCGTTACCGAGCCGTGCTGCGCTCCCGAATTGGGGGTGGTCACGTCGCCTCTACTCCTCTGCCCGCGGGTCAATTAGCGCCCTGGCCGAGCGCGTCTCCGCGAGCCTACCGCATCTGGGTAGGCGACCCGCAGGGCGGCCAGGAGGCGCTCTTCGTCACGGCGGGAGAGGAAGTGCCAGAGCAAATAAATGGTGACGCCGAGGGTCCAGAGCAGTCCCGCAATAAGCACGCCCACGTGCATACCCCCAGCTGCCACCTGGGTGAGGCCCTCGTCGAGCCCTGCACCCCAAAGGAGTGCCGCCACGATGGAGTAGCCAATCGTCATCACGCTGCCGTAGCCGCTCACCCGCCCAAACGAGAGGAACGAGAGCTTCGGCGCGTCGGGCTCATAGAAATATGCCGCCTCCAGCCGATGTGCTGCCAGTACATCGCGGCCCAGCCGCGCGTTGATGGACCGCTCTAAGAACTCCGCATGTCGGCGCGCAAACACGGTGTAGTAGAAGGTATAGCCCGCCTCGAGAAAGGCGAAGG
>RFPZ01000142.1 GCA_009925905.1 Candidatus Aquidulcis frankliniae
GGGGTCGGCCCTGAGGTCGCCCTTGCAACGAAGCGCGTGCTTGACGCCGCTGCCGCAACGGCGGGCGTTGCCTTCGACTGGGAGGAGGCGGAGGCTGGCGCTGAGGTCTTCAAGAAGGGCGATACCTCGGGCGTACCAGCCGCAACGCGTGACAGCATTGAGCGCACTCGGGTGGCACTGAAGGGCCCTCTCGAAACACCGGTCGGCTTCGGCGAGAAGAGCGCCAACGTCACCCTACGCAAACTCTTTGAGACCTATGCCAACGTTCGGCCTGCGCGCGAACTTCCTGGTGTGCCAACGCGGTACAAGGGCGAAGGGATTGACATGGTCATCGTGCGCGAGAACGTTGAAGACCTCTATGCCGGCATTGAACATCTGCAGACACACGATGTAGCGCAAGCGGTCAAGCTCATCAGTCGCACTGGCTCTGAGAAAATCATTCGCTTTGCCTACGAGCTGGCACTGCGCGAAGGTCGCCACAAGGTCACCACGGCAAGTAAGGCAAACATCCTCAAGTTCACCGAAGGGCTCTTCAAGCAGGTCGGTGAAGATCTTAGCAAAGAGTATTCATCACTCGAGGCGAATCACCTGATCATTGACAACGTTGCGCATCAGATGGTGAAAGACCCAGCGCAATTTGATGTCGTTGTTGCGACGAACCTGCACGGCGATATCATTAGCGATCTTGCATCGGGTCTAGTTGGTGGCCTTGGCTTTGCGTCGAGTGCGAACTACGGCGACGGCGTGGCGATCTTTGAAGCGGTACACGGGTCTGCGCCGAAGTACGCTGGAAAGAACGTCATTAATCCAACGGCGCTGATTCTCTCTTCAACCATGATGCTGCGCCACTTGGGTGAAACCGATCTCGCCGATGTTGTGGAGGACGCGGTACTTGCAACCCTTGAAGCCGGCAAAGCTCTCCCTCAAGATGTGGTGCGCCAACAGGGCGGCGATGTCGAGGCCGCGACGAGCACAAGTGGGTTCGCTGACGCCGTGATCGAGAGCCTCGGCTCACGCCCAACAACGGTTCCTGCCGCTGCAAGCCGCCCACGACCCGTTGATGTCACGCCACATGCACGCTGGACCAGCGGTGAGGCGCGAGAGCGCGAAGTTGGCCCAGCGCGCGTCGTTGGCCTCGACCTTTTCCTGCAGTCACTCATGGTCCCAGCCGAGCTCGGCGCCAAGCTCTCCGCACTGGCCGGGCAAGAGCTCACCCTGAAGATGATCGAGAGTAAGGGAACGGTGGT
>RFPZ01000143.1 GCA_009925905.1 Candidatus Aquidulcis frankliniae
GCCTGTGATCCGCTGATACCATGCGGCTTGGACATGGTAGTTGAACTGCGCGATGGACTTGGCGAACGCCTTCGGGGAGGCGTCCTGAGTGGTCTTTACATCGATGATGAAGTCATCACCAAGCCCATCGATGCGGGCTTTGACCTTGGTGCCCCAGTTGGCAAACACGGATACCTCGGGCTTGATCTTGTCGATCAATAGAGCGGCATTCGGGTGAGCGTGGATAGCAGCGGCTGCTCCGGTGATGGACTCCCATTGCTCCTCGTTGAGGGGTGTTCTGCCGGAGGACAAGACAGCCTCGTAGGCTGCTTTCCCGTCCTTGGTACGGCGGTCGCCAGTGAACACGGTGTATCTGTCTTTGAAGAAATGTGGCTCCAAGATGGCCATGTGAACAGCGGTCCCGAACTCCATTGCCGGTGTGGATTCATTGCGCGATTCACCCACCTGCCATGACAAAAAGTGCGCGGGCGACTTGCGGAACTGATCCAGCCCGGACTTCGAGAGTGCCCTGGTGGAGTGGTACTGTTCCGCAGGCATGTTGAAGATGATCTCGTTCACGGGGCCACCTCCACCACGGGGGCTTCGGTGACGACCGGAGGCAGCTTGGACAGGATCAGATCCGGTCGCTTGATGTACTTCGACGCGGTGGTCTCATCGAGATCGCGGAAGGTCTCGCCATCCTTGATGCGCCCTGCGGCGACGAGGATCGTGTTCACATCAGCCTCGCGTGACTCGAAGAGTTCCTCGAGCTTGGCGATAACATCGAACGCCTTGGTAGGCGTGACCGCAACCTCGGAGGGCGCAGGCTGGAAGTCCTCAGTCTCCTCCGGGGTGTAGATCCCGGCGACGACTTCGGGCGCGAGCATGCGGATCGCCTTGCTGATGCACCGAGCGCGGAGCATAGCGGACGGGTCCTTGGCCCACCCGGAACCCGGCTTGGCGGGAAGCAGGCCAGCGGTCTGTGCGTCCTGCGCGGTGAACCCGATCTCGCACTCGTTGCCGTCATACTTCCAGACGGCGATGGCCGCTTTGTTGTCGAACTGCTTCCAGAGGACCTTGCCACCGCGAGCGCGGTAACCGGCCAGCATGGCGTCCGAGCGCATGCTGAGGGAGCCGTTGATGATGTGGTACTCGCGCTTGAAGTCGAATGGCGTCTTCTTCTCGGCGGCGCACTGCCACGCGATGAGCTTGCCCTGCTCGACCTTGGTGCATCCGAGCATACCGGATGA
>RFPZ01000144.1 GCA_009925905.1 Candidatus Aquidulcis frankliniae
ACAAAGAAGAAGATGGCGAGGAGGGCGTCTGCAGTCCACTCCTGCACCGTGAGGTTGAGGTGGAGCGCATCGATGCCGATGTGGGTCGTCGCAAGCGCATGGAACGCGCTCGAGAGTGGTCCGTTGGCGAGGAGCAGCCCAACGAGCGCAGCAATGATCAGCAGTGCGCCACCAGTCGTCTCGCTCTGCAAAAATGCTCGAAGTCGCTGCTGGTTGGTCATCGGCGTATCGTATCGCGCGCGCCTCTGTTTGCGTGACCTCCTATACTTCTCACAACAGAGCCGCTGCGCTCTCTTATGGAGGTGCTATGGCAACCAAGCGCAAGACTGCAGCGAAGCGAGCCGCAACCGTTCAGCTCTCCCTTGTCTATCCAAAGACATCCTCACGGCTCCTGAACGGACTCTTCTTGAAGTGGCTGCTCGTGATCCCGCACCTCATTGTGTTGAGCCTCTTCGCCGTGCTGGTCGGCTTCCTCATGTTCTTCGCCTGGGTCGGCATCTGGATCAACGGTCGGTATCCACGACGCCTCTGGGAGGTGAACGCTTCGTACCTGCGATACACCACGAGCGTGAATGCGTATTTGGTGCAGCTCACCGACGAGTATCCGGCCTACCCTGAGAATCCACTCACTACATCGCGAACGCGACGCTAGATCATGGCTAATACCAACCCCTGCCTCTGGTTTGACGGCACGGCTGAAGAGGCGGCGAATCTGTATGTCTCGGTGTTTCCGAATAGCGCAATCGACGAGGTTGTGCGCACGCCAGGCGACTATCACGCGGGAACGACGGGGAGCGTGCTTGCCGTCCGCTTCACGCTTAACGGGGCACCGTTCTTGGCATTGAACGGTGGGCCGATGTATCAGTTCACGCCTGCGGTGTCGTTCCAAATTGATTGCGCGGACCAGGCGGAGGTGGATCACTTTTGGGAGGCGTTGACGGAAGGCGGAGAGCCAGGTCAATGCGGCTGGTTGAAGGATCGATACGGACTCTCGTGGCAGGTAAATCCGCGAGCGATGAACCAGTACCTTGGTGGCCCCGACGGTGCCGGCGCAGCACGGGCGCAGCAGGCAATGATGAAGATGGGGAAGCTGATCATCGAGGATCTCCGCCGAGCCTACGAAGGGGAGTAGCACTCGAGGACTCGCCGCATTGAAAAATTTTCAGTAGTATGTGGCGATGCTTGCGCAGTGGGATTGGAC
>RFPZ01000145.1 GCA_009925905.1 Candidatus Aquidulcis frankliniae
GAGGCCCTCACAGCCCCCACAGACGGCCCCATTGGTGACTCCGCGCTCCTCATCGACGACGGCGTAGAACGCCTCCTAAACCTCAACGACAGCCGCCCCACCGACCCCGACCGCCTCCTCGTGCAGGGCCCCATCGACATCTGCCTGCTGCAGTTCAGCGGGGCGATCTGGTACCCGATGGTCTATGAGATGCCGGCGAAGGCCGCTGAGGCCCTCGCCAAGAAGAAGCGCGCCGCACAATTCACTCGCGCCGCTCGCTACGTGGAGATCATCTCCCCCCGCGTGGTGATCCCCTCTGCGGGACCCCCCTGTTTCCTTGACGACGAGCTCTTCCGCTGGAATGACGTCAACAACGCCGAAGATTCGATCTTCCCCGACCAGCGCTTCATGGTTGAGCGCCTAAAGGCGGAGGGCCAGGCGGCCGTTCTGATGCTTCCGGGAAGCGTCGGAGAGTTCAACGCTGATGGCGTCTTCGAGGTGCAGCATGTGCAGGGTGAACTGTCTGTGCAGGATGTCTTTGCGCACAAAGAAGTGTATTTGCGCAGATACGCAGCCGATATGGCACCTGTCATTGCGGCCGAAAAAGCGTCGTGGGTTGGTTCGCGGAGCAACCTCGTACCCGAGCTGAAAGCGTGGCTAGAGCCACTGATGGCACTCGGCCCACGCGTCTGTGATGGGATCGGCACCTCGATCAAGATTCAGACGGATGACGAGGCGATCATCCTCGATTTCCCAGAGCGTGCCGTGGTTGCGGATGATGGCCGTGAGGTGGATTTCCGGTTCACGATCCCCCGCTATCTTTTGGACCACTTGGTGCGCACGCGCACCGATGACTGGGTCAACAGCCTCTTCCTCTCACTCCGCTTCTCAGCGTGGCGCAAAGGTGCCTATAACGACTACGTCTACACGTGGTTCAAGTGCCTCTCTGTTGCGAGGATTCAGTATGCCGAGGGCTTCTATGCCGAGAATGGCCCGACTGAGGGGACCTTCGATCTAACCGGCTGGCAGATCCAGCGGCGATGCCCGCACATGAAGGCCGATCTGACGCGCTTTGGCACCACCGACGGCGAGACACTTACCTGCAGCATCCATGGGTGGCAGTGGGATCTGGCGACGGGGCGATGCTTGACCTCAGATGGACACCCGCTCTTCTCACGGCCCCAGAGCGACGAAGCGAAAG
>RFPZ01000146.1 GCA_009925905.1 Candidatus Aquidulcis frankliniae
CAACGACAGTGCTCCACCTAGGCAATAACCCATCGCGCCAATGCGATCCGGATCAACGAGCGGATGCGCGCGCAGGGTTTCGTAGGCGGCCTTGAGTCGCTCGCCGAGTGCTGGAACGTCGGTGAAGAGGCCGTTCATGAGCGTACCAGCCTCGGCAGCATCCGCAGCTTCCTTGCCATCGCCGTAGACGTCCGTTGCCATGGCAACGAAACCGAGGCCCGCCAATTCGCGCGCACGACGGCGCAGGTAATCGTTGAGACCCCACCACTCGGGCAGCACGATCAAGCCGGGACGCTTGCCACTGCGGGTCGGGTCGTGGGCGAGGTAGCTGGCGAGATCGCGCCCACCGGCGCTGTAACGAACAACCTCTGAATGCGATTGATCAGGCATGACGCAAAGACCCTCAGTCTGGCAATGGGATTAACCGTGAGACCGCAGCTCGAAGCCTGCAGCGGGGCTGTATTGTAATCAAGGCAGCTGGCGCGCAAGACACACAAACATCTGATGCCATAATGCGGGCGATGGAAGAAGATGTCTCGCCAACGCAACGCCCGCATCAACGGCGAATCCGCAGCTTTGTTCTGCGTGCAGGCCGAATTACCGGCGCCCAGCAACGCGCGCTCGATGAGCTCTGGCCACGCTACGGCATCGACGGCTCGTCGGGTACGTCGCCGACCGGAGACAAAGCCCTTGATCTTGATGCAGTTTTCGGTCGGCGGGCACCGCGGTCGCTGGAGATCGGCTTCGGTAACGGTGAAAATCTGCTCGGCTTGGCGCGTGCGCATCCGGAGCGAGATTTCATTGGGGTGGAGGTGCACCGCGCCGGCGTCGGTCACTTGCTGCTGGAAGCTGATGCCAGTGGGATTGGCAATCTCCGCCTGATTTGCCATGACGCCGTAGAGGTTTTGGAAAGAGCCGTCGCGCCCGGTGCATTGGATGAAGTGCTAATTCTGTTTCCGGATCCCTGGCACAAGAAACGTCACCACAAGCGACGGCTGGTACAGCCGGAATTTGTGGAACTTGTGGCCTCACGACTCGCCGCCGGCGGTCGGCTGCAGCTTGCGACCGACTGGGAACCATACGCCCAGCAGATGTTGGAGGTCGTTGGCGCCAATCCGAAATTCATCAACAAAGCCGGGGCTGCAGGGTTTGTCGAGCGACCCACCTGGC
>RFPZ01000147.1 GCA_009925905.1 Candidatus Aquidulcis frankliniae
GACGCACTCGGCGGGGGCCCCTTCAGGGATGACGTGGACGCCGTTCACCACCTCGACAGGTGGGCACTCAGCGGCTACGGGGGCTGGTACCGGGATGACCTCATCTGCGGCCGCCACGGGGCGCGCGCTCGGCGCAAGCAGTAGTCCAAGCATGAGAGCGGCGGTGAGTACCCGGGTCATGGCTGCCTCCTACGGTTCTGGGCTCAAGCGAGCCCCTCGCCACCGTAACGCCCGCGAGGCGTAAATGGTTCCCCGCTACAGCTCCCCGCGCAGCGCCTTAGCGAGCTGCTCGCCGTGATCGAGCGGGTGCCTCGTGTAGATGCGCAGCCAGTCGTCAAGGGTGAATCGGCCACGTTCGGTGTGTTCGCCATACCGCGCGAGGTCTGCCTCGGTAAGGTGCTCCAGCACGTTGAACGTGCCGGCCCGCACCGCCGAGAAGACCGCGAGTGAGGTTTCGATCGGGTCCGTTTCGTACCCAAGGGCCGGGCTCGCCGCCCACGCTCCCTCGTCGTACCCCTGAATGATGGAACCCGCTGGCTCTGCGACGAGGCGACGCAGACGGGCATACGACTGCGCCTCGCTATCGGCCAAGTGATGGATCACTTGCCGTGGTGACCAGCCTTCAGGGTGCTTCGCATCGAGCTTGAGGTGGTCGAGTGCGGCGACCTGGTCCTCAAAGGCCTTGGTTGCAGCCTGATAGGCCGCAACCCGCTCCGCAAAACTCACTTGCCGGTGACCCAATCGATCATGTTCGACATGAGTGGCGCAAAGCCGTTCCACTGCACGAATGGCTCTGGGCACCAGTGCGGCCCAATGTCTGACGTCCATACGAGTGATCGACCCTTGCCAACCTGCGTCGTAGCAATAAGTGGGTCACCACCGACGGAGGCAACAAGAGTTGCGCCAGGCTTCAGCACCACCTTGTTGTAACCGAGCAGTGCTGGCATGCCAGCAGGCACGCCGGCGAGCACCGGATGGCTGGCATCAATGATGACGGGCTGTGCACCCTCAGGGGCCTCGACGCGATCGTCGTGGGTGAGGCAGGTCACAGGAAGGACTCGCTCAACGGCGCTACCTGCGAATCGCGCCTTCGCTTCAAACCCTTGGAAGCTGAGATAGCCGCCAGCCATGATCAGCGCGCCACCGTTCTCGACCCAATC
>RFPZ01000148.1 GCA_009925905.1 Candidatus Aquidulcis frankliniae
GAAGCCGGCGATGCTCGCCTTGACAAGCGATCGACCAATCGACACAGGAAGTAGCGACGAGGGTGTGGCGAAGATGTAGCGAATGGTGCGATAGCGCTCGCGGTCGTCAAGGAGCGCATGCGTTGGACCCTCAAGCGCCGCACTCACAATCTGGAACACCGCCTGACCGATAACGACGAATCCGATCGTCGCGACGTTCAACGTTCCGCCAATGCTGAGCACTGCAAGGAAGAGCCCGAGAAATGCGAGTGGCCGGATGATCAGAAATGCGGCAAGGTAAATCGGCTCCGTCCAGTTCCCTTCAATTGCCCACGCAAGTCGGGCAGAGGCAATGAGGGAGCGTGCAGCATCTGCAGCAGCCCCTCGCAACGGACCAAACGGTCGCACCTCGGGCGCTGAACCAGCGCTAATCGGCACGTGCCAACAACTTCCCACCGGCGCGGCCGACTCGTTCTATGTGCGCGAGGAGCACGCGCCCGATCACGCCGAAGACGATCGTCATTGCCAACAGAATCAACAACTCAACACCCACAGGCAACATGCCCGTTGCAGCTAGTTGTGGCACCGCGACCTGGCGCAGCGCATCGATCGCCGGGGCGAGTGGCAGGATGCCGAGCGCGACCACGCCGACCGTGCCCATAGTACGCACGGGCGCGTAGACGCCGCCGAGCAGCTGCATCGGTTCATTCAAGAGGCTGCCGAGGTGGTCCGCCTCGCGCCCAGAGATCAGGAAGATCGAGGAGAGGCAGACGCCGAGCGAGTACATCGCCGCCACACCCGCCAAGATCACCAGCGCGAGCAGGAACGGATCGGCGACCTGGTACTTCGCCCCAAAGAGGAGCACGCCCGCAACGGTAATGATTACCGCCCGAATGACCACGCCAAGCGCGCCACCGATCGCCATGCCAAGGGCAATCGCTCCGAGGCCAACGGGGGCGGTGATGTAGAGCAGGAGATTTCCGGAATCGCGCTCCCAGTGGAACTGCGCTCCCATCATCCAGACCACGGAGATCCAGAAGGTGAGGAGCGCGGTCGCCAAGATCGTGGAGGCGATCCATGCTTCATCGACACCGCGTGATCGGAGTAGGAAGACGATTGAGCACATGCCAAGAATGGGAAAGACGAGATCGAAGAAGAGCCATGA
>RFPZ01000149.1 GCA_009925905.1 Candidatus Aquidulcis frankliniae
GTGCGGTGGTATGTGAGCGGCTCGATGGCAAGGATGAGCGTGCGACCCGGATAGCGCTGCCGAACAGTTTCCATGGTTGCATCAATTGCGGTCGGGTGGTGCCCATAGTCGTCGAGCACGGTTATCGATTCGCGGTCGAATCGCACCTCCATGCGACGACCTACGCCCCCAAACGAAGCGACTGAGGCTGCTATCGCAACTGCATTACCGCCTGCACTTGCAACGAGTGCGGCCACGCCGAGACCGTTTGACGCGTTGTGTGCACCCAAGAGTCCGATTGGCAGTTCGCGGTTGAGCAGATCGCGGAGCGCTGGGGCTGCGCTCGCGGCGCGGCCAGAGAGGTGGCTGATGGTGATCGAAAAGGATCCGGCACCGCGCGACGTCACCGTAGCAACGATATCCGCTGTTTCGGCACCCGGTGTCGTTGAGGTTGCGAAGGTGAAGATGTTGCGATGACCTCCGTTGGCGAGAAGCGCGGCGAGCTCAGAGCCACCTTGATCGCCGCTGTTGATGAAGAGGGAGCCATGCGTTGCGGGATAGACTGCCCATCGTGCGAACGTATCCACGGCAGCCTGTCGATCTGCAAAGATATCGGGATGATCCCAGTCCACATTCAGGATCAGTGCGCGATCAACGTCGTAGGTGTCGAAGTTTCCACCATACTCATCGGCCTCGACGACGAAACCAGGAACAGTTCCGATATGCACGGGAGCACCTGCAGGGGTACCAAGCCCTGGATCAAGCGGGCCACCAACAAACGCTGACAGGTCAATCCCAGAACGAACGAGCGCATCAAGGACCCATCCGGTAGAGGTGGTCTTGCCGTGCGTGCCAGCTACACCAATCATGAGCCCGCCGCGTGTGGCGGCGGCATCAGCAATCACCTGCTGTACAGAGACAGTCGTTGCGCCTGCCTCTCGTGCCAGTAGGACTTCGGGGTGATTCGGCTGGGTGCTCGTAATCGCCTTAGAGATGGCAACCGTGCTCTCGGCGTTGAGTGCCGCGCAGGAGCGCAGTACTTCCTGGCTGGCAGCTGAGCCAACTGGAATTCCTGCGCGCGAAAGAATCGTCGCGGACTCCTCTGCCAGCGCCTGGTCGTATCCGGAGACGCTCA
>RFPZ01000150.1 GCA_009925905.1 Candidatus Aquidulcis frankliniae
GGCGTGCCGCCGACGGTGCGACAACGCTGATCAAGACGCCGATCTCGAGCGGCGTTCTGGGAACCTCGGTCACCCTGCTCGACGCCTACTCTGGCTTTGACACGACCGCAAGCTTGGCGCTGGATGTAGCCGACACCTCCGCCGACGTCATTCAAGAGGTCTTCATCACCGAGCGAACACCAGACGCCCTCGATGCAACGTCTGCTCGAGTTCGCCTCTTTGAGGTAATCGCGGGAGCAACCCCAGCGGCACTGGTCGAGACAACTGCTGGACCTGATGCGGTGACCGTCTTGCGTGATATCACCGGCGACGGTGTGCCCGACGCCACGATCTTGTGGCGTGCGACGGACGGTGCACTGATGGCCTCGCAGGCGGCAGGCACCCTGAGCTTCACCCCGACCACAAGTTGGACCCTGGGTGCGTTGAGCGCACCGGGCGCACTGCTTTGGCCAATTGCCAGCGGCTGGAGCGTGACCGCCGCAGATGCCCTCGGTGACACTGGATCAGAGTTGTATCTCACCTACCGTGACCTCAAGGGAATTGGCCACATCGTGCGCCTCGCAATGAGCGAAGTGCTCGACATCACCACGGCACCAGTTGCAAATCCAGACCTTGTCTTTACGCCAGAGACGGCACCCGCACAGTTCACCACGGTGCGTGCGGGCGAGAACACGCTGGCCAAGGTAGCGGCACGCCTCGGGTACAAGAGTGGAACCGCGGCATACACGAAGTTCCTCGCCTTGAACGCCGGTCCAGTTCGCCTTGAGACGATTCGGCGCGGTGACACCTACGCCAAGATTGCGACCCGTGTGGGCCGCACCGAAGGTTGTTTGCGTTCCATGAATCCGAAGAGTTCGACGATCGCCTATCCGGCGAAGGTGCTCGTGGTCGGGCAGAGCGTGCGAGTTCCCGTGGATGCTGGGTGCGTCTACACCACGAAGAGCGTGATGTATCGCTACTCCCCGGTACGGATTCTTGCGGGCGAGAGCGACTGGCTCCGTGCGGGTGATACCTGGGAGACCGTGGCGACCCGAGCCGCCGCCATCGGCGTGACCGTTGATGCCGCGGGCCTTGCAGCGCT
>RFPZ01000016.1 GCA_009925905.1 Candidatus Aquidulcis frankliniae
CAACATGCCAGCCTGTCACGCTGGAGATCGCCGGTTCGAATCCGGTCGGGTCCGCCAGGAAACCTGATCTCCCCTCAACTATTCGCTGCTCGCCTACGATGGCGACATGCCTCGTGAGATCCCCGTAACCGATGGATTCCCGCCCAGCGAGCGAACGCGCGTGCGACGACTCCCTGAGCGTGGGCACTACGAACGGGCCGACATCTACCCCGTGGTTGACGCCGCCCTTACCTGCACCGTTGCGTACCTACTTGATGGCCGCCCGCACGCTACCGCCACGGCGCACTGGCGCGACGGCGACCGCCTCTACTGGCACGGATCAGCGGCCAGCCGCTTCCTGAAGTCGGTTGTGGGGACCGAGGTGTCGGTCTCCATTCACCTCACCGACGGCATCGTGCTGGCTCGGAGTGGATTCGATAGTTCGTTCAATTACCGATCGGCAACACTCTTCGGCATCTGTGAAGAGATCACTGGTGAAGAGAAGGTCGTGCAGCTTGACGCCTTTGTCGACAAGCTCGTGCCGGGACGAAGCGCAGATCTGCGCGCATCCACAGATCAAGAACTGAAGGCGACCACGCTGCTCGGCATGACGATCATTGAAGCATCTGGAAAGATTCGCGTGGGTGGTGTGCATGGCAACCCTGACGACAAGAACGAGCAGGTATGGGCTGGTGTGCTTGGACTTGAAACACGATTCACCGAGCTGACACCAGATGCAGAGACACCAGTTCTTGTTGAGCCTGCAGAAAATATACGGCGGCTCCTTGGCAAAGTGATTTAACGTTGAGTATGCCCGCCAGCAGACATCAGCGTTCTATCCTCGTGACCGGCGGATGTGGATTCATTGGCAGTGCATTTGCAAAACGTGCCGCAAGTGATGGGGACCACATCGTTGTGCTTGACGCTATGACCTACGCAGCAGATCCATCATCGCTTGCGGGGCGCGACGACATTGAAGTTATACGAGGCAACATCACCGATACGTCGCTCGTTATGGAACTTCTGCAGCACCACGCAATTAATACCGTCGTCAATTTTGCAGCTGAATCACACGTTGATCGATCAATTGCCGAACCTGAATCCTTTATGCAAACCAACATTCTGGGCGTGTACTCCATGTTGAACGCCTCACTTGCGCACTATCAACAGCTGAGCAAAGACGATGCGAAGCGCTTCAGGTTCGTGCAGATCTCTACGGACGAAGTGTTTGGAAGCCTTGGGAAAACTGGCCAATTTACGGCAGGGAGTCCATACGACCCTCGTTCGCCATATTCAGCGTCAAAGGCGGCGGCCGATCATCTTGTGTCGGCATGGCATCACACTTATGGCCTGCCAACGATCACAACGTATTGCACCAACAACTTCGGTCCATTCCAATACCCCGAGAAGTTGATTCCACATCTCGTGCATTGCGCACTATCAGACGAGGCACTTCCGGTTTACGGCGACGGCACCAATGTTCGCGATTGGATCTACGTTGACGATCATGTTAACGGGGTAATGCTCGCGATTGAACGTGGAACCCCTGGTGGTCGCTATGCGTTCGGCGGGGGAAACGAACGTTCTAACCTTGCACTCGCCAGAGAGATCTGCCAGATCCTCGACGAGGTTGCGCCCCGAAGCGACGGGGCGCTGCACGCGTCAAAGATCACGTTCGTCGAAGATCGCCTTGGGCATGACTATCGATATGCAATCGACGGCGCAGGGGCCGAGCGTGAGCTTGGCTACCTCCCGCAACACCGGTTCGAAGAGGCACTGAAAGCTACGGTGGTCTGGCACGTGGCGCGTGTTCGCGAGCAGGCTGTCGGGTCGGCCGGCGCGTGAGGGGGATCGTGCTCGCGGGTGGCGGAGGGAGCCGCCTCTATCCAGCGACGAAGAGCGTCAGCAAGCAACTCCTGGCCGTGTACGACAAGCCGATGATCTACTACCCAATTTGGACCCTGGTAGACAGTGGGATTCGTGAGATTTTGATCATTAGCACCCCGCGTGACCTGCCTGCCATTGAAGCCCTCCTTGGCGATGGTGCCAACCTTGGGCTCACGCTGACGTATGCGGAACAGGCGAATCCGAGAGGGATCGCTGAGGCGTTCCTGATCGGCAAGGAGTTCATTGGGGACCAGCCGGTCACCCTCATCCTCGGCGACAACCTCTTCATTGGTGAGGAGATGAGCGCCGCGATCACGGAGAGCCTCGCAACCTTTTCAGGAGGCGCCCAAATCTACCTGAAGGAGGTGCCCGACCCTGAACGATTTGGCGTCGTCGAAATAGGCTTAGGTGGGGCCATAACGTCGATAGTCGAAAAGCCCGCAGCACCGCAATCAAACCTCGCCATCACCGGGCTGTACACCTATAGCCCGGACGTGGTTTCGGTGGCTGAGCGCTTGCCGCGCTCCACCCGCAACGAGCTGGAGATAACCGACATCAATGTGGCGTACCTTGGCGCTGGAGCACTACGTCACCGTGTGATCTCAAGTCGAGTGCAGTGGATTGACGCGGGAACTCCAGACGCGCTTGTTGCCGCATCTCTGGCTATTCAAACAGCGTCGCGTGAACAATCGAGCGAATTTGGTTACGTAGAGCTTGCCGCGTATCGACGCGGATATCTCAATCAAGAATCCCTTCTCGCCATCGTTGATCAGACGCCATCAGAATCGTACGCAGATCGTCTGCGCTCCGCAGTGGCAAACACAGCACGATGAATGATTTTCCGCGCACCATCGTTCTCGGTGCAAATGGGCAGGTCGGCTCTTCGCTGATTCGGCAACTAGGTGAGTCTGGTGTCGGCATCACGAGGAAAGACGCCGACATTACCAACAAAGCCGCACTGTTTCGAGTGCTTGATAGCGCTGGGCCCGTATCTGCGCTAATTAACGCGGCGGCTTACACCGATGTCGACGGCGCCGAACGCGAACGAGAACGTGCCTTCGCAGTGAACGCTCACGCGCCAGCGTGGGCAGCCGCATGGGCAGCCGAGCACAACATTCCGTTTGCGCATTTCTCGACGGAGTACGTGTTTCCTGACGGGGGTGAACGCTATTGGTTAGAAGGCGATGCAACCGCACCGCTCAACGCTTATGGAGAGTCAAAGCGCGCAGGTGAACTTGCAGTTCACGAAGCGAACCAAGAGGGCGTCATCATTCGAACCTCATGGGTATATAGCGAACAGTCAGGAAATTTTGTGCGCAAGGTGTTGGAGCTTGCCAAATCGCAACAATCTTTGACGGTCGTTAGTGATCAGGTTGGTCGCCCCACCTATGCGCCCGATCTTGCAATACCGGCTCTACAAATCGCCCATGACGCTGCACTACGATCAAAAATCCACGGCGGGGTGCTGCATCTTGCAAGTGGAGAGCCCGTAAGCAAATACGATTTCGCGCGCGCGATTGTTGACACAGGTGTTTCGGAGGGAGTGCTTAGCCGCGCGATCCCGATTACAGAGATTACGACCGATCAACTCTCTTCCAGTGTTCGAAGGCCACTTCGCTGCGTTCTTGATATCTCTCTGGCGCAATCTTTAGGACTTCAGACGAAACCATGGAGAGAATCACTTGTCGCTGTGGTTCGAACAGCTAGCCAATGAGAATTGAGCCAACGCACATTCCCGATGTGCTACTGCTTAAGCGCGACCGCTTTACCGATTCGCGCGGCTGGTTTACCGAGTTGCATAACGAGGCACGCCTGCATGCGGTTGGATTTGATGTGCGATTCGTGCAGGACAACCTGTCTCGCTCAGAACCCGGAGTACTACGCGGACTGCACTTCCAGCGAGATCCCGAACAGGGGAAACTCGTGACCTGCCTCGCCGGTCGCATTTATGACGTTGCGGTAGATATTCGGCCAGGTTCATTGACCTTTGGGCAGCACGTGTCGGTTGAACTCAGTGCGGATGAGGGTGAGTCACTCTGGGTTCCCGCAGGCTTTGCTCATGGGTTTCTCGTGCTTGGAAGCGAACCCGCCTTGGTTACCTACAAGGTCGATCAACACCGCTCCCCCGCCGGCGAGCGGGGCATTATCTGGAATGACCCCACCCTTGCGATCCCGTGGCCGATCGAGACCCCACGCCTCTCTGATCGAGATCAGGCGATGCCGACGCTTGCTGCGTACCTGAGCGCCGAGCGCTAAAGGCATGGTGGCCACGGCGCATCAAGAGCGGTGGGACCCCCGCATGGTGGGGATAGCACTCGCCGCGTACCAGCCGAATCCCATCTGGCTTGCCGAGCAGCTCTCCTCGATTGCTGCGCAAACCCATACAGAGTGGATCTGCGTGATTACTCTTGACTCCCCACTAGGAGAGATTCGCTCGTCATCCGATCTTGCCCCATTCATGCACGACGCACGCTTCGTATGGGTTGAGAACCAAGAACGTCTTGGCCTCCGATCAAACTTCCAGCAGGCAACCCAGCTTCTGCTGGAGCGAGACGTCGACCTCATCGCGTTCTCGGATCAAGACGACGTATGGCTCCCGGATAAGCTCGCAGAGAGTGTGGCAGCGATTCGAACGAGTGGACCACTCTCCATGGTTTATTGCGATGCATACCTGCTGATTGACGGTGTGATTCGCCCAGAACGACTGCACGAATACACCATGAAGGCACGCGGCAACATGAGCATTGCCGAACGAATCATCCAGCCACAGGTGAGCGGCTTCTGTGCAGTATTTGATGCAGCGCTCGCAAGGCTGCACCCAACCATCCCCGCTGAGTCGCCCGACCATGATCACTGGTACTCACTCGTTGCGGCCACATATGGCGGAGTGCACCGCATTAACAAGCCGCTAGCGCTGTACCGACAACACGCAGGAAATACGATTGGCATTACCTCAATTCGAGTAGCACAAGGCTGGGGAAGCACTGAGCAGCTCAAGCGCTACACATCTTTACGAGAAAACGCACGACTACGAGCAGGAATCGCACGGAGAGTTGGTCTGGATCTTCCAATGCCGTTCGGTTTAGCCGCGCTTTTCCAGCACACTGCTGGGTGGCTGCTAATTCTCTTAGGGGTGATGGGGAAACGATTCTTTACGGACAAGTCACTCGCAGACAATGCGTACCGGAAAGCATGGGGACTTCTTCTACTGGAGACTTCTCAGCGAGAAATTATTCAGAACGTGCGCAAGCAATTCCCTTCGAGGTTCAAAGTTGTGCGGACAATGCTCGTTGTCGCAGCGCTGCTGATGGCTGCTCTCACCCTACTGCTATTGCAAGGGAGTGTACTGGCGCATAAAGATCTTCCGACGGTCATACCTGTGTTGCTGCTGATTCCCAGCGGGGCGATCACGGTGCTTCGCTACGTGCAGCATCAGATGCCGAACAGCGTGATGCTGCTGATCGGAGTTGGATCGGCGAGCGGACTGCTGCTTCAGATGCTTGACGTGGAGCCGTTACTCGCGCTCGCAGTCGCGGCTATGCCGGTGGTTGCAAACGGCTGTTTTCGAGTCCGCTGGTCGCTACGACCGTAGCGTTGTAGGTCAGCCTCCGGCGATCTGTTCGCCGCCGTCAATCGTGATGGTGTTGCCTGTGACCCAGTGCATACCTGGCGCCGAGAGGGCAACGATGGCTTGACCAACATCGTCTGGGGTGGTGAGTCGCTTCCCCGGATGCTTCTTCATGACGACGTCAATCCAGTCTTGGCTTCCTGGAATCTTGCGCAGTGCCGGGGTATCGACAACGCCAGGGCGAAGCGCCGTGACAGTGGCGCCTGGCACCAGTCGCGCAAGTTCGAGTGCAAGCTGGCGGCAGTGTGCTTCGACCGCTGCCTTCGCCGCGGAGACGGCGCCATACATCGGTACCGCCTTCGAAGCGCCCTCAGACGAGGTGGCGAAGATGCGGGTGGTGTTGCCGATTAGGCCTGCGGCGTAAAGATCCTGCGTCCAATAGACGAGGGAGTGCGCCATCACGTCTGACGTCATATCCATCTGTTTGCGGGTGATGAGCGGCGTCTCGCCATCAGGGAGGAAGGGCTGCAAGCTCCCAAAGGCCAGTGAGTGCACCACGATGCCGAGCTGCGGGGTGAGGCCGGCGGCGCGGGCGGCGGCGAACCTCTCACCGAGCTGTGCAATGACCTCGGCGCGCTTCTCATCGTCGGCGGCATTGCCGCGGATGTAGAGGGCTTCGACGCCGGTCGCCTTCACCGCGGCGATCGCTGCGTCGAGCTTCTCGCCGCGGGAGCGGCCCAGGTAGACGCCGCAGATGTTGTAGCCAGCCTCAGCCGCCAGTCGTGCGGTGGCCTCGCCGATGCCGCTGGAGGCGCCCAGGATCAGTGCCCAGCGTTGGACCTTTGGATCAGTTGCTCCCATTCGGCACCTCCCTCGTGCGGCGCCATGCGCCGCGTAGGTTCAGGGTAGCCGACCCACTCCGCCCTGTGCGCGTACGATCTCGGCATGGATAGCAGCGGACGATTGATTCTCATGGCGGTGCACGCCCACCCAGACGACGAGACAATCAGCATGGGCGGCACCCTTGCCACCTATGCCGCCGCCCATAGCGACACCACCGATACCTATGTCGTAACCGGTACCCGCGGTGAACTCGGCGAGATTGTCATCCCCGAGCGCGACACCCCCGAGGAGCATGCTCGACTCGGCGAGACCCGAATGGACGAGATCGCTGCGGCCATGGCAGCGCTCGGTGTGACGCACTTTGAGAACCTTGGCTTCCGCGATTCCGGAATGGTTGGTGATCCAGGAAACGAGGATCCGCGCTGCTACCACCAGCACAGCACCAACGATCTTGATGGCACGACCGAGCATCTCGTACGCATCATTCGTCGCGTGCAGCCCGATGTCATCGCCACCTACGACGACTTCGGCGGCTACGGCCACCCCGATCACATCGCGGCTGCACGTGTCGCACGCCGCGCGTGGGAGGTTGCCGGCGATCCAACATGGCGACCGGCGGCTGGACCAGCGTGGACACCAAGGAAGCTCTACGAGGTGCGCACACCAGACTCACAGCGTGACAAGGTGCTCGCGCTGCTTGAGTCGCGCGGCATTGAATCATGGTGGAGCGAGCCGAAAGAGGTGACATCAGAGGAGCTTGAGAAGTGGCGACAGTGGCGCGCGGCGATGGCTTGCCCAGACGAACTAATCACCACGCGAATTGATATCGCGCGTCACCTCAGTGCGAAACGCCGCGCAATTCAAGCGCACGCCACGCAAATTAAGAGCGACGGTCCTCTACTTATGTTGACCGAGCAGGACTATTTAGATCTCGGTGCGTTTGAGCAGTACCGACTCATTGACCATCGCCTTTCGGCGGCCCCAACGTTCCCAGAATCTGATCTGTTTGCCGGTTTGCGCTAACTGCGCCTAACGCTAAGCGGCACCACGTGCGGCGTGAAGTCGTGAACGAATTGACGTAAACGCAAGAGCAATCAGAAAGAGCGTCGTCTCCAAGATAACAATCGCAGCGCCCGAGGCAATATCAAGCGAGTAGCTTAGGTACAGGCCAATGATTGCGGCCGATACGCCGATAAGCGCTGCTACCTGAATCATTGCGGTGAATCGCTTTACAAGTAGTTGCGCAGTTGCTGCCGGAGTAGTGATCATTGCCACAACGAGAACAATTCCCACCGCTTGCAGGCTGATCACGATTGTTATGGCGATAAGAATCAGCAGCAGATCATCAAGTCGTCGAACTGGTAGCCCTGCAGCACCAGCGCCGAGCGGATCAAAGGTGCTAAAGAGCAACTCTTTCCACAAGAGGCGCAGCACCAGGAGAAGGCCGAGCACAAGCAGGGTGAGTGCTCCAAGATCCCCAACGCTTATGCCGAGCACATCGCCGAAGAGGAAGTGGAAGAGATCACCGACATAGCTGGGGATGGAGGAGAAGATTGCAACGCCGAGCGCAAACATGCCAGCAAAGAGAACGCCAATGATCGCATCAGCGCGAAGCCCTGAGCGGCGGGTGATCGCACCGATGCCGAGCGCAGTTCCAACGGCTGCAATCGCTCCACCGAGAATGATTGGGGCGCCCACCAGATAGGCAATCACGACGCCGGGAAAGGCGGCGTGACTCACCGCGTCGCCGATGAAACTCATCCCCTTCAGCACGACAAACGATCCAACAATCGCGCAGGCGACACCTACGAGCGCACTGGCAATGAGAGCGCGCACGAAGAAGTCGTAGCTGAGCGGCGCTAGGAGAAGGTCGAGCGGGTTCATTCGTGGCCCTCGTGCGCGCCGTGAGAGTGGTGCGGATCGTCGAGGAGCACGACTCCGCCACCCGCGAGTGGAACGAGGTGGCCGCCATATGTCTTCTCGAGTACCCCCTGATCGAGCACCAGCTGTGCTGGCCCATGGGCAACCACTCGCCCTGCGAGGGCAACTACATCGTGGAAGCGCTGTGCGGCACAGGCGAGATCGTGCGTAGTGGCGACGACTGTGCGACCACGCGCCGCCTCGGCGTCAAGGATATTCATGATCTTCTCTTGCGTTGTCGGATCAACGCCGGTGACTGGCTCGTCAAGCAGATAGATCTCCGGATCGGCAGCGATTGCGCGGGCCAAGAAAACCCTGCGGCGCTGACCACCTGAAAGTTCGCCGATCTGTCGCTGGGCAAGATCGGTCATATCAATACGCGCCAACGCGTCCGCCACTGCAGCGCGATCGGCTGTGCCAGATCGACCGAGCGGTCCGAGCGCTGGTGTGCGACCCATCATCACCACCTCAGCAACCGAAACAGGGAAGCTCCAATCAACCTGTTCGGCTTGCGGCACGTATGCAACACGCTTTGCATGAACGCCGACTGCGGCGCCGAGAACCTGCACGTTGCCACTCCACGGCCGCTTCAACCCAGCGATGCACTTCAGCAGCGTCGACTTCCCCCCACCGTTTGGTCCGAAGATGGCGGTAAGAGATCCTCGCGAAAGAGCGAGTGAGACACCGCTGATCGCCGCACGGTTGCCGTACCCAGCGGTGACATCCGTTAGTTCAATCGCGTTGTTGTGGCTACTCATCAGTGGATGCTCTCACCGCTGCATCGACGCGACGATCACTGTTGCGTTGGCACGCATCGCACCGATGTATGTATCTCCAGGTGCGGCGCCGAGTGCATCCGAGTAGAGATCAGCAAGCACGGTTGCACCTGTCTCTGCAGCAATGCTGTTAAGCACTTTGGAAGGGAACTGAACCTCACTGAAGACTGTCGTAACCCCAGCTGCGCGGATTGCGTCAATCAGCGCAGCGATCTCACGCGCACTGGGATCTTGACCAGGTGATGCAATAGCCACGCCAACGATGGTGATGTCATAGGTGCGAGCAAAATACCCGAAGGCATCGTGAAATGTGACGATTTTGCGGCGAGACTCGGGAATGGCCGAGAAGGCAATCCGAGCCGCTTGACCCTGTGCTTGCAACGAGGCACGCCCTTCGTCAAGCGCCGCGCGAATCTCTGAAGTGAGCGTTGGGCGATCCTCCACGACGCGACTGGCAATCTTCTGCAGAAAGAGCTCCGCTGCCGATGGATCGAGCCACACGTGTGGATCTGGCAGACCTTCGCTGTCAAACAGATACTGGAAGCCGTAGCTGTCGAGGTCCTCACCGAGTCGCAGGACATTTGCATTACTCTGCTTCGCGGCGTCGACAAGCGAAACGACCCATTCGTCTAGACCAAGTCCGTTCATCAGTACAAGGTCAGCACCGGCGATCTTAGAGACGTCAGATGGCGCAGGCTCAAAGGTATGCACGTCGATGCCGGCTGGCACGATGGCATCAATCTGCACCGCGTCGCCGAGCGCAAGTCGAGCGAGATCGGCGAAGAGACTTGTTGTTGCCACCACGCGATACGGTGCGTTTGACGCAGATGGAGAACCACTTGTGCCACCACATGCTGCGCTGACCACGAGCAGAGCGACAAGCGTTGCAACGAGACGGCGGCTCATTGATGTGACTCCGCGCTCTTGCAGTTTGGGCATCGTCCGAACAGTTCAAGGCGATGTGACTGAATCTCAAAGCCAGAGCGTCGGGCGGCTTCAGCAGTGACAGCGTCAATACCGCAGTCATCCACTTCGGAGATTGCGCCGCACGAGACGCAGACCAGGTGGTGGTGGTGAGAGGGCTCACACGGAACATAGGCGTGCCGACCATCGGGGAGGTCAACGCGCTCAACCAGGTTTTGGTCGGCGAGGAGTTCGAGGAGGCGGAAAATGGTGGCTCGGCCGATGCCGAGCCGGCGCCGCTCAGCATCGGCAAGGAGGTCGGCGGCGGTGAAGTGTCCCTGGCGCCGGGCGATCAAAGCAGCGAGTTCACGCCGCGGCCCGGTGAGGCGGACCCCCGCCTGGTCAAGCGCTTCGAGCAGCTCACGTGCCATAAGCGCACCGTATCACAGTTGAGACTAAGTCTCAATACCTTGCCCGAGACGAGGAATCGGGCTCCCTGAGCGAGCGCGGGTATGATTCAGACATGAGCATCATCAAGAACGCACTCGGGGTCGGCGCTGTTGTCCTGTCAGTCGGACTCGTTGTGCTCCTGCTCTCCGGCTCCTTCAGCGGCAAGCCGACCGCAAGCGACTCGTTCACCCCGAACGTGCCCGTCTTCAGCCCGGATGCAGCGTTTGTTGACGGCCGCGGCCTCGGCGCAACCGATGCCCCAGTCACGCTCGAAGTGTGGACCGACTTCCAGTGCCCAATCTGTGGCGTCTGGGCAAACGGCAGCGAGCCATTCCTTTATGAGAAGTACATCAAAGAGGGACAGCTCCGCATTGAGCATCGCTTCTTCGCCTTCCTCGGCGAAGAGTCATTCACCTCTGCCGTCGGCGCGGTCTGCGCTGACAAGCAAGATAAGTTCTGGGCGTTTCACTCGTATCTCTACGCAAATCAGGATGGAGAGAACGAAGGCGCGTTTAGCGCGCCGCGCCTGCGCATCCTCGCTGGCGCCGCCGGTCTGGATCTCACTACGTGGGACAGCTGCATTGCCGATCCTGCAATTCGCACCGAGGTGGAGGCCGAGAGCGCAGCGGCTCGCGCAGCTGGCGTCACCGGCACACCAACCCTAAAGATTGGTGAATGGATGCAGGCAGGAATCCCGGCTGAGGCCGATCTCTACAAGCGCATCGACGACGCACTCAAGCCGTAACCCCATGCGTGCCGCAAAGTTCGGCGCCGTCATCTCCGCCATTGGAACGGTCATCGCCACCTATCTCCTGGCAATTCGCTACGCAGGCATTCCCGCGATCTGCGGCCCAGCTCTCGGACCATTCGGTGGTTGCGCCAAAGTTGAAGCCTCGATCTATTCAAGCATCGGCCCGATCCCAGTTGCACTCGTAGGAGTTGTTGGATCGCTAGTGTTACTCGCAGCGTCGGTGCACTATCTCCGAACACGCTCCACAATCGCGCTCAATGTTTGGGTGCTCGCCTCCATCGTCGGTGCTGCTATTGAACTGGTGCTCATTGCGATTCAAGCATTTGCGATTGGCGCATGGTGCGGCTGGTGCTTGCTTTATGGATTAACCGTCCTGCTCTCTGCCGGTGCCGCCGTCACTGCGGCAGCGCAGGCCGAACGCGACTCTGCTGCGCGGTAAGTCGCTGTAACGCCGGATTCGGCGCAATATCCATTTCACGCAACGCGGACACGGCTCGCGCAGCTGCACGTCGTGCACCAGCAATTGAGCCACTCTCTTCAAGCAAAAGTGCCAGATGCTCAAGCATGGCACCATCAGTTGGGTCAATCCGCACGGCACGGAGAGCTAGATCAATCGCGCGATCAATGTCGCCAACAGAATACGCCGCAGCCATTTCACGTTCAATCACAGCGAAGATCCCAACGTCGAGTGCGCTGCGGTGCTGCTCTGCCCACGGTTCAAACGGAACTTCAACGGCGAATGGCCCGAGATACGAGTCGAGCAGATCATCAATTTGGTCAACCCGCGCGCGACGACGAACGCCATCAAGGGTGCTGCGCAGCCGCGCGGAATCAAAGCTAATTAGGTCCAAATTCACCGTCACCATTTCCGCCTCATGGCGAATGTATGGCGTTGGTGTTCCTTCTTGAAGGGCAAGATCGTAGTCAGGGTCGAGAGCGCGACGTAGGTGATAGATCGCCTGGTTGAGTGAATTGAGGCCAGCCTGCGCCTCTGCTTCTGGCCAGAGTGCGTCAATCGCTTCATCTCGCGTTGCGGCGTGTCGCGGTCGCGTAGCGAGATAGTGCAGCAGCGCCACCGAGCGTGGGCGAATTGATGTGCCTTCAATCGTTCGCCCAGATACCTCGATGCTCAGAGGACCGAGGTCATGTACGACCGCAACGGGGCTCACTATGCGCGGGGTGGCCGAGCTAGAAGAGGCAACCTCGAGGCGGCCTGGCACCGCGCCAAGCGTATGCGGGAGATTAAGCGTCTGCGCAATGAATCGAGGGATCGTCCAACCAGTCTCTCCGAGCTCATCCTGGTCAGCCGGCGCGATCAGTAGCCCCTCCTCCCAGAGGGCGTGCAACAACTCGGGGCTTGGTTCCTCTCCGGCTGGCTGAGCGAGTCGAGCGAGGAGTGGACCGCTACCGCCGACAACATCGTGCCGGATGAACTCATCAAGCTCAGAACGATCGCCGCCCTCCCGAACCTGATCAAGCCACGTTGCGAGGATGCCGCCATTCCCTGCGGCTGCTCGCCGTGCCTCTTCGAGTGCCGTTGGCGCACCGCTCCAACCCTTCGCCTCGGCGATTTGGCGCGTTTGACGCGGTGAAACACGAAGCGCTGTGGCGCCGACATGCATCACTTGCCGCTTTGCGCGTGCTGCAATCAAGCGGAGTTGCGCGACGCGTCGACCGATGAGTGCGACGCGCGAACGATCCGGTGCGCGCTCCACAAGTGCGCGGAGAAATCCGAGGCCTTCAGGTGATTCGGCAAGAGAATCCGCGTCGTCTATGACCAGAATCAGTTCACTGTGGGGAGCGGAAAGATCGGCAAGGAGCGCCGATGCGCAGACCGTTCCCAGTTGTTGTTGACGAACAGCTCGGGCGAGGCGGGGCAAGCGAACGCCATCGTCTTCATCGGCGGCGAGATGCAGTGCATCGGCTATGTCGCGACTGGCGCGGAGCCATCGCATCGGTCGATCCGTGCGAATGCCCCATGCAGCAACGGCGCTGCTCTTACCGTATCCAGCACTACCGCAGATTAGTGCGAGCCCGCCATCGGTGAGAGCATCCAATGCAGCATCAATGCGCGGTCGAGCTGAGTGAACGCGAGGGCTACTCATGATCCGCCGAGACCTCCCTTTGTGGCCGCCGCGCGCAGAGCCCGCGGTTCGGTTCGGCGGATACTGAATCAGAATCGCGTACCGCTGACGTACCAGGCGCGCATCATGCGCCGCAGAGGCGCGCCACCGCCCCTACAATCCCCCCATGAGTGAGAAGCATCGCCTAATCATTGACTGCGATACGGGGACCGACGATGCGGTCGCACTGATGCTCGCCGCGTTGCACCCTGACATCGATCTCATTGGCGTAACGACGGTCTTCGGCAACGCGCCGCTCTATGCAACAACGACGAACTCACTCTCGGTCTTGGAGCTGATCGGTAAGGGGCACATCCCAGTACATGCCGGGTTCCCACGTCCACTCGTGCGCAAGGCGATGCCGTCGGAGCGGTTCTTCAAGGCTGATAGCGTGCAGGATCCACATGGCACCTATCTCGACATTCCACGTAGCGCGAGCAAGCCAGCCTCTGAGCGCGCCGTGGAGTATCTGATTGAAACGTATCGAAACGCCACGCAGCCGATCACGCTGATGCCGATCGGGCCGCTGACCAATATTGCCGCAGCAGTTGCGCAGGAGCCCCGCTTCGCTGAGTGGGTGCCGAAGCTCATCATCATGGGCGGCGGCCACGAAGTGCCGAACATGACCGCGTCGGCGGAGTTCAATATCTGGGCCGACGCTGAGGCTGCCGCGAGCGTCTTTGAGGCCGGCTTCAAGGATGTGTTGATGGTGCCGCTTGATGCAACACATAAGGCACTTGTCACCGCCAAAGAGTGCGCCGCGTTCGGCGCGCTCGGCACACCGGCAGGTATGGCGACCGAAACAGTCATCAAGCGACGCATCGGTAGTTACGAGAGCAGCCAGAAGATGGACATTCCAGAGTCGGCGCCGGTACATGATGCGCTCTGCGTCGCGGCACTCGTGGAGCCAAACATCATCACCACCAAGCGCTGCCACGTAGCGGTTGAGACCACCGGCACGCTGACCCTTGGTCGCACCGTTGTTGATACGCACCACCGCGGCGGCAAGGAGCCGAACGCTGACGTCGCCTTTGATGCCAATGCTCCACGCTTTATTGCGCTGATGATGGAGATCTTCGGCCAGCGATGAGCAGCCTCGGCGAGGCGGCGCTCCCGGGCGAAGCAGGTCCGAACGACCTTGATGCCGCCGGTGAGGCGGCGCTTGACCAGGCGCTCCGCTCCGCCTGGATGCCCGTCTGCCAGAGTGGCGAACTGACCGACCGACCACTTCCGGTCCGACTCTCGGGCGAATCGCTGGTGGTCGTGCGACTTGGTGGTACTGTCGCTGCCTTCCCCGATCTGTGCGTGCACCGCGGCACCGCCCTCTCGCTCGGCTGGGTCGACCCCGGCACGAGCCCAGCGCCTGATGGGAGCCCAGCCACAGGTGAGGCCTGCCTCGTCTGCCCGTATCACGGCTGGAGCTACGGCCAGAGCGGCGAGGTGAAGCGCATCCCTGCGGTGCATGGTCGCGCGATCCCGCGCCGCGCACGCATCGAGCGTTATGCCGCCGTCGAGCACATCGGACTCGTCTGGGTGCTGCTTGAGCCGGGCCCTGGCGGCTGGGAGAACCCAGCGCCGCTCTATCCACTCCCGGAAGCGCCGTGGTGGGGCGATCCTTCGCTGCGCACCATTCCGATCACCACCTACGACTGGAAGTGCTCCCCAGCACGACGCATTGAGAATTTCATCGACTTCAGCCACTTTCCCTGGGTGCACGAAGGGATTCTTGGCGACCGAGCTAAGCCGCTCAGCCCCGAGCATGTGGTGGAGAGCAGCGAGACAACGATCAGTTTCCAAATTGCGCTCGAAGAACCTCAGACGAGCGTGAAGGGTGATGTCGCTCCTGGTACTAAGGTGCAACGCGATCCAACCACGTACACCGTGCACCTCCCGTACTCGGTGACGCTCGACCAGCAGCTTCCTGAGGGGAATCGCTTTGTGCTCTTTATTGCCGCATCACCACTCTCCGCAAAAGAGACGCGAACGTTCACCTGGAACGCCCGCAGCTACCGGCTAGATCCCTCTAACGACACGGAACTCGCCGACTTTCAGCGACTCATTCTCGATCAAGATCAGCCGATTACCGAATCGCAGCGACCAGAAGAGCTACCGATCGACCTCTCAGAAGAGTTGCACATTGCGGGGCCAGATCAGGCTTCCATTGAGTTCCGTCGTCATCTTGGAAAGGTTGCCGCGCGTCAGCGCGCCGAATAGTCCGTTACGACGCGGCGGGAACTGCGTCGACGCGCAGGATCCTCCACGCGAATGGCACTGATCCAATTAGAATCGCTCCGGACAACAAGAAGAGCGGGAACGCGCCGAGTTCGCCATACAGCACTCCGCCAACGATGGATGCTACGGAAACCGCGAGACCAAACGAAACTGCCTGGAAGAGCGCCTGCCCCGTCGCCTGTAGTGCAAGCGGCACGATGGCGCGAATTGTCAGCACACTTCCGAGGAGGGTGCACGCAAACCCAACACCACAAAGTCCACGAATGATGCCGAGAGTCAGTGGTGACACATCAAGCGCGTACCCGAAACTGCAGAGGCCGAGTGCGATCAGGCCCACAGAGTAGACCGCTCGCATGCCAAAGCGGAGTGCGACCGCGCCACCAATGAGAAAGAACGGAATCTCCACGCTGGCAGAGATCGTTGCGGCCAGGGTGACCGCTGAGGCATCGCCACCCACCTCTTGAATTCGTAGTGATCCGTAGGCGTAGAAGAGTCCGGCACCAAGGTTCATGAGCAAGCTTAAAAGGAGAAATGGCAGCAGCTTCGGTGACTGGGCGAACGCCAGGCTCACAGTGCCAAAACGATCTCGCCAGTTTCCGGCAACAGCAATCTCTGCGTTCCCTCCGGCAAGCTCACTTCGTTCCGCTTCGAGTTCGTCTTCGGTCGCGGCGCTATGTGGTCGATGGGTGATCCGTAGTCCAATCGTTCCGGCGAGGACGATGAGTGCACCAGCGGCGTAGAGCGGTCCGACGAGGACGGCGCCACCAGCAACAACGAGGACACCACTCAGCAAGCTACTTGCGGCATAGCTGCCACTCGTTACAGCGCGCAGCGTTCCCCAGTTCCCCTTTACCTCAGCGAGACGCTCCATACCGATCGCATCAAGGAGCGGCACAATCCCCGCTCCGGCGAAGGCGGCGAGCATGGAACCAGGGATACCGGCAAACGGGCCTGCGGCGAAGGCGAAGACACCAATCGCCGTGGTCAGAATCGCCAGGCGGAACGCGGCAACGCGCCCTAGAGTGGCGTCGCCAAGGTGCCCCCAAATTGGCGCCGCCGTCAGCGCAAGGATGGAGTTGATGGCGCCGACGAGCCCGATCGCCTCAAAGGAGACACCGCGATCACGAAAGACGATTGAACTAAACGGGAGATAGCAGGCCTGCATGATGCCGACCATGAGGTAGAGATACGAGGCACGGCGCATTCCAGGTCGGAGCAACATGAGGTTCATGTCGCTACATTACTGGCTCGCTGTCGCCTCCGCCCTGTGCACCATCGTTGCGCTCGCGAACCAAGTTGACGAAGCGCGTCTGATCTTTCACGAAGAAGAGCTGACCGGCACCCGTTGGACCGTTACGGTGCTTCGCGATGCTGAAGTCGATCGCCTCGCCCACCGCATCGGTCTCGTCGACACGATCCCCCTTGCGCCACAGGAAAATCACCACGTCGGCATCTTGCTCAATTGCTCCAGACTCTCGCAGGTCGGAGAGGCGCGGCTCTTTTGATTCGCCGCGCATCTCCGTTTGACGCGAGAGCTGGCTCAGCGCGAGCACCGGAATGCCAAGTTCGCGCGCGAGTGCCTTGAGACCACGCGAGATCTCGGACACCTCTTGGACGCGGTTTGACTCACGTCCCGAAGAACCCGGCTGCATCAGTTGTAGGTAGTCAACAATCAGCAGATCAAGCCCGTGCTCCATCTTGAGCCGACGTGCCTTGGTGCGCAACTCCATCACCGAGATGCTCGCGGTGTCATCAATGAAAATCTTCGCGCGCGAGAGGCTCTCCATCGCATTGGCAATCTTCGGGAAATCCATTTCTCCCAAGAAGCCGCTCCGCAACTTGAACGAATCGATCTTGGTGACGCTTGAGAGCAAACGCAGCACCAACTGCTCTTTGCTCATTTCAAGCGAGAAGACGCCGACCGACTTTCCTTCCCGGACCGCTGCGTACTCGGCGATGTTCAGGGCCAACGATGTCTTACCAACCGATGGTCGTGCCGCAAGCACGATAAAGTCTGACGCTTGAAGCCCTTGCGTCTTGCTGTCAATGTCGGTGAAGCCGGTGCGCAGGCCCATGAGCTGCCCCCGGTTCTGATGCAGATGGTCGAGTCGATCATACGCTTGACTGAGTAACGTCTCCAGCGCAGTAAACCCTGAGATTGTTCGTCGCTCACTGATGGCGAAGAGTTCTGATTCCGCGCGATCGATCGCCTCAATGGCATCAGCGGGATCCTCGTATCCGATGGATGCAATGCGTCCAGCGGCGCTGATCAGGCCGCGCAGCACCGCCTTGCGCTCCACGATCTTTGCATACTGCTTGGCGTGCACTGCTGTTGGGGTTCGATCACAGAGGTCCGCAAGCGCCGCGCGCCCACCGATCTCTTCGATCTGACCGCGTCGCTCCAGCTCCTCGGAGACAGTGAGGATGTCAATCGGCTGACGCTGTTCGTAGAGTGACAAGACGGCGGCGTAGACCTTGCTGTTCGCCGGCTTGTAAAAGTCCGACGGCTTGAGTGTTTCAGAGACCTCGGTAATCGCGTCGCCATCGATCAGGATGGCGCCGAGCACGGACTCTTCGGCCTCGGAGGACTGTGGCGGGAGTTGGTTTGACATGCCCGTATTCTCTCAGCCGCGCCGTTGACGCTCTAGGTGGATGCCCACAAAACTGCCTCAATCTCTCCACGAAGAGGGGATCGGGCCCCTTCGGCTGTGGATAAGTCGGCGCCCGGCGCCGAAGCGGAGGCTAGTGAACTCGGCGAAGAACGCCGACGAGCACACCCTGCACGTTCACGGCGGGGTAGAACATCGGCTTATATGCCTTGTTGGCGGGCTGCAGGCGCACCCGACCCGCCTCGCGGAAGAGCTGCTTCAGCGTGACCTCGTTCTCTTCGACCTGGGCGACCACGATGTCCCCATCGGCGGCCACCTTGCTCGGCTTGATCACGACGTAATCACCGTCGGCGATCTGGGCATCGATCATTGAGTCGCCGCGAATCTTCAGCAGATAGGAGTCGGGGGTCGACATGAACTCGGGGACGGCGACGGTCTCAGAGCGCTCCTCGTAGGCCTCGATGGGCCCACCAGCGGCAATTTGTCCCACCACAACCAGCTCGCGGGCGGCCATCGGCAGGTTGGTCGTCTCAAGTTCGCTGTCGATCTCAAGGAGGGAGCGGCCCCGGGCGGTGAGGCGCACGGAGCGCGAGAGGCCGGCGCCACGCTCAATCAGCCCCTCCTGCTCGAGGGTCTCCAGGTGGTGATGGACGGCGGAGGGGGCGGCAAGGCCGACCAGATCGGCGATCTCTCGCACGGTCGGCGGAGTGCCCGAACGGCGGATCCCTTCGGCGATCGCCTGGAGGATCCTCGTCTTTCGGTCTTGGTCATGTCGGGTCATAGGGGTATTAGAACGCCTGTTCGGAACTGTGTCAAGTGGGTGGCACAGCGGCCCTGCTACTCCTCATCCTCGTCAAGGAGTCGTGCCCGCGTGATCGCATCCTCGCCGTACTTGCGGCGCATGGCATCAGCGGCCGTGGTGATGGTGCGTTCGCGTGCCTGCATCGCGCCGTCAAAGAGTGCGAGCTGTTCATCTTCGCCGAGGTCCGAGGTTGAGACACCAATGAGTCGATAGGCGCTGCCGCGCGCCGTCTTCTCAAGCAGCGCTCGTGCCGCCTCAAAGATTGGGCCGGCAAGATCCGATGGTTGCGCAAGCTTTAGTTGTCGCGTAATTGACTGGAACTCGGAGTCTTTCAGCTTGAGCGTCACGGTGCGCGCAAGCAGGCCCTCGCTGCGCAGTGAGTAGGCAACCGACTCAACAAGACCAAGCAGCAGCGTCTCGAGCGCCTCTGGATCGGCGACGTCGTCGTCGAGGGTCATCTCGCGACCGAGTGACTTTCGTTCGCCGCCATCATCAACAGGCGTGTCGTCAATACCGCGCGCGAGCAACTTCAGGTCGGGTCCGCGATCGCCGAAGCGACGCAGCAGATGATCGTCGGGTGCGGTAGCAAGATCACCACAGGTAAGAATCTCAAGTTCACGCAAGACGCTTTGCGCGACGGGCCCAATGCCAGGAATCGCGCCGACCTTTCGCGGTGCGAGCCATGCAGCTTCGTTGCCTGGCGCAACGATGGTCAGGCCGTTCGGCTTCTCAGCGCCTGATGCAATCTTCGCCACGAGTTTGCTGGACGCGCCACCAACGCTAATCGTCAGGCCCGTCGCTGATTTGACAGCAGCGCGAATGCCGCGGCCAGCAGCTTCTAGTGAGCCGTGCAACTGCTCGGTGCCATTCAGGTCAAGGTAGGCCTCGTCGACGGAGACTTGCTCAACGACGGGGCTCCAGCCGCCGAGTACCTTCATCACTTCGCGTGAGACGCCGCTGTAGCGATCGTGGCGAGGCGGAATCAGGATCAGGTTGGGGCAACGCGCCCGCGCAACGTGCACCGACGTTGCCGCGCGAACACCAAACGCACGTGCCTCATAGGAGGCGGCGCAGATCACGCCACGAGAACCCTCGCCGTATCCGACGGCGACGGGCTTGCCCGCGAGCGACGGGTTGTCGCGAATCTCGACCGACGCGAAGAACGCGTCAAGGTCGACGTGCAGAACGCGACGGGTCGT
>RFPZ01000151.1 GCA_009925905.1 Candidatus Aquidulcis frankliniae
ATCGGAATCGAGAACGACGGCTCAACGCCCTCGGGCAGCGCGCCGCGCACCTTGAAGAACAGCGCGATGAACGCCACGAGCATGAGCGCCGAGCCGAACATCGTGTAGAGGAAGAATTTGAGCGAGGCGTACTGGCGCTGTTCGCCACCCCACACACCGATCATGAAGTACATCGGCAGCAGAACCACTTCGAAGAAGACGAAGAAGAGGATGAGGTCCTGGGCGATGAAGGTTCCGGCCATGCCCGTCTGCAGGATGAGCATCAGGCTGAGGAACGCCTTGGGGTTGCCCGGCGACGGAATGTGGTTCCAGGAGTAGATCATCACGAGCACGGTGACGACCATCGACAAGATGTAGAGCGGAAGGCTCATACCGTCGAGGCCGATCGTGTAGTTGCTCGAGATGACCTTGATCCACTCGGCGTCGGCGAAGAACTGCAGCTTGTCGGCTTGATCGAAGTCGAACTGCGTCAATGTGTAGATGCCGATCGCCAACGTGGCGAGTGCGGTGATCAACGCCACCGCCTTGTGCGACTCCTCGTCGGACTTGGGGATGAAGAGCATCACCAAGACGCCGACCAATGGCAAAAAGGTGCCGACGGTCAGCAGCCAGTTCTGGTCACGGAGTACTTCCATGCCGTATCTCCTCAGGTGTTCACGATGACGAGTACGAGAGCGCCGATGGCGGCCGCAGCGAACAGCAGCGCTCCGTATTGATTGACCTTGCCCGACTGGACGGGGCGCAACGCCCCACCCGTGCCTCGGGCCGCGGCGCCCGAGCCGTTCACCGCGCCGTCGACGACGCGCTGATCGATGTTTCGGTATACCCAGCCGGCAGTGCGGCGTGAGATCTTGCCGGCACCGTTCACGATGCCGTCGATGACGTTCTGATTGAACCAGTAGGCGGCCCGGGCGATCGGATGTGCGATCGCGCGGACGATGACCTTCTCGTAGAGAGCGTCGAGGTAGTACTTGTTGACGAGGAAGGTGTAGCCACCACGCAGAACCGAACTGCGCTGTGTGAGACCGACCAATCGGCGATTGCGCCGCGTGTAGTACTGAACGCAGAACATCCAGCTGG
>RFPZ01000152.1 GCA_009925905.1 Candidatus Aquidulcis frankliniae
AATGTTCTGGAAGGTGCGCGCAAGACCGGCAACAACCATGTCGTTCGGGCGAGCAGGCCGCGTGACGCCGATGCGCTTGATAAGGCGGTTGTACCAAGTTGGGCGAACGATGTTAAGAAGGAGCGCACCCACAAATCCGAGGAGGGCAACCGCGACCGAGGCAACCCCTTCGACGAGACCGGTGTCCCCGCCGACCGCAATCAAGAAGTAGACCGCCAAACCGACGAACGGAATCATCGGCACAACAAGGAGAATCGGCTCTCGACCAGCACCCGTCGGTGGCGAAATGAGCGGCTTGCCGTCGAGCTCAATCGTGCCCAACGTTGGAGCGTAGATACCAGCGATGACATTAAAGAAGGTGGTCTTACCTGCGCCGTTCGGCCCAATGATCGCGCTGATGGAGCCACGAGGAATCTCAAAGTCGACGTTGTTTACGGCGACAAGGCCACCGAACTTTCGGGTGACGCCTCGCGCCTTTAGCATTGGGCTCTTCTTTGATGCGCTCACTTCAGCCCACCCTTTCCGATCTTCAGAGGGGCGAACTCACGCATTCGTCGACGTGCGGGGAAGATGCCCTGTGGGCGCTTAAGCATCATCAAGACCAGCACAATCCCGTAGAGCACGTACTGGAATTCGAGGAAGTCGATCTGGTTGAGCACTGGAATGTTGAAGTTTTCAACCAAGGTGTTGAGCTGCTTCAACAAGATGCTCTGGAAGAGATAGATGATGAACGCCCCGGTCGCGACACCAATGGTGTTCCCCATGCCGCCAAGTACGACGGCCGCAAGGGCGCTAATAGAGACGGCGAATCTGAACTGGTCAGGTGTGACGATGGTGATCTTGGCAGCATTCACTACACCAACGATGCCGGCAATAGATGCGCCCACGGCGAAGGCTTGCAGCTTTGCGATCACGATGTTCACTCCAGACGATTCAGCTGCAAGCTCATCTTCGCGAATGGCGTCCCATGTGCGACCGAGGCGCGAATCTTCCAGGCGATAGATCAAGATCATGATCAGGGTGAAC
>RFPZ01000153.1 GCA_009925905.1 Candidatus Aquidulcis frankliniae
CTACGGTGCATACTGGCGCTGCTGCAACAGCAGCACGAAGAATCCAGCGTCGCGCATCTACGCTGGACCCGCAAAGTTCTCAGCGCCCGAGACGGCCGCGATGCGCGACTTCGTTGCATCACGCGTCATCGACGGCGTTCAGCGCATCAGCATCTATCTCAGCCTTCACGCCGCCGGGCGATTCGTTGCCTGGCCGATCTTCCCGCGGTCGGCAGGAATTCCTTCGATGACGATCGATGATCGTTTGACGATGTACGGGCTGGTTGCTGGCATGACAGCGCGGAACGGTTACGAGCCGATTCGATACTTGCCAACGGGTGGCTCGTCCACCGATTGGATGTACGCGACATACAAGGTGCCGAGCATTCTCATGGAGATTGGTGAATTCACTGGCGAGGTATCGCGCTTCTATCCGACTGCGGCGGCGATGGCGAGTGAAGTGGCGGGGAACCGCGATGCCATCCTTTGGATGATTGGTGAGGCAGACTGCCCGTCGGAAGCGGCGGGGCTGGGCAGCCGTCGCTGCGGTCCGCGCTTCGATGACTTTGAACGAGAAGCTGGCTGGGCCGTGAATCCCGATGGCACCGACACGGCAATGAGTGGCGCCTTTGAACGCGGGCGTCCCGCACTGGTGCGGATCGGTGCGTCGATCATGCAGCGTGAGAACGGCGCCTCTGGCTATCGCGCACTCGTAACTGGTGCAGCGGCGGGTCGAACCGCAAACATCAACGATCTGGATGGCATCACCACCGCACGTTCGCCCGAGATCACGCTCGGCGCAGACCCAGGAGAGCTGGCCTTCGGGCTCGCGTTTTCGTATGGCTCCAGCGCAACCACGGCGGACTGGTTCCGCGTCTGGGTCGAGGCGGCCGACGGCACACGTACCGTGCTCTACCAGCAGCTCGCTGCATCGCGCACCCGCTGGGCAACCTACGCCACCGTGCGCCGCTCGCTCGCCGCGTGGGCGAACCAAACGGTGCGGATCGTCATAGGCGCTGGCGACGTTGGTCGCGATAGTTTG
>RFPZ01000154.1 GCA_009925905.1 Candidatus Aquidulcis frankliniae
GTGGTTGGCGGCGGTGTCTGGGGCACGTGGACCGCGCTGCAGGCGCGACGGCTCGGCGCCACCGTTCAGGTAATTGAAGAGCGCGAGCCTGGCGGCCCCAAGACCACCTCAGGCGATTACAGCCGCATCATTCGTCACTCGCATGGAGAGGATTCGTTGCTGATGGGCTGGACGCAACGTGCGCTTGTTGCCTGGAAGGAGCTTGGCGAGGCGGCCGGCGAGCAGATCTTCGTCGAGAGCGGCGTCGCCTGGTTCATCTCAGGTGATGGCATCTGGGAGGGCCACTCCGAGGAGCGCATGCGCGAGGCTGGCGTACAGTGCGAACGCATTACTCCCGACGAAGCGCTGCGCCGCTGGCCGACACTCGGCCTGGACGGGCTCACCTCAGTGCTTTACGAACCAACCGCCGGCTTCTTGCGGGCGGGGAACGGTGTTCGCGCCGCGGCGCGCATCTTGCAACGCGAGGGGGGCGTAATCGTGCGCGGTCGTGCCACACCTGCGAACGATGGAAGCGCGCTCGACGCGAACGGCGTGCCGATTGCCGCTGGGGCAACCGTGTGGGCGGCGGGGCCATGGCTCCCCGAGCTGTTCCCGCACCTGGTAGGCGCCGAAGCGGAGGCTTCGATCAGCCCAGTTCGACGCGACGCGATCTACTTCGATGCGCCGAACATGGGTGTCGGCGAAATCCCAACCTGGATCGACGAGGGACTAGGCGTCTGGGGGATTCCCGACGACGAGGGTCACGGCGTGAAAGTTGGACCAGAGTTTGATGCTGGCAGTTTTGATCCGAGCGCCTGGCCCGACGAAGCCCATCCAACCTCGATTGCGCGTGCGCGGGAGTGTGCCGTGCGATTCCCGACCCTGAAGAGTGCGCCAATCAAGGAGACGCGCGCCTGTCAGCATGAGCGCACCAAGAGTGGTCACTACGTGCTTGATCAGCACCCCGAGAACTCAGCGGTCTGGCTTGCTGGAGGCGGTTCAGGGCACGGCTACAAGCAAGGCCCGATGGTGGGCGAGCTC
>RFPZ01000017.1 GCA_009925905.1 Candidatus Aquidulcis frankliniae
CCTTATACCATTGGCATCGATGCCTTTGTCAAAGCGGTCTGCGGCAATCTTGTCGCGATTCACTACACGCGCTGTTGAACCATCAAACGACCCGATGTACCCCTTCTCCTCAAGCTGATCGATGATCCGCGCTGCTCGCGCGTAGCCAATGCGGAGTCGACGCTGTAGAAGCGACGCAGAGGCACGATCATGCTCGGCGACAACCTTCACCGCCTCATCGAACAAACGATCTGCCGGTTCCTCATCGCGACCGTGGTCGGCTCCACGACCACTGCTGCGTTCGGCGGATGCAACGATCCCTGGTTGATAGTCAGGCAACCCTTGCTCGCGCCAATGCGCAACTACCGCGCTGATCTCACGATCCGAGACGAACACGCCTTGCATGCGGGTTGGCTTTGGCGCATCTGAAGGCTGAAAGAGCATATCGCCACGGCCAATGAGGTCTTCGGCTCCAGGTGCGTCGAGCACGGTGCGCGAATCGATTTGGCTCGCCATCGAGAAGGCAATTCGACTTGGAATGTTTGCCTTGATCAACCCTGTGACAACGTTGACCGAAGGTCGCTGAGTTGCGAGGATGAGATGAATGCCCGTGGCGCGGGCCTTCTGTGCGATTCGCACGATTGACTCTTCGGTCTCCCGACCGTCTTGCATCATCAAGTCAGCCAGCTCGTCGATGATGATCACGATGGAATACATGCGATCGTGCACATCCTCGCGACTGGAGTTATAGCCCTCAAGATTTCGCGCACCAGCGGCCGCAAACATGCGATATCGATTCTCCATCTCGAGAACCGCCCACTTCAAGGCGGAGGCGGCCTTATCGGACTCAGTGATCACCGGAACGAGTAGGTGCGGCAGTCCGTTGTACCCAGAGAGTTCAACTCGCTTTGGATCGACCAAGATCATACGAAGCTCTTGCGGCGTCCGGGCAAACAGGAATGAGGCGATGATGGCATTTACCATGACGCTCTTCCCCGACCCTGTTGCCCCTGCGATGAGAAGATGCGGCATGCTGGCAAGATCACGGACCTGCGGTGCCCCGCCAACGTCTTTACCAAGGGCAAATGGAATTCCCTGACTTGGCATCCAAGCGCCAGCCGTATTGGTTGGTGTGAGCAGTGGCTTGAAACGGATCGCTTCAGCCTCCTGATTTGGGATCTCAATTCCGACAACCGCTTTGCCAGGGATCGGCGCCTCTATTCGAATGGATCTGGCGCTTAGTGCCATTGCTAGATCGTCGCCGAGTCCTTCGATGCGGCTGATCCGCACGTTGGGCGCGGGTGTCAGCTCGTACTGCGTGACAACCGGACCAGGATTGGCGGTTACCGAGATGATCTCGATGCCGAGATCGCGCAGCTTTTGCACAATGATTGCGGCGTTGGCCTGGTGAATGCTTGCATTCGGGCTTACTGCCTTGCCAGGTGCATCAAGAAGGTTTGTGGAGGGACGTTCCCACGCGATGGATCCCTCTCCCTTGGCCCCACCTATCGACGTAAGGCCACCCGCTGCGAGTGCACTCCCTGGTTCACGCACCGACGCTCCTGTGCGGACGCCTGTGGTCTCCCGCTCATTAAGTACCTCCGTCGAGGGCAAGTCATGTTCTGGCGTAATCTGCTCTGGCGCAACGTTGATTACTGGTTGACGCGCCGCTTCGGCGAGCGCTCGTGCCTCTTCGGCCGCACGTGCAGCTTCCCGCTCGTGCATGATGCGCTCGCGCTCCGATGCCAGCCGTTCAACGCTATCACCGAGCACCTCCGCCCCCACCTTTGCACCTGTAAAGAGGGTCGCGAAGATCTTCCGCACCGTTGCTTCAGCGAGGATTAGGCCGACGCCGGTTAAAACCCCGAGCCATGCTACGAACGCGCCGATGCCAGTGAGCAGGTTCGCAGCGCCCCCACCTGCAATGCTCCCGATTCGGCCGCCGTGGCTTGGGAAGACAATCTCGACGAGCGCGAGCAGGCCAACAAGAGCAAGGAGCGACAAGGCAATGCGCAGAGGGACGCGTGAGGCGGTGGCGGCGCGACGCTCGATCCATACGGCGAAGCCGATAAGCAGGACTGGAACCAGCCAGCGGCCCGCACCAAACCACGGTGCAAGCACGTCACGCAGCACATCCGCTAATGCGCCACGACCCGGAAGCACTAGACCAACAGCAAAAATGACACCAGTAACGGCAATTGCCAAAGAGAGCAGGGTGCGGAGCGCTGTGCGTGATGCCAGCGGGCTACGTCGCGTTTCGCGACCGGTGCTCTCCCCTCTCCGTTTGGCCATCGCTTAAACCTCCACCACCACAGGGACGATAAGTGGGCGACGTCGTGTCTCTTTGCCAAGGAACCTCGAGACCGAATCGCTGAGCTGCGCCTTGATCAAGCCAACCTCGGCACCGCGATCGCCCTTCTGTTGGATTGCCTTGAGAGCGATGGTGATCGCCTCTTCAACAAGTTTGTTGTCTTCATCACCGTTTAGGAAGCCGCGGGTAACCAGTGCTGGCCGACCAACAGGTTTTCCAGTCCGCGCATCTACGGTAGCAATGACAACAACGATGCCGTCGTCGGCAAGCGTGCGTCGATCACGAAGAACGATTTCACTGATCTCGCCAACCGACGAGCCATCCACAAAGACTGAGCCGTGTTCGACCGGCTTACCTCGCCGTGCGCTGCCATCCGCCGCAAACTCAACCGGCGTGCCGTTGTCAATGATAAATACTCCCGATGGGGGTACCCCCATTTGTGTGGCAAGTCGACCGTGGGCCACCTGCATGCGCATCTCTCCGTGCATCGGCACGAAGTACTTTGGTTTGGTGAGTGCGAGCATCATCTTCAGCTCCTCCTGTGAGGCGTGACCTGAGACGTGCACCTGTGCAATCGAGTGATAGATCACGTTCGCACCGGACTTGAAGAGATTGTCAATGGTGCGGCCAACAGCCTCTTCGTTTCCTGGGATCGGCGATGCAGACACGATGACGGTGTCGCCGTTCTGAATCTCAACGTTGCGGTGCTCGCCCTTCGCCATCTTGGCGAGTCCGGCCATCGGCTCGCCCTGCGCGCCGGTTGTGGCGATGACGAGCGGCTCTTTTGTGCGACGCGCGATCTCCTCTTTGGCAAGGAGTGGCGTAGGGAACTTCAAATAGCCAAGGTCCCTAGCGATCTTGACGTTCTGCTCCATGGAGCGACCGACAACCGCCACCTTGCGGTGGAATTCCCCTGCCGCGTCGAGCACCTGCTGAATACGTGCAATGTTTGAGGCGAAGGTCGCAATGATCACGCGACCTGGAGCGCTGCTGATGATTCCCTTGAACGCCTGACCAACAACCTGCTCGCTCGGCGTGTAGCCGGGAGCTTCAGCGCGCGTGCTGTCCGAGACGAGTGCGAGCACCCCCTGTGCGCCAAACTTTGCCAGCATGGCAAAGTCTGCTGTCTTTCCATCAGCCGGAGTTTGATCAAACTTGAAGTCGCCGGTGTGGATTACTGTTCCAACAGGTGAGTGAATTGCGTAGCCCATGGCATCAGGAATTGAGTGGCCGACGCGGAATGGCTCGATTGTAAAAGGTCCCACCTCGAGGCGGCCGCCCGGGTCGAGCGGGCGCAGTGGATTTGCGGTGACCTTGAACTCCTTCAGCTTGTTTGCGAGGAGCCCACGCGCAAGGGTGCTGGCGTAGACCGGCACACCAGGAAGCTCAGGGAGAATGTGCGGGAGCGCGCCGACGTGGTCCTCGTGTCCATGGGTGATGAGGACCGCTTTGACGGCACTGCGACGTGCGCGGAGGTAGCTGATGTCGGGAATGATGATGTCGACGCCGAGGGTGGTCTCGTCGGGAAAGGCGAGGCCACAGTCGACCAGGATGATCGTGTCCTGGTACTCGTAGAGATAGAGGTTCTTTCCGATCTCGCCCATGCCGCCTAGCGGGATGAGGCGAAGCGCCGGGCCGCTAGCCGCCGCCTTGTGTGGGCGTCGGGTCTCCTGGGGATGCCTGGCTTCCGCTGGTCGGCGTGCCGGTTGCGGGCGTCGCGTCATTCAGCCTCCCCTTGCCTCTTGGAACGGGGCCGAATTGGCACCGAATCCACCTCGCGTAGGGTAGCCTCCCCTGCCCCTTCGCGAGCGTGCATATTGAGGTACCCCCGTAGCGCAGCCATGTCGCGCTCGAGAGTTGATCGCAAGCTCCCGTTATGCAGTGCTGCTGCGGGATGGTAGAGGGGGAAGAGCATTGCGCCTCCGTGCGGGTCATCCTCTGTTCGTGCGTACGGACGTCCGTGCACCTCCGCAATTCTGGCGCTTGGCGCAAAGACAGCCAGAGCGTGCCTCCCGAGCGTAGCGATCACTCGTGGCTGGAGCGCCTGAAGCTGGCGTGTTAGGAGGGGGGCGCACGCCGCGGTTTCAGATTTCTGCGGATTTCGGTTTCCAGGTGGTCGGCACTTCACCGTATTCAGGATGAACACCTCCTCACGGCGAAGGCCGATCGAGGCCAGCAAGTTGTCGAGGAGGTGACCAGAGGCACCCACAAACGGGCGGCCAGCCTGATCCTCACGTGCGCCAGGGGCTTCCCCAACAAACACAATCTGCGCGATGGGACTCCCCTCGCCGGGAACCGTCTGTGTCCTCGTTGCAGAAAGCCCACACGCCGTGCAGGCAGCGGCGTCGCGCGCTACCGAGGCGAGCTCGAGCACGACCCTGTTAGGCGTCGTGGCGTGCTCCATGAACCAGGTTCATCTTGACGAGGAGTTCGGCGATTTGGACAGCGTTGGTGGCGGCACCCTTCCGCACGTTGTCGCTGACAACCCAGAAGGCGAGTCCATGTTCAACGCTGTTATCGGTGCGCACTCGGCCGACAAAAATCTCATCGCTCCCGGCTGCATCCGCCGCCAGTGGATAGGCGTGGTTCACAGGGTCGTCGACAACTGTGACCCCCTGCATTCCAGCGAAGGCAGCACGAGCTTGGTCAGGGCTGAGGGCTCGAGAGAGTTCAACATGGACCGCTTCAGAGTGACTTCGCTCAATCGGAACTCGTACAGCCGTAGCCGAGATGCGAAGACTCGGTAGGTCAAGAATCTTTCGGCTCTCGTTGACAACCTTCGTCTCCTCCTTGGTTGAGCCATCGGGGAGGAATACATCAATGGCCGGGATTGGGCTTGATACAACAGCGTGCGGATAAATAGTTGACGTTGCGTTACCACCGCTCACAACCGTGGCGCGCTGCTGCACCAAATCCGCTACCGATTTCGCGCCCGCGCCTGAGACCGACTGGTAGGTCGCAACAACAACTCGCTCAAGGCCAGCTGCATCCGAGAGTGCCTTTAATAGTGGAGCAAGTTGCATCGTAGAGCAGTTCGGATTGGCAATGATCCCGTTGTGTGGTTTGAGCGCTCCAGGGTTTACCTGGGATACCACCAACGGAACGTTCGCATCCATGCGCCAAGCGCTAGAGTTGTCGACAACTACGCATCCACGCGATGCGGCTTCGGGGGCATACATCAGGCTCGCTGCCCCACCCGCGCTGAAGATTGCAATATCAACACCGTCAAACGATTCAGGCTGAACCTGTTTTACCGGAATATCAGCGCCACGAAAGTGCACGGTTCGCCCACCGCTCGTTGCCGCCAGTGGAATAAGCGTGCGCACGGGAAAGTTGCGTTCTTCAAGGATGGCGATCATGGTTTGCCCAACCAGACCGGTAGCGCCAAGCACGGCAACCACGTAGCCCTCTGGGTGTGACACGTTACTCATGCTGGCCAGTGGACGACTGAGGACCTGCGGGTTGACCGCAAGTCCTCAGTTGATCTCTTAGCGTTTAGGAGCACGGTTACTCCTGAGGCGCAGCCTTGTGACGCTGCATGGCGGCGCGGCGCGACAGGTTAACTCGACCCTGGCGGTCAACTTCGGTGACCACAACCATGATCTCGTCGCCGACGGCAACCTCATCCTCAACGGTGTTTACACGGTAGTCCGCGAGCTCGCCGATACGCACGAGACCTTCCTTGCCGGGAAGGATCTCAACGAAGCAGCCGAAGCCCATGATACGGGTGACCTTGCCCATGTAAAGCGCGCCGAGCTCAACCTCTTTGGTGATCCCGTTGATCGCATCAAGGACTCCCTTAGTGCGCTCTGGGTCAGCCGAAGCGATCTGCACGGTGCCATCGTCCTGAACATTGATATTGACCTGGAAGTCATCCTGCAACTTGCGGATGACCGCCCCACCTTTACCAATGATGTCGCGGATCTTCTCCGGATTGATCTTGATCGTGGTGATTCGTGGAGCGAAATCTGAGAGCTCTGGTCGAGCTGTGCTGATGACCGCGTCCATCTTGTCGAGGATCTCAAGACGCGCTGTGAGGGCATCCTTGAGACCGGTGCGAATGATCGCCCCGTTGATCCCCTGCACCTTGATGTCCATCTGCAAGGCGGTGATTCCGGTGCGGGTTCCTGTCACCTTGAAGTCCATGTCGCCAAAGGCATCCTCTTTGCCAAGGATGTCCGTTAGGACGATGAATTCGCCGTTTGGCTCAGACATCAGGCCCATCGCAGCACCCGCCACAGACGCTTTGAGCGGCACGCCGGCATCAAGGAGCGAGAGGCTCGATCCACAGGTCGAAGCCATGGACGTCGATCCATTGGAGGTTACGCATTCCGAGACAACTCGGATGGCGTATGGGAACTCCTCGATCGACGGGAGCACTGGGATCAGTGCGCGCTCGGCGAGGGCCCCATGACCAATCTCGCGTCGCCCTGGACCCCGCATCGGCTTATTCTCGCCAGTGCTGTACGGCGGCATGTTGTAGTGATGGATGTAACGCTTCTCTGTGATGGGCGAGATCGTGTCGAGGCGCTGCCCCTGTGCCACTGGGCCAAGGGTGGCCACGCTCAACGCCTGCGTCTCACCGCGGGTAAACAAACCTGATCCATGTGCGCGTGGAAGGAGGCCGACCTCTACAGAGATCTTGCGGATTTCATCAACCTTACGACCGTCGAGACGGATCCCCTCCTTCATCGTGAGGTTACGTGCTGTCTTCTTATGCATCCAGGCAAAGAGGTTCTTGCCAACGCGCGCCTTTCGACGCGCCGACTCGAAGATCGCCTTTGGCTCGCCCTTACCTGTGCGTGCTGCTCGGATCGAATCGGCGATCCCCTCCTTGAGCGCCGCGAGGCGACCTGGAAGCTCGCTGGCGAGGATCAGCAAGAGTTCTGCCGTCGCTTCAGCGTCAGCAGCGGCTCGATGGTTCGGGGTTGTCGCTGCGCCATAGACGCGTGCGAGATCTCCGAGCTTGAACGATTCGCTCTCTGGGTACGCCTCCTTGAAGAGGACGTAGGTGTCGAGATAGCTGCCCTGCTCGGTCGCAAATGCGCGACCCTTGCCGAGTGCATCGTCGAGGAAGGCAACGTCAAAGCCGAGGTTGTGTCCGACAAGGATTGCACCCTTGGCGAATTCAGCAATCTTCTCGGCTGCCGCCTTTGGGGACAGGCCGCCCTTGATGTCTTTGTCGGTGATTCCATGCATCTGTGCGCCGACGATGCCGTTACCGGCATCGACAAAGCTGCTCCAGCGATCGGTGATCTTGCCACCCTTGATCTTCACTGCAGCAACTTCGACGAGATCGGAGATCTTTGGATCAAGGCCGGTCGTCTCAGTGTCAACGATCACGAAGGTGCCGCCATTGGCGGCCGCCTCGGCGAAGGCGAGCACGCTGTCGGTGCTTGGCTCAATGTATGGAACTCGCTTCTCCTTACCAACCTTGGCACGGAGCTCCTCCTGCAGGGCAACGAGCGCCTTGATAGCGTTGTGACCGAACTCAATGGCCTCTGCCATCTTGTCTTCGGTGATCAGGTTTGCGCCAGCCTCGACCATCATGATCGCGTCGACTGTTCCTGAAACCACCAAGTCGAGATCGCTCTCTTTGAGCTGGTCGAATGTTGGGTTGATGACAAAGGCACCGTTCACGATACCGACGCGCACTGCGCCGATTGGCCCGAGGAACGGAATCTCAGAGATCGTCAGTGCCGCAGAAGCGGCGAGCGTTCCGAGGATGTCTGGATCGTTCTCCTGATCCGCGCTCAGCACGGTGATCACCACCTGTACGTCGTCCTTATACCCTTCCGGGAAGAGTGGTCGGATCGGTCGGTCGGTGAGACGAGCGGAGAGCGTTGCGTTCTCGGAAGCTCGCCCTTCGCGCTTGATGTAACCGCCTGGAATCTTTCCCGCTGCGTACATGCGCTCTTCGAATTCAATCGTGAGCGGGAAGAAGTCGAGGCCTGGACGTGGCTCACTGCGGTTTGCAGTGCCAAGGACCACGGTGTCGCCGTAGCGAACGGTGACTGCTCCACCGGCGAGGCGGGCCAATCGGCCGGTCTCAATCGTGAGGGTTTGACCGCCGAACTCGGCGGATACGCTGGTGATGTTGCTCATTCTGTACTCCTGTCAGGCCGCTACCGGTTCTTCCGCCAGCGTGCCAATGTATTCCCAGCCAGAGGCTGGGGGGTGGTTAGCGTCGAAGTCCGAGCTTCTCGGAGAGCGCGGCGTAGCGCGCTGCATCTTCACGCTTGAGGAATGTCAGCAGTCGACGTCGCTGACCGACGAGCTTCAAGAGCCCACGGCGCGAGTGGTTGTCCTGCTTAAAGGTTTGCAGATGCGCGGTTAGCCCCTGAATGCGCTCCGTGAGGAGTGCAATCTGGACATCTGCGGACCCAGTGTCAGTACCGTGACGCCCGTTTTCAGCAACGATACGTGCGGTGGTTTCTTGATCTAGTGGCAAGTGGTAGTTCTCCTTATTTCGGAGGTGCTCCAAGGGCACCCCTCATCTCTTCATCACATCTTGGATGTACATAGGGTAGCAAATCTACGCTTGGAGGCTCCCCCCAAGCAGGGCGACCCGTACCAGACCCCCCTCAAAGCGTCGATCGGCTGCCTCTGGTCGGAGGAGCGTGATCGTCAGCCCATCCGCGCTGACGCGCACGGTGGTGAGCCGCCCAACAAGAGGGAGGCGCCCTTCAGGCCGCCCAGCGGCCCCAACGCGAGCCCGGTATTCCCCTGGTGGGGGCACAGCCGCCTCGCTGGGCTGCAGGCGCACCTCGTCACCCTGGAGCCTGCCCACGAGAGCGTAGGGTCGAGCAAGGAGGCGCGCCGCCCCCGTCAGGTCCCCACCCACGATCGCCTCTCGGATGCGGGTGCTGCGAATGGGGGCCCCGCCAGCGGTCGCCTCTGCCACTGGGTGCACCTGCAGTCCGTGCGCAGCCCCCCAGGCCCGAACGTTGGGCAGCGTTCCTTGCCGGCCCTGGCCGAACGCGGACTCCGGGGAGAGGACGATGCTCTTCGCCCTCGTCACCTCGACGAGGCGCTCGATGAAGCGCTCCCACGGCGTATCGCGCGTCTCTGGCGTAAAGGGGAGGTCACACCAAAGGTCAACGCCAGCCCCCGTCATACGAAGCTCGAGCTCCCCTGCGTCGAGGAGTTGGAGTGGGGTTGCGCCGCGCATCAGCAGGTCGGGGTGTGGCGTGAAGCCAATGTGAACGCGCTGGAGCCCTGCCGCCCGAGCAAGTCGCTCAGCAGCGGCGAGCAGGCGCACATGCCCGCGATGGAGCCCATCAAAGACCCCAAGGGTGAGGACCGACCCAGGAGCACCCTCGACTGACGCAATCTCCAGCGCCAGCTCGTCCCATCCAACCACTCTCTTCATAGGCGTTGGCCGACCAGCGCATTAGATTCAATGAAGACCCGCTCAGGCTGCGCACCAAATGCGGTGCGGCGACCGAACGCCGCGATCGCGCCATGCACGTGCAGTCGCAAGGGGCTCCCCTCTGGAGTCTCTTGGCCGGTACGATCGAGCATGCCGAGTGGGAGTGCGATCCCGTCGCGCAGCAGCGCCGCCCCCTTCTCTCCGACCTCTGTTGCGGCGATGTGATCAAGTCCAGCGTCAAGTGGGAGGAGCAGGTTGCGTAGCTCGCCCGCGAGAGCGGCGGCGGCGATCTGCTCCATGGTGTGCGCCTCCCCTACTGCAAAGACACCAGAGCCCACGCGACGCAGTGCGACGAGATGGGCCCCGCTTCCTGCGTCGCGGCCAAGGTCTCGTGCAATGGCGCGAATGTAGGTCCCGGAACTTACGTCCAGCTGGGCGTGCATCAAGGGCTCCTCGGCATGGGAATCGTCCCAGCCGAGCACCTTAAACCGCTTGATCTCAATCGGACGCGGTGCAAGTTCCACTACCTCCCCTGCGCGCGCACGCTCATAGGCGCGTACACCGTCTGTGCGCTTCGCTGAGTGGGAAGGCGGCACCTGCTCAAGCGCGCCGCGGTAGCGAGGCAGCAGAGCTTCAACGGCTGCTCGGGAGGGGGGCGCCCCTAGATCGCCCATGCGCTCGCCATCGAGATCGTCGGTCGTCGTTGCGCCACCAAATGAGAAGGTGGCCTCGTAGCGCTTTTCGCCACCAAGGTGCAGGCTCGCCAAACGAGTCGCTCGGCCGAGGACAAGTACCAAGAGCCCAGTAGCGAACGGGTCGAGGGTGCCGCCGTGACCGATGCGTGGTTGGCCGGCCATGCGGCGGATTTTCGCCACGATGTCGTGGCTCGTTGGACCGTTCGGCTTGTCAACGAGAAGGACCCCGTCAATGCCAGGCGTGCTCGGCCGTCGCCGCGCCATTCGCTCAGCTCGCTACGTTGGACGCGCGAAGCTCCGCCACGCGCCCCAGAACCAAGGTGACGGCTTCGGCCAAGGGTCGCTCAATGGTGGCGCCAGCGGCTCGCGAGTGTCCACCTCCTCCGAATGCACCAACGATCGCCGTAGCGTCGGGGCCCTCCCCCTTCGTTCGAGCTGAGATGCGCGTGGCGGATGGACCGTCCTCTTTGAAGAAAATCGCAACATCAGCCTCGGACACATGCGCGAGAGAATCGACAATCCCTTCGCTCATCTCTAGTGTTGCGCCAACTTCGTTGAGGTCAGACAGTGTCATCGTTGCGAACACGGTGCGACCACCATCTGAGGTGCTCAAACTTGCAAGAACCCGCGCGTGGAGCTGCACTTGCGCGAGTGGTTTCGAACGGTAGATCTTTCGGGAGATCTCGCTGATCGGCGCACCTGCGGCGAGGAGAAGCGCACCTACCTCAAGGGTTCGCGGGGTCGTGTTCCCATGCTGAAAGGTCGCGGTGTCCATGATGACGCCCGCGGCAAGTGTCGTCGCGACCCTACCCTGGTCTGCAGAGAGATCTGCTTCAAGCGCGAGCGCAATGAGGCTGACCATTTCGCAGGTGGCTGCCGCACGTGCGTCGACCCAGGCGAGGGGCCAAGTTGTCTCGTTAGAAACGTGGTGATCAATCAGGATGCGTGGCGTTTCTGCCGGGAGCGCATTGATGAGGTGGCCGATACGGCCGGCACGCTTCGGATCGGCGCAATCAACGAGCACAATCGCATCTGGAGCCCAATCTGGCGCCTCGAGATCAACCTCACGAATGGTTGGAATCACGTCATAGACCGCCGGTGGGGCGTCAGCACTAATCACTGCGACCTCTGCGCCGCGCTGGCCGAGGATCGCCTTTAACCCGAGGGCTGCGCCGAGCGCATCAGCATCGGGTCGTTCGTGCGGCACAACCCACAACCTTTTTGCCACACGGAGTGCCTCCAACACGTTGGCGGGAACAGCGGCGAGCGCCGCAGCTCGAAGTGCATCTGCGCGCTGTAGGTAGTCCGCGGCGTGCACCGTCCCCTGCTCGCTCATCCCTTCACCCTTCGGATCTTCTCTTCGACCCCTGTGCGTGTCGGAGCTGGAAGTGGTGAGAGCGTCTCTGGTGGAAGACCGCCATCGGCGATGCTTCCGAGCAGCTGCTGAATACGTGCGCCGCGATCCCCCGCCTCATCAAGTTCAAAGTGAAGATCAGGAACACGTCGAATGCGCAGGCCCTTACCGATCACGGTGCGAAGGTGCGATGCGGCACTCTTTAACGCTGCGAGCGAGGCGACGCGCTGCTCTTCGCTCCCAATCGTGCTGACAAAGACCTTGGCGTGACGAAGATCCGGAGAGGTGGAGACGCTGGTGACGGTTACGAAGCCAAGCCGCGGATCACTGAGAGATCGACCGATATGGGCACTGATCTCTTCTCGGAGCAGCTCGTCGACACGGGGCATCCGCTCAGACATGCTTAGAGTGTCCGCCTCGTTGACTTCTCGCCGATGATCTCCAAGATGTCACCCTCTTGCACAGTGACCGAAGCGCCAAGTCCGATGCCGCACTCCTGGCCCTCTTTCACTTCGCGGACGTCATCACGGAAGCGACGTAGTGATTCGATTACATCGGTAGCAACGAGGTTTCCACCGCGCATCACACGAACCTTGGCACCGCGGGTTACGCGGCCTTCGCGAATGATCGAACCAGCGATAACGAAGCCCTTCCCTGGGAAGAGCTGCTTCACTTCGGCGCGTCCTTCGACCACCTCTGACTTTTCAGGGTCAAGCATCCCTTCCAGTGCCGCCTTCATATCGTCGGCGAGCTCGTAAATGATCTCGTAGAGACGAACGTCAACCTTGTTCGTTTCGGCCATGCGACGCGCCCCTGGGGTGAGCGTCGTGGTGAAGCCGAGCACAATTGCATCAGATGCGGAGGCGAGAAGGATGTCATTCTCGGTGACCTCACCTGCCGCGGAGAGAAGCACGTTGATTCGCACTTCGTCGCTCTGCATCTTCTCGAGCTGGTGCTCAATCGCGCCGAGAGAGCCAGCCACATCGGACTTCAGAATGACGCGCACCTCTTTGCCGGCCCCAGATTGAATGCGCTTGTAGAGATCTTCCATGGTGGCGTTTCCGTTGTCGCGACCGGCGCTCGTTGCATCGGCAGCAGCCTCAGACCAGGCGCGCGCCTCCTTCTCGTCTGCCGCAATGCGGAAGATCTCACCACTGACAGGGACCTCAGGGAGGCCGGAAACAACGACTGCCGTGGAGGGGCCAGCCAACTTAATGCGACCCCCATCCGTGGACTCAAGCGATCGCACCTTCCCCGAGATCGCACCGACAACCATGTGGTCGCCCACGCGGAGGGTGCCCGTCTGCACGATCACGGTAGCGATCGGACCGCGCCCCTTGTCGCGCTGCGCCTCAATAACTGTGCCAACGGCACGTCGCGCCGGATCAGCCTTGTAGTCGCCAAGGTCGGCAACGAGGAGGACCATGTCGAGAAGATCATCAAGGCCGGCACCGGTGCGAGCCGAAACCGCCACAAGCGGAACATCGCCGCCGTAGTCTTCGATGACAACGTTGGACTCTGCAAGCTCGGTCTTGACGCGATCAGGGTTTGCATCTGGCTTATCGACCTTGTTCAGCGCAATGATGATCGGCACGTTCGCCGCACGCGCGTGGCTAATCGCCTCCTTTGTTTGCGGCATCACGCCGTCATCGGCGGCAACCACAACGATGGCAATGTCTGTGACTCGCGCGCCGCGCGCTCGCATCGCCGTAAACGCTTCGTGGCCCGGAGTATCAAGGAAGAGGATGGAACGGTCGCCACGCTGCACCTGGCTCGCGCCAAGATGCTGAGTGATACCACCGCGCTCACCAGCCGCCACACTTGTCTTGCGCAGGGCATCAAGCAGGCTCGTCTTACCGTGGTCAACATGGCCCATGACGGTGACGATCGGGGCACGCGAGATCAGGTTTGCGCCTGGTGCTTCGCTGAAGAACTCGGTCTTCGTTGCAGCCGGGGGTGCCTCTGGTGTGGCTTCGGGGGTTGCCTCGGCCTCTTCAGGCTCTGGCTCTTTCACGGTAAAGCCGAGCTCCGTTGCAATGAGCGAAGCCGTCTCCCGATCAATCCCTTGATTCATGGTGGCAAAGACACCGCTGCGGATCAGTGGGTTGATGATGTCTGCAGGGTTTACCTTCAGCAGCGTGGCAAGGTCACCGACCGCAATGGATGCGGGCAACTCGAGAATCCCGTCATGCACCTGCGCAATGCGCGCAGGCTTTGGCTCGGGCGGCAGACGATCAGGTCGCGGTGGACGGATGCTCTTGCGCTGCTTCGTCATCTCCTACCCCCTTTCGATGTTTCTACTTTTCGCTGCATCAGGATCTGCTCAAGATCCTCGGCAGTTATGCGACCCTTTAGTCCCCGCCGTAGTCCGTCAGCAATGAGCAGGTCATGCGCGTCGTCACCGTTTCGACAGATCCACGCACCTCGACCGCCCACAGAATCCGTGTGAACTCCTCCATCTTCGGAGGTTCCGTACCGCACGAGCCTCTCCGCCGGCTGTGTCAGCCGGCAGGCCACGCAGGTGCGCGTACGAACGGCAGGCGTCTTAGGCCTCCTCGCCCGCTGGGGCATCTGCAGGAGTTTCGGCCGATCCAGATCCGTCACTGGCGATGTCAATGCGGAACCCAGTGAGTCGTGCCGCGAGGCGGGCATTCTGACCGCCGGCGCCGATCGCTAGCGAGAGTGCGCGCTCTGGAACGACCACCGTGGCTGACTTAGATGCTTCATCAACGGTGACCGAAACAACCGGCGCTGGCGAGAGGGCTCGGCCAATCGCTTCAGCTGCATCGTCAGTGTGCGCGATGATGTCGATCTTCTCGCCGCCAAGGTCTTCCACAACAGCTTGCACGCGTGCGCCACGCTGGCCCACGACGGCGCCAACTGGGTCGAGACCAATCTGCTTCGTTGCCACAACGATCTTGGTGCGGCTGCCCGGTTCGCGGGCAATCGAGGTGATTTCCACTGTGCCCGCAGTTAACTCGGGAACCTCAAGTTCGAAGAGCTTCTTTACGAAGTTCTTATGTGTGCGTGTGAGTAGGATCTCTGGACCACGAACTGTTGTGCGAACCTCGAGGAGGAGCGCTTTGACGTTTTCACCAATGCGGAAAGTGTCGAGCTGCGACTGTTCGGTCGCAGGAAGGTATGCTTCCGCCTTACCAACGTCCAAGACAAGGTTGCGGCGGTCGACACGCATGACGACCCCGGTGAGAATCTCACCAGCGCGCTCGGCAAACGACTGCATGATTAGATCGCGCTGGATCTGGATCAAGCGCTGCTGGAGCGCCTGGCGAGCCTGGGCGGCAACGATACGGCCCATGTCGGCATTCATCTCTTCCAGTTCAATGAGGTCCCCGGCAACAGCGCCTGGCTTTGTGGCCTGGGCCTCTTCTGGAGTCCACTCTGCACCTGGAACGAGCACTTCGTCGACTACTCGACGGGCCCGGAAGACCCGCATTGCCCCTGATTCAGGATCGAGGCGCACGTGAATATCGGATGAAGCGTGTCGGCGATTCAAGGCGACCGCGTAGGACTCCTCTGCCGCCTGCAACACCGCAGCGCGATCGATACCGCGTTCAGCGCCTAGCTGAATGAGGGCGCTCACAAGCTCTTTGCTCACGTCACGCCTCCCTTCTGTACTTGCGGCCCCGATAAAAAAGACGTGGGGGTCACCCACGTCTCTCGTTCGGCGGCCGTTGTTACACCAACTATACCACGGGGGGATGAGCCTATAACTGAGCGTGCTCAGCGAGCCGGCGAGCGTGCGTCCACGCAGTGCAAAGACAGGAGGATTTAGCTCGTTGGGTAGCGGGTCGCTACGTAGCGCTCAAGGATCTCTAGGAACTCCGCCACGATCCTCTCGCCCCGAAGGGTGGTGAGGAGGGCACCATCCTGAAAGACAGGGGCAACTGGCTCTTCGAAGGTTCCTGGGAGGCTAATTCCCAGGTTGGCATGCTTTGACTCCCCTGGTCCGTTCACCACACAGCCCATCACCGCAACTTCAAGGTTCTCAACTCCTGGGTGCAATGGGCGCCACTCTGGCAAACGCGCCTTCAGGTACGCCTGGATCTCCTGCGCCATCTCTTGAAAGAACGTGCTCGTGGTGCGTCCGCACCCCGGACATGACGTGACTTGCGGTGAGAAGGCGCGAAGGCCAAGCGACTGCAAGATCTGTTGTGCCACTTCAACCTCAAGTGCACGGTCGGCACCTGGCTCTGGCGTCAACGAGACGCGAATCGTATCGCCAATGCCCTGGTTCAAGAGGTGTCCGAGGGCGGCACTCGTAGCCACGATCCCCTTCATTCCCATCCCTGCCTCGGTGAGGCCGAGATGCAGCGGGTAGTCACAACGCCCCGCGAGCTCGGTGTACACATCAAAAAGATCTCGAACGTTCGACGTCTTCGCGGAGAGCAGGATGCGATCGTGCGGCAACCCCGTGAACTCCGCGAGTTCGGCAGACTGTGTCGCCGAACGCACGATCGCTTCAATCGTGACTGCGCGTGCGCTAGCCGGGATAGAAGATGCGGCGTTCTCCTCCATCAGCTTCGTGAGGAGGTCTTGGTCAAGCGATCCCCAATTCACTCCAATGCGCACCGGCTTGCCGTAATCGATCGCCACTTTGACGATCGTCTGGAAGTTTTCATCGCGATGCTTGCTCCCCACATTCCCTGGATTGATCCGGTACTTGGCGAGGAGTTCGGCTGCCTTTGGGTGCGCAGCGAGGAGTTTATGCCCGTTGTAGTGAAAGTCACCAACGATGGGCGTCTGGATTCCGTCATCTGCAAGTCGCTGCACGATCTCAGGGATCGCTGCCGCAGCGGCATCATTGTTCACGGTGACCCGTACCACTTGACTTCCGGCGCGCGTCAGATGCGCGACCTGCGCAGCGGTGCCGGCCGCATCTGCGGTGTCAGTATTGGTCATAGATTGCACCACGATCGGGTGTGCTGAACCGACCATCACACCCCCCACGGAAACGCTCGGTGTTGAGCGGCGTACTGGGCGAAGTTGATCTGGTCGGTCCGCTGCAGGTCGTGCAACCACGTTGAGTTCGCGGCTCATCGCTCTACTCCAAACAGGTTGAGGATGTCACCCAGTGAGATCCAGGCGAAGAGGGCAAGCATTAGCACAGCCCCTGCGGTGACAAGTTGTCGTTCAATACGTCGGCCACGCACCTCACCCAGCAGCCGACGAAGGCAGAGTGCCGCAACGCGACCACCGTCAAGCGGCGGGATCGGTAGCAGATTCAGCACCGCAAGATTTGCCGAGAGGAGGGCGGCGATGTGCAGGAGGCCAGCAAATCCGAGCTGACCAGCCGCCGCTGAGACACCAACCGCAATGCCAATTGGTCCAGCAACACCGCTGGTTCCGTCAGACGGTCGGAACGGCGAGGTTATGAAACTGCCAAGCGCGCCGATGATCGACGTTCCGGCATCCCAGGTTCGTGTAGCGGCGAGCCCGAGCGCATCGCCGATTGGACGTGAGAGTGGGCCCGCGCCATCGATCGACGCAATCTGTACACCCATGTACCCCTGCCCTGCCGCCTCTTCTGCAGTTCGCAGCATGATCGACACATCTCGTACTGCTTGACCAGGCGTTTCCACCGACATGATCACGGTATCCCCCGCTCGCTCGGGAAGGCTGCTCAGCGGTGAATCAAAGCGGTCAAACGCTTCCCCCTCAATGCCCACGATGCGGTCGCCTGGCTTCATGCCAGCTGTTGCAGCTGGGGAGCCCGGTTGTACATCTTCAAGAAGGATGCTGGAACGCTCAGCGAGGGGGCCCGAAAGGAGGAGCATCAGGAGGAAGGCGACGACGATGTTCATGGCGACTCCCGCAACCATCACCAGCACTTTTGAGGTCAACGAGGCACGCTCCCAACCTGCGGGGTCGGTATCGCCCTCTTCGCTACCGGCCATGCGAACAAAGCCGCCGAGCGGCAGTGCGTTGATCGTGAGCTCGGTGCGCCGACCTCGCATGAGGGTGAAGAGACGCGGTGGAAACCCGATACCAAACTCTGGCACTTCGATACCGCGAAGTCGCGCCGCAAAGAGGTGACCCAGCTCGTGTACCACGATGAGCGGGACAACGAGGAGTACGAAGACAAGCACTGGTCCAGCGATGCCGATCAGGATGTCCATCAGGCGGCCCCGTTCCAGCGCTGGGCGAACGAAGTTACCTCTTCATGCAACGCAATCACCTCAGCGACGTTTCTCGGCGCGGTACCACTGCCGAACTGCGACAGGGCGTCGTAAAGCAGGCGTGAAATGCCACCGAGGGGGAATTCACCAGCGAGGAAGCGATCCACAGCAACTCCGTCAGCCGCAATGAGAGTGCCAGGTGCGGCACCGCCGACGCGACCAGCCTCCAGCGCAATCGCCAAGCCTGGGAATCGTGCAAGGTCGGGCGCAGCAAACGTGAGTGACTCGTGGGAGACGAGATCCACGTTCGGGATAGATGCAGCCATACGCACAGGATAGCCGAGGGCATACCCGATTGGTCCTCGCATATCTGGGCTCCCCATCTGCGCCTTCGTCGAACCATCAACGAACTCCACCAAACCGTGAACAACGCTCTGCGGGTGGACCAGGATCTTGACCTGCTCCATGGGCACCGAGAAGAGTCGGTGTGCCTCAATCGCCTCGAGCCCCTTGTTCACGAGCGTTGCCGAGTCGATGGTGATCTTCGCCCCCATGCTCCAGGTCGGGTGCTTGAGCGCTGTGGCAGGAAGTGCCGCGGCAATCTCAGAAGCAGTCGCATCGCGCAGCGGTCCGCCACTCGCCGTTAGCCAGAGTGATCGCACGCGATCCAACGACTCACCAGCGAGGCACTGCCAGAGGGCCGAGTGTTCTGAGTCGACGGGGCGGAGGCGCTCCAGCACATCGCTCCCCTTGCGCTCGGCAGCTGCGCGAGCAGCGCGCATCACCACATCACCGCCGGCGACGATCGTCTCCTTATTTGCAATCGCCACCGCCACGCCCGCCTCGAGCGCGGCAACGGTAGCGGCGAGTCCTACAACGCCGGTGGTAGCGATCAGTGCGATGTCAGGTGCAGTGTCAAGAACGAGCGAACGAAGATCATCGGAGCTACCGGCAAGGAGGCTACGCGCCTTCGGATTCGCCGAGGCCAGAGCGCCATGCTGTTCGCCGCCGCGCCCTGAAGCGAGTGCAACAAGTTCAAACTCGTCAGGGTGTTGCGCAATGACGTCTGCGGCCTGTAGGCCGATCGATCCGCTCGCGCCAAGCAGAGCAACGCGGATGCGGCTCACGTTACCCTCGCAGAGCGAGCGCGGCGATGAGCGTCACAGGGGCTGCAAGCAGCAAGCTATCGATGCGATCGAGAACACCACCGTGTCCTGGGATCAGATTGGAAGCGCTCTCTGCTCCTGCAACACGCTTGAAGAGCGATTCGAGGAGGTCACCCGCCTCTGCTGCAGTTGCGATGATCAACCCCCAGACCAGGCCCCAGAGAGGGCGCACCTCTTCTGGGGTGCCAAGTGTAAAGAGTGGTCCGGCGATGAGCGCGCCAACAACTCCGGCAACCAGAATGCCGCCGACGAATCCTTCAAGGCTCTTGCGCGGCGAGAGAACCGGCGCCAACTTGCGTCGACCGATGGTTCGCCCAACAAGATACGCAGCGCTATCTGCCGTCCAAACGATGGCCAGGAGCCAAATGATCCAACGTGCTGGGGCACCTCGATCAAGCGGATCGAGTGAGGCGAGGAGCGGAAGCAGCGTGAGCGGGCTGAGCCAAATGACGGCTGCCATCGTTCCGAGCAGGAGTCGCAGCTCAGGCTCCAGCCTCTTCTCTGTCGCGCGTACTGCACGGCGAATCACCACGCCTACGAAGAGCAGGAGTGTTGTGATGGTTAGAACGGCACCGAGAGCGGGCGTGATTCCGGCGAAGAGCGGGCTGACCAAGATGACGGTGATCCAGAACGCGGATGCGCCACCAAGCACTATCGCGAGGATCTTTGCTGCCTCTCGTGCAGCAAGCGCAATCAGGAGAACGGTTACCGCGAGCGTGCCTACTGGCGGAAAGAGCGCAACGGCAGCCACTGGGAGGATCAAGAGGGAGCCGATCGCTCGCTGCGCCAGCGCTCCACTACTCATCGCCCAAACCGCCGAATACGCTGCATGTAGGTTGTGATCGCGGCGTCAAGGTCCGCAGCACCAAAGTCTGGCCAGAGTGTTGCTGTCGTCACGATCTCTGCGTAGGCGCTCTGCCAGAGCAAGAAATTCGAGAGGCGCTCCTCCCCGCCCGTGCGGATCACGAGGTCTGGATCCGGTGTGCCG